>DINP01000139.1:0-44644 GCA_002426025.1 Bacteroidales bacterium UBA5537 | reverse complement strand
GAAAGCGTGGTATAAACCCTGGCATCCTTCTCGTCGAGACTTAAGGCTTTATTTACATCCTGAAGGGCTTCATTAAACATCTCTTTTTTAATGTAATACTGTGCCCTTTCAAGATATGGCGCGGTTTTGTCAGGATTTTTAATGATGGCATTAGTCAGCAGATTCACATCCTGATTCAGGCTATCGGGATTTACTGATTTCTGCTCACTATTAGCCTCCGGTTGTCTTCCGCAGGAAAAAAGTATTCCGGCCATGAAAACAAGAATAATCAGTAAGTTGAATTTAGTTTGTCTGAACTTGGACATTGGATTGAAATCGTTAAATGAATGGTGCAAAGTTAACAGAATAAAGCTAAACAGGCTACAGTGGTTGAGAACTATGCCAGCATAAATGGTAATTTATTTTAAGGATGGAGCTTGCATTTGAATATATGTAAAAGCAAAACAGCCCTATATTTTAACAAAAAGGGCTGTTTTGCAGAAAATAACAATCAGGCCGGATTAGCTTCCGGTGGCTTCCTGCCTGAGCGCAGCACGGACAAGGCCTTCGAGCTCCTCGGCCAATTCGGGATTGTCCATAAGCAATTTTTTAACAGCATCGCGGCCCTGACCCAATTTGGTATCGCCGTAGCTGAACCAGGAACCGCTCTTCTTAATGATATTGCGGTCAACGCCAAGGTCAATAATTTCGCCAAGTTTTGAGATTCCTTCTCCATAAATAATGTCAAACTCGCCCTGGCGGAAAGGGGGCGCAACTTTATTTTTTACAACTTTAACTTTGACGCGGATACCCACAACTGTTTCACTGTCCTTTATCTGGCTTATCCTGCGTATATCAAGCCTTACCGATGAATAGAACTTAAGTGCATTCCCTCCGGTCGTTGTTTCGGGGTTACCAAACATTACACCTATTTTTTCGCGCAACTGATTGATAAACACACAACAGGCTCCGGTTTTACTGATGGTTGAAGTAAGTTTACGCAAAGCCTGAGACATGAGCCGGGCCTGAAGACCAACTTTAGAGTCACCCATCTCCCCTTCTATTTCGCTGCGGGGTGTAAGTGCGGCCACAGAGTCAATAACGATTATATCAATCGCGCCTGAACGGATAAGATTCTCGGTAATTTCGAGCGCCTGTTCACCGTTATCGGGTTGTGAAACAAGCAGATCGTCAATATTAACACCCAGTTTTTGAGCATAATAACGATCAAATGCATGTTCAGCATCAATAAATGCTGCAATGCCTCCCTGCTTCTGCGATTCGGCAATTGCGTGCAAAGCCAGCGTTGTCTTACCGCTTGATTCCGGTCCGTAAATTTCTATCACGCGGCCTTTTGGAAGTCCGTTTACACCAAGTGCTGTATCGAGCGAAATGGATCCGGTAGAAATAGATGGCATATCCTCGATGGGTAAATCACCAAGTTTCATGATGGTACCCTTGCCATAGGATTTCTCAATTTTGTCGAGGGTCAGTTGAAGTGCTTTCAACTTTTCAAGGTTGTTCTCTTTCTGATCTTTATTCATACAATGAATGGGTTATAGGTAAATTTTCAAAATAAAGAATTTGTACTGAACAGGTTTTCTTTGCTGCTTCAATCTGAATTTAAATAACAAACATCTTGCGATTAACACTTTTCACCGCTGACATCAACTGAATATCAATGTATTAAAGCGGCAATACTTTATAGTTGTTTATCCGGAGTTATGATTATTCAGTTTTTCAAAGATAACGAAACCTGTTAAATTTTGAATTCATTTCAGGCCTAACTTTTTAACAAAGTAAATAACAACGAGAAAATATAATCAATTGAGATCAATAGTCCTGTAAAAGCTTTATTCAGAAAATTTTATCAGCGGTTAAGCACCTGAAAAGCATGATTTTTTGTATCTACCTTCGTAAATATTTCATCAATTAAACCTTTTTCATTGATGATAAAAGTAGTCCGGATAACACCTTCATACTCCCTGCCCATGAATTTCTTTAACCCCCATGCGCCATAAGCCTTACTTACAACCTTATCTGTATCAGCAATGAGAGGAAAGGGTAATTCATGCTTGTCGGCAAATTTCATGTGCGATTTCTGACTATCGGGGCTAACCCCAATTACTGCATAACCCTGATCCTGAAGTGTTTTGTAATTATCACGTAAACTACAGGCTTCGGCAGTACAACCCGGTGTATCATCTTTAGGATAAAAGTACAGAACAACTTTCCGACCTTTATATAAATCGAGCGAAATTTTATTGCCTTCCTGATCAATGGCATTAAATGCCGGCGCTTGATCGCCAATTTTCAAAATACTCATTCTATTTTATCTTTTATTTTAACAATATGAACTGAACTTTTAACAAGATTCAGGCAAAATGGTTTTCACTCCTGGTGAAATTCAACTGTTTCCTAACTGAACTATTCATTTTTCTCAATAGATAAATATTAGCATAAACAACACCAATGCAAACAGAGAACTAATGACATTTGTAGATATGCCGGCTCCTGCATCAATAATCTCTAAGATTACAGAAATTCTTTTTTGCTTAAGGATCGGGTTAATCTTTCCCCTGCTTCTCTGAAGTAAAATACCTGCACCAATCCTTTAATCCACATTCGGTGCATTTTGGTTTTCGGGCTATGCAAACGTATCTCCCATGCAAAATGAGCCAGTGGTGGGCAATTGAAAGCTTACTTTCGGGAATGTATTTTACAAGTTGTCTTTCCGTTTCAAGGGGATTCTTCGCCCGATAGGTCAGACCTATCCGGGCTGAGACCCTGTGGACATGTGTATCAACTGCCATTGCTGGCAAATCGAAAGCTACTGATGCAATTACGTTGGCCGTTTTACGTCCAACACCAGGCAACTGCTGTAATGTTTCAATTTCTGAAGGCACTTGACCCGAAAATTTATCCGTCAGCATTCTGGCCATTCCCAGCAAGTGCTTGGTTTTATTGTTGGGGTAAGAACAGGAACGTATCAGTTCAAATACTTCTTCCTCATTTGATTTCGCAAGAATTTCAACTGATGGAAAATGTTTAAAAAACGGTGGGGTAATCATATTTACCCTTTTATCGGTGCATTGTGCCGACAAAATTACAGCAACAATAAGTTCGTATGGTGATTTGTATTTCAGTTCTGTTTCAGCAACCGGCATATTTTTCTCAAACCAGGCTATAACTGCTTTAAATCGTTCAGGTTTTGTTAGTTTTTGTGGCATCAGGATCTCTTCTTAAGAATAAAAATATCAGCGTCTTCAGATGCAAAAATAAAAAGATGTTCCATCTAATAAATGAAACTTGTAACGTTTGAGAATATGTGAACGAGTAAAAAAAAGCAGCAATAAGTATTCTTTGCCTAGACGGGACAAGTGTCTGTAAAGAAAACAAGCGGTAATAACAGACTAATTACCAGCAATCTTCAGCTAAACTATTTACCTAAAGAGATAATGAAGCCGATATTTAAGCTGAGACCTCCACATTTATAGGTAACCTCATCGGAGCGCTCTCCGGTATCCTCGTTTTTATAGGTTTCCTGCTCAAGTTTATAACCGATAAAGAGGTCAACACCAACATTTTTAGTTACAAAATAGGTGCCACCTGCCCCAAACTTATAACCAAACATGTTATACTTTTCGTCCGATTCGTTCCCACTATAGGTTGTTTTATTATTACCTGACCCAATTCCAAGTCCGGCCTCGGCATAAGGCATAAAACCATCAAGATCAGTAATATAATAGCGTACAAATGGGCCTATAAGAAAGCTGGTCCATTTGTATTCTGAATCATAATTCTCATCTTTCATTTTATCGAGGCTCAAATCCATAAACAGCCCAACAGGGAGCTTATCTATTACAAAATACCCAACCTGTGGTCTGAAATCAAAGTCGCTGTACTTGCTGCCATCCGATGTTGTGCTGCCTGATTTCACCTTTTCTTTGGTTGCATCAAACTCAAGATTGCTCGAACCGCCAAAAATCCAGTTTCCTTTTTCAACCTGTGCAAACGCGAACGCACTAATGCACAGAAATAACATTGCAGTTGCAAAAATTTCTTTTTCATGGCTACGATGGTTTAGTTAACAATGCTGAAATATACGAAAGAATTCGAGGAAATGCAATAGGTTTATAACCCAAACAATAAATATGTTAATGATTCAGAGGATGATACCTTAAAGTATTAACCTTCTTTATAAAAAAAAACCGGCAGATATTACCGGCTTGTATGAATTTCATTAAAAAGATGATATAGCTCCTATTTAACCCGCATAATACTAAACAAGCTGAACATCCACCTTGGAAGCGGACCTGCTTTGCGTTTGGTTAGGTCGAGAAACCAGCCGAGTTTTTTGACAAGTGGAATTTTATGGGTTTCGACAAATTCTATCAAGGTACCTTCAGGAGCCTGGATATAAGAGAAACTTCCTGCGGCTTCACCCATATCGAAAGTATCCATCTCCATGGCGCTGTCAACGGTAAACGGGAACCCCATTTCTTTCACTTCCTCACGAAGATCATCTATGCCGTCAATATCAAAACAGAGATGAATAAAACCAGGATCGCCCCACAAACGACCCTCAAAAATATCATGCGGAGTCCTGTCAAGCACTTGCACCAACTCTATACGGGTGGGTCCAAACATAGGACTGAAAGCCCCATTTCTGACAGCCGAGTGCTTCAGCAAAACACGTCTTACCCGACTTTCGCCTCCTGGAATCCCTTTCAAATCATCAAAAACTGCGGTCTTGTCAAAAACAATCACATCGTAGCCAAGCACCTGCTGATAAATATGAATACTCTCTTCGATATCACGCACTCCGATAACGACACCAAAAACGCCTCCATTTATTGATTTCTGTTTTTTGAAAACAAATGAATCGTAAACGACTTCCCAGATATTTCCGTAAAGGTCTTTCAGGTAGAAATGCTTGTTTCCGACAGGATCGTCAACTATTCCGGTCAACAATTCAAGATTCCATGCCTTGAATTGCTCATAGGTCTTTTTGATGTCAGGCGATTTGAGCTTTCCGATAAAAATACCCAGATCACCGAGTTGTAGTTTAAATCTTGGATTTTCCGGCTTTTTACCTGTATGTTGCCATATTTCAAATCCTCCCCCGCCCTGAAGGTTTAGCGCGAGAATTGCATGTCGTTCACGCGGCTCCCCTTCGGTATGCGGAAGCATTAATTCAGCCATAGCGGCTTCTTCAAACATTTTAATATCCATGCCGAAATGCCGGCGATACCAGGCAAATGCTTCCTGTATATTGGTTACACCAACACCTAACTGTTGTATTCCGTTGATCTGTTTTGCCATTCTACGCTGCCTGATATTTAGATTTTGACTTGCCGGTAAATGCATATTAGCAGTTAAACCGGTTTTATTTTTGTTGCCAGCCTGTAATATAAAGCCGGAAAGAAACGACGGATTTGAAGCATAAGCAATTCGCGCCCGCCTACCTTTATTTCTTTTTTCTCTTTTCGTAATCCATTGACTATCTGAATTGCGGCTTTCTCAACAGTAATTCCATCGGCCTGACCGGGATCCATCTTTCCATATTCCCTGCCATCCTTATCAATGGCAAACCTTGAAATATTGGTTTGCACCCTGCCGGGAATCAGGATACTGACCTTAATATTATTTTTGCTGTTCTCAGCCAGAAGACTCTCAAAAAACCCATGCAGTGCATGTTTAGAGGCCGAATAAGCTGAACGGTAAGGAAATCCGAATTTACCAACCAGGCTTGATGTTACCGCCATTTGTCCGCCACCATTTGCGATCATTGAAGGAAGAATGGCCTTGGCTAATGCGACCACCCCAAAAAAGTTAATCTCCATTATCCTGCGGTCATTTTTGAGCGGGGTTTCAGCTACCAACGACCGCTGACTTATTCCGGCAAACTGATACAGGCCATCAATAGAAATCCCTTCAGCAAGAACCTTTGTGGCCAGATCATTAATGGATTCCGTTTCTGCCATATCAAGCATATATGAATGCACTGTTACACCCATTTCAGAAATACTTGCTGCAGTTTCACCCAAGCCTTCTTTGTCACGGTCAGTGATAATAAGTCGCCGGGCATATTTCGCCAGTTCCATTGAAACTGCCTTACCCATACCCGAAGCAGCCCCGGTAATCCAAAAAGTCTTTCCCGAAAAATCCATCTAATCTAACAATAGGTTGCGAATATAGGAAAAAAAGTAAGTAACAATAAAACTGTAGATAAGTATAACTTATTAACCAGAATCGGATCAAAAATTACCGCATAAATCTTCTTGATATTCTGCAGGAATATAGCATGAAAAATAGATGGTATTTTCATTTTTCGTAAATTGCACCTTTCTAAGAATTCAAGCGGAGTATAACTGAAAAGAGATATTAACGTTCGGTATCTGTTTTCCGGATTAAACGGCAATACCAATCTTAATATACAAATCCGTTTTTTTTCACCATCCTCAAACTATCAGAAATGAAAAAAATTACCATTCTCATTTTGCTGTTCAACCTAATATCAGGCATTTCAAACGCTCAATGGAGCAGCGATGCCTCAGTTAACAACGCGATCTGTACATTAGCAGGAGAGCAGGCGATTCCAAAAATTGCCACCTGTCCGAATGGAGACACTTATATCGGTTACTTCTCAAATGAATCGGGCAATTACGACATCAGGCTTCAGCGGCTTGATAGTCAGGGCAATGAACTGTGGGCCAGCGGTGGAATTCTTATCAGTAATAATCCCTCAATGACCTGGCTTACCGACTGGGACATGGCTGCAGATATCAACAATCATTGCATTCTTACCTGGCAGGATGTAAGGAATGGTAACAACAACACCTATGCTTACAGGATTTCGCCGGCTGGTTCTTTTATATGGGGCGCTAACGGGATAGCCCTTTCGAACAATTCAGCTTTTAACGCATCTCCAAAAGTTGTATGCACACAGGCAGGAAATGCGGTTTTTGCCTGGTCGTCTGATGATGTGATTATTATGCAGAAAATAAACCCGGCCGGAGTAAAACAATGGGGTGATAATGGTATTACTCTCAGTTCAGCCAACCGGCTTACCTGGCCCCAACTTATGCCTGTCGGAACCGATGATGTTATCCTGAAATATTTTGACGACAGCGGCCTACCTAATGCTCCTACCAGACACGTGTATGCGCAACGCTATGGCTCAACCGGGAGTCCTGTATGGACAAACCCAACCGTGGTTTCAAATGCCGGTGGGATTTCTGCATGGACTCAGATTTTCCCATTTATCAATGATGGCAGTGATGGTTTTTATATTGCCTGGCACGATGACCGCGATAACAATATGCTGTCTTCATCATGGGTACAACATGTAAATTCAGCAGGCGTGGTTCAATATGCTGCAAATGGTGTTGAGGTTTCAACAACCGCCGGATTTAATCATTATTATCCGTATCTGGCCAGCCCTCCGGGATCATCGGAAGTTTATGTTTACTGGAATGAAATGAACAGTCTGCAGAGTCAGAAAGGCATTTTCGGTCAAAAAGTTTCGGCCACCGGCACCCGGATGTGGGGCAACGGAGGNNTGAAAGCTATGTGTATCGGAACCGATGGCAGCTTTGTGTGGCCAGGTAATTACTCGGATATAAGTACCGTTTCTTCCTCCAAAGTTCATACCGTTATAAATGAATTTCAAAATAACCAGTGGATAATAAGCTGGGAAGACAACCGATCGGGCACAGCGGATATTTACGCTCAAAACCTGATAGCCGACGGCACAATAGGTGTATGGGACCCACAATATGGCAGCATCCAGGGGCAGATTACCCTGAACGGGGGAACAGGCAACATTACTCAGGTAGTTGTTAGTGCTGGTGGCGAATCTACTTTTCCGGACCCGACAGGATATTACATACTTAATGTTTTAGTAGGTAGTTATACAGTAACTGCTTCGTTAAACGGATATTCTACTGGCACAGTTAATAATGTTGTTGTTCTTGAAAATCAGGCTACTACCGGCGTTGACATTACTCTTGAGCCAATCCCTACAACTGGCTATATTACCGGACAGGTTACGCTTACCAGCGGAAGCGGCGATGTAACCCAAACTTTAATTACAGCAGGATCTCATACAACCAGTCCCAATGCAACCGGATTTTACACGCTCGAAACAGAAGTCGGCTTATGGGATGTTGAGGCTAATCTTACCGGATATACACCACAGATACGATCGGGCGTTAATGTTACTCCGGGTGGCACTACCCCGAATATCAATTTTTCGCTTTCGCCGCTTCCAACAACAGGCTATATACAGGGAACTGTCAGCCTTACGGGCGGAACTGCCGATGTTACCCAAGCGACTGTTTATGCAGGTTCAGCCTCAGCGCATCCGGGAGCAAACGGGTTTTATTTTATTGAAGTAGATGCCGGAACTTATACCGTAACTGCCTCACACCCAATGACGGATATACAGGTGCTCAATGGCGTAGTCGTAAATGCAGGTTTGGCTACCAGCGATGTGAATTTTACCCTGACTGTGAACAGAACTGATCTGATTTGTAAGGCAGTTGACCAATACGGGTTTGCCTTATATGGAGCGGAAATCAGCGTTATGGGCCCCGAAGAGACATACACGGGAACCATTGATGACGATTCCCTCGTATTTTCAAATGTGCTTTATGGATTGTATGAAGGAACCGGAACGATATTTGGGTCTGTGCCAGTTTATTCTGACACCCTGATTAATGGCGACAACCACCATCTTATTTTCGAATTCTTCCTCGACAATACACAGAATCAGGCTAATGACCATTCACTTACCGTTCAGCCAAACCCGGCTTCAACTGAAAGCCGGATTGTGTTTACGTGCAACAAACCTGGAACTTTCAACCTGAGCCTGATTGACAGCCACGGAAGTGTATTATCAGGGTATTCAGCCGGATTCCTCAAAGAAGGCAAACATGAATGGCCAATCAGTCTGCTCACCGGCAATCTGCAGCTTTCTCCGGGCGTTTATATCGTCAAACTTGAAAGTCAGCAAATTAAATCGCAGGCAAGATTTATCCTAATAAAATAGATCCATCGCTTCAAAACTGCTGGCAATTTGATGTTTAGTTTTATCCTGAGAATGCAATATCTAAGTATCAGGATAATTAAATATCTTTGCCCTGTCAATCAAATTAGAAACTACAATAATTCCTTTCATGAAGAAACTTTCAACAAACATCGGCTTCCTTTCATTGTTAGCCCTGCTTATTTTCAGCCTTAGTTCGTGTAACCGCGGTAAAAATGCAGCAATAGCGGAGGATTTGCCTCCCGGAACCCATGCAGTAAGCATTATAGAAGTTATTCAGACTTCAAACTACACCTACCTTCAGGTGTTTGAAAACAATGTGAAATATTGGATAGCAGTTGCTTCGCGCGAAGCAAAAGCTGGCGATGTTCTTTATTTTACCGATGGCATGGAAATGAAAAACTTCCACAGCAAAGAGCTCGACAGAACTTTCCCTTCTATCTATTTTGTTCAGGATCCCAGTGAAACCCTTGATAGATCAGATAAAAGTATGAAATCATCGGGCAAGGTTCAGATGAAGAAATTCAACGATATTTCGGTCGAACCGGCTACTGGAGGAATTTCTATTGCTGACTTATACAAAAACAAGGATAACTACGATGAAAAACCTGCCAAGATCCGTGGTATTGTTGTAAAATTCAATAAAAATATCATGGGCAAAAACTGGGTTCATATTCAGGATGGCACTTCTGCAGATGATAATTTTGACCTTACCATAACTACCATGGATGAAGTTTCTGAAGGCAATATTGTAACTTTTGAAGGTACAATCAGGCTGAATAAAGATTTTGGTGCCGGTTATGCCTACGATGTGATTATGGAAGATGCTAAAGCAACCGAAGTAAAAATGGAAGACGATACTTCGATGTAATTTCTTTGCAAAGACAAACACATTAGAAATTGAACTGAATTATACTGACAGAGGCCTGATTTTCAAGGCCTCTGTTTTTATTTATGCATAATACTAATTCAATGTCTTTTAGTTTTGAATGCTGAAAGGATAAACGCAAAGTACGCTGAGAAAGCGATAAGTGCCGCAGAGTAAAAATTATCTTTGCGGTTCTCCGCGGTTAAAACCTAATATTCTTCCGTTAACCGGACCACATTAATTGCTGATTACAAATTTTCTCTATTCAAAATCTGTTGGGCAGCATAATTTCCCATTGAGAAGCATCCCTGCAGAAGGAAACCTCCGGTAGGTGCATCCCAGTCTAGCATTTCTCCAATTGCAAATAATTCTGGAAATTTCTTCAACGAGAAATCGGGGTTGACTTCAGCTAAATCCAATCCGCCAACACTTGAAATGGCTTCTTCAACAGGCCTGAGAGAGGTTACAGGAATTGAAATCTGCTTAATTGATTCTGCAAAGCTTGCCGGGTTCAGAAAAGTTTCCTTATCGGTAAAAGCTTTAATAATTGCCAATGTTGGTGGATTTAAACCAAATAACCTGGAATAATTGTTCGGCTTCACAGGTTTGCCCAATATCCTCAAAATCAATTGCTCGTAGCTTAAGGTGGGTTTAAAGTCAAGACAGATAATTGGATTGTCTCCGGATTTTAGACTGTAACGGATTTGCGGCACCACAGGATAAACAGCATTACCTTCCAGACCATATTCTGTTATCAGCGCCTCTCCCCTGCTCACCTTGTCATTTATGCTTATACTGATGTTTTTCAATGGTTTACCAGTGTGAAACAATTTAACTGAATCGGGCCAGGAAATATTTAATCCGCAATTGGAAGGTTCAAAATCAAGGGTTTGTATATTGTTTTCACTGAACATTCTCACCCATTCCCCATCAGAACCAGTTGATGGCCAGGAAGCACCGCCCAAAGCCAGCAGGGCATAATCAGCTTTTATAATCATTTCCCCTTCAGTATAACTGAAACAGAAATCCATTCCGGGATTAAAAGAAACCAGCTTGTGCTTTAAATTGATGTGAACCCCTCGTGAAAAGAGTGAATCTGTGATTTTTTTCAATACTTGCGCCGGTGTTATACCCTTTTCGGGGAACACTCTGCCACTACTACCCTCAAATGTTGGAATACCGAGCAATTGNNAATTTCTGGCCAAGCATCTTTTCCTTTTCAAAAAGATGAACCTCGAAATGTGTTGCCAACTTCCAGGCTGCCATTAATCCGGCAGGACCACCTCCAACAACAATAACTGTCTTTTGCTTATTCACTTTTCCGGGCTAAAACCCTAATGTATAAATCCTCAACCTGCTTTCGTGCCCATGGCGTTTTTCGCAGGAATTTCAAACTCGATTGAACGCTTGGATTCTCATTAAAACAACGAATGTTGATATTATAGCCCAGTTGCTCCCAACCATAAAAGTTAACCAATTCATTCAGAATTGATTCGAGTGTTTTTCCATGCAGGGGATTATTTACCTGTCCTTCCATAAAGATTTATCCGTTGTTTGTTGAATCACTTCTCGTCAAAAATAAGATCAATAATCTGTAATTGGCATGGTTTACATTCNNCACATCCGGTTACGGATCAGAGGCAACCTTTTTAGTAACAAAAAGGGTGTTTGATAAACAAAATAAGCTTCAGCAAAACCGGCATCGGTGCTGTACCTGTAATAATCGCCAAATTGTTTTACAGGGAAAAATTCTTTAACACCCAGCACCAGAGGCTGAGTTGAAAAATGCCTGAAATCATCAAAAAAAACCGTTTTATCATTCATAAAATATCCCCCTTCAACCATGTAGGAAATATTTGATTTATGCCCAACCTTCAATTTCTGCTTTACGCTGATGGAGATTAAATCGAAATCTGAATCAAAACCATTCAGTGGAATGGCTTTTTTGTATCCCAGCGTGAAGGCCGGGGTCATATTCATTCCGTATCTGGGTACTTTTATCCCCTCTTTAACAACATAATAAGGCATCGCCTTGTAAGTCAGCGAAATATCAAAAAGAAAATCGCGGTGATTTTGCATTTCGAAATTGGAATTATCCGGCACATTCAGTTTATATTCCCTTTCATCACGATAAAAAAATGAGAAATCGCTCTTATTTTCAAGCATCCGCGACTCTGTAGCGTTTACTGCTGTCGAGAGAAATAATTCAGAATTCAGGTTGATATTATGCTTTAGGGCGATATAATCCTTGTTAAACAAGCTCACCAGGTTTTGCCTGAAAAACAAGGATGAAATTGAGTTTTCGATGGAATTTGCACCACCTTGCTGATTAAAATCGAAGGAACCGGAACCAAACTGCAGCCTGATTGCATGTTTTTGCTTTTCATTTATTATGAAACCCAGGCCGGCATCCCATAAAATCTCCTTTCGGCTAAAAGCAAAACCAGGTGCAAAATCGGCGGAAAAAGCAGAGTTTGTATTGATTTTTCGGTCATAAGCTAGTTTCATCTTATAAACGAACCCGTCAACGGTATTGAAACTTATACCAAAAGGATTCAGCAAACCATCACTCTGCAGCGAATGCAATGTATCAAACGCATAGCGGCCACCCGTAAGCAGTGTATTGAACAACTTTCTGCCTTTCGACCTGGCTGCTTTTATCGAATCGGCCTTCGATGCATTTTGCCTGTACTGAATTGAATCAAATGCCCTTACGCTTTTCAATTCATTGATGGCCAATGGTATAGGCCTGATGCTTTTCCAATAAACCGAATCGCTCTTGTGGGCATTACTGTCGAAAACTGTTTTATAGGTTTCGATATAGGTATGATTGGTCCGTAATGAGTCTTTCTGCTTAATTTCGGCTTTCTTATTGATTGCTTTGGCCAGTTTATACGACTCGCTTGTAGTAGGGTTTTCAATCGCATTGAGTTCAGCCGCTTTTTTATCGAGTTTGGCTATACGGGCTTCGGCCACTTTACTCTTTCCAGTTTTTTCTTTAACAGAAAGCTCTGCTGGTTTTTTAGGTTTCAGGTCAGGTGGATTCACAACCAGATTGTTGTAACGGATAGAAGTGTTATAAAGGAATCCACCTTCGTTACCCATCAGGTCCATATCAATTTTAAAACGGTTGTTCACCGGCAACCAGGCTCCCTCACGCACTTCGCCATACGATTGGGTAAGTTGTATGTTCATGCCAAGCTGTTCGTCAATATTGATATCGAGGCTGTAAATACACCAAAGCCCTTCGATAATATAGAGGTATCCGCTTACATATTGCGGCCCATCTCCACGGGGAATGATTTTTATCTTATCAACAACCACATCACCGTATGTATTGACCCCTTCATAACGAAACCTGTAATAACTAAATGCTCCCGGAGCCAAAGGTGAGCGTGCATTGCCAAATGCATTAGGATGGTAAATATTACCGGAAATAAAACCTATGGCACCTGATGAACGGTTTTCATTCCCACCTGGAAAGGTGCTGTAAATTGATTTCACCTTTTGCCGGGTAAGGTTGGGGGCAGTAAAATCAATCTCATTTACCGACTCTTCGAGATAAGTCTCCCCTTCCTTAATTTGCGACTCTTTTAAATCCTCGCGGGCCATCCATTTTATCATTGCCGATATCTTTCTTATCTGAAGACTNNTGATATCCCATACTTTGAAACACACAGGTATAGTTACCTTCCGGCAGGTGGAGCTCAAACTGCCCATCTTCGTTGGCCGCACTGCCGAAAGAAACCTCCTTGACAAAAACAGTGGAAAACGGAATTGGATTTTGCTGACTATCCGTTATTTTCCCCCGTAAAACCTGGGCCTGAAGAAGAGGAGATAGCAAGAATGAAATAAGCAAAGTAAAATAGAAACGGGACATAGCACTGGATTGTTAGTCAAAAATAAGCGGGTTTCGGCTAACTTTTTAAACAGGGCGCTTAATTAACAATTTTTAGGAGTGAAATGTATACAAATGGGTCTTAATAACTACCTGTCAAAGGCGTCAATATTTTTCCTGTTTAAAATATCCCTTCGTCTGGCAATCAAGTCCGTAAGCTCAAATACCATATCCTGGTTCACTTTTCTGGCCATCGGAAGTATATATTTCTCAGTCTGATCGAGGTAGCTGGCTATTTTAATATCTGAATCCGTATCCCGGTGCAGGTCGGTGAGATTACTGATTCTGTCGGCACATTTTAAAATCAGTGCATTTACCGATCCATTTTCAAGAACCCTTTTCAGATAGTCAGCTTTTTGTTCACTGGCATGTTTGGTGACTTCAAGCACAAGATCAACTACCTGATTGGCTTCCGAATCAATATGCCTGATTTCATCAATGGCCGTTTCGGGCAAATCTTCGAGCAAATCGTGTATTAATGATGCTTTCAGCAACACACTATTTTGAAAGTATTTATAATCGAATAAAATTCCAAGTGTTGAAAATGCATGACGAAACTGGTTGCCACCCACCCTCCGGCTTACACCAATAAGTGCAGTAGCTTTAAATAAATAGGGAGCCAGAATCAATTCTTTTAGGGCATCGGCATCATTCATAAATCAGGATTTTGTGTTATCAAATCTACTAAATTTGACCTGATTTCTGATTCCGGAACAAAAAAAACTGCCCCATGACCAGTGGGGCAGCTTCAATTAACCAACGTTTAAACTAGTTAAGCAAGATTAAACTGAAATTACCTGTCAGGCTGTTTGACACGACAGATAATGCTTTTGAATAATTCAGTATGTTCCTGATGGCTGTTTCACTGGGTGAAGCATTTAATGGACTTGTCCTGAGTTCTTTAAGGTTGTATCCATTGGATGGGTTAGAAGGAACGTACATTAAGTCTCTGTGGGTAAAGTTTTTTGCCATAGGCGGTTTAAATCTGTATTTTATTGTTTACAGATGATTAACGCCCACTTTTGGCTATTTATTATATCGGCTGCTAAAAAAAAATGAAAATCCTTTAAAACAGACTCCTTCTAAATAAAAAACTACGAAAAGCAAAAGCACCTTCCGTAGTTACATGAAAACAGGATATTTTATCGAACCGACAGGGTAATCTCTTTCTGGTCTATCAGTTTCCTGAGATTTATCAAGGCATAGCGCATTCTTCCCAAAGCAGTATTGATACTGACATCGGTCTGTTCAGCAATTTCTTTGAAGCTCATATCGGCATAATGGCGCATCATCAGCACTTCGCGCTGATCAGGTGGAAGATGTTCAATCAGTGCCCTTACATCCTGGTGAATCTGTTCATTGATCATGCGGTCTTCAGCCGATTCGTCATAAATCCGGAGATTGTCAAAAATATTGAAATCATCGTTCTGACTATCAACAATCGGAATCCTCCTGGCTTTTCGGAAATGATCAATAACCAGGTTATGAGCTATGCGCATAACCCACTGAATGAATTTTCCTTCTTCCTTATACGATCCGGATCGCAAAGTGTGAATTACCTTAATAAAGGTATCCTGAAAAATATCATCAGCGTGTTGTTTATCCTTAACAACCATAAGGATATAAGAAAAGACCTTGGTCTTGTGGCGATGGATTAACTGTTCCAGGCTAACTTCATTACCGGTTAAATACCTGCTTATTAGCTCCTTATCGCTAACTGACTGGGCATACATAATTGCCTCCTTTTGTTAGTAATTAAAAGCGTAGATATTTATCCTATAAAGTGCCTCCTATGGGTTGGTTAATAAATGTGAACAGTTATTGAGAAAAATCAGGCATTTGGCCTTGATTCGCAACAAATATACGGTTATTTATTATACAAAATCAAGTGCTGCCTTAAAAAAAATTAATTTTGCGTTCCTGATTTGTAACTATTAATATGAGTAATGACCAAAAAGTAATCGCTGATCCCGAAAATTCAATTTTGATTAAGGGGGCCAGGGTTCACAATCTTAAAAATATTTCGCTTGCCATTCCACGCAATCAGTTTGTTGTGATAACAGGGCTTTCGGGCTCCGGTAAATCATCCTTAGCATTCGACACCTTGTATGCCGAAGGGCAGCGCCGCTATGTAGAAAGCCTCAGTTCCTATGCCCGCCAATTTCTTGGCCGCATGAGTAAACCCGAAGTGGAATATATTAAAGGAATTTCACCGGCTATTGCCATAGAGCAAAAGGTAAATACCCGAAATCCACGTTCAACCGTCGGTACTTCGACTGAAATTTACGAATACATCAAACTGTTGTTTGCCCGAATTGGCAAAACCTATTCACCGGTATCAGGTAACCTGGTTGGTCGCGACAGCGTTACCGATGTTTGCAATTACCTGCTTTCGCTCGATGAAGATACCAAAGCTACCATCTTCTGCAAACTACTTTTAAAACACAACAGATCGCTTCAAACCCAGCTCACCATTCTTATTCAGCAAGGCTTCAGCCGGGTAATGAAAAATGGTGAAGTCTTTCGAATTGATGAATTGCTGAAGCTACCAACTGATGAAACGTCTGAATATCACCTTGTTGTTGACAGGGTTACAATCCGGCAGGATGACGAAGACCTGTTAAGCCGCCTCGGCGATTCGGTACAAACCGCTTTTTACGAAGGTGACGATGAGTGTATATGCGAGACTGAAAGCAAAAACAAAAAGGAACGCCGTATTTTTTCAAATAAATTTGAGGCAGACGGTATTTCGTTTGAAGAACCATCGGTAAACCTTTTCACTTTTAACAATCCCTACGGAGCATGTAAGGTTTGCGAAGGCTTTGGTAGCATAATTGGTATTGATGAAGATCTGGTAATCCCCAATAAAAGCCTTTCAATTTACGAAGATGCAATCGCCTGCTGGAGGGGTGAAAAACTGAGCGAATGGAGGGATGAACTGATAAAAAATGCCTATAAATTCGGATTCCCGGTGCACAAACCCTGGTATGAGCTTACACAGGAACAGCGAAAACTGGTGTGGACAGGCAATAAGTACTTTGGTGGGCTGAATGCATTTTTCAAATTCGTTGAAGAACAGACCTATAAAATTCAGTATCGTGTTATGCTATCGCGATACAGAGGTAAAACAATATGTCCTGAATGCGATGGCACAAGGCTGCGAAAGGATGCCAACTATGTTAAAGTCAATGATCTTTCTATCAGCGAGTTGGTTCTAAAACCGGTAAGCGAAAACCTGAAATTTTTCAGGGAACTGGAATTAAGTGAATACGATCAGGCAGTAGCCAAACGGCTCCTGGTTGAAATCACAAACAGATTGCAGTTTCTTTCCGATGTCGGCTTAGGCTATCTGACCCTTAACCGACTATCGTCAAGCCTTTCGGGTGGTGAATCGCAGCGCATAAATCTGGCAACTTCGCTCGGAAGTAGCCTGGTTGGATCAATGTATATACTTGATGAGCCAAGCATCGGCCTTCATCCCCGCGATACCCACCGGCTAATTGGTATTCTTGACCAGCTAAAGCAACTAGGAAATACGGTAATTGTGGTTGAACACGATGAAGAGATTATGCGTGCAGCCGATCATCTGATTGATATTGGCCCGCAAGCTGGCGAAAATGGTGGCGAAATTATGTTTGAGGGAAACTTCAAAGCCCTTATGAAGGAAGAACAAAGCCTTACCGCTCGTTACCTCACCAACAAAATGCGTATTGAAATCCCCCGCCAGAGGCGGAAATGGAGAGATGCAATTGAACTTGGCGGTGTTCGTGAAAACAACCTGAAAGGTATCAACGTAAAATTCCCGCTGAATGTGCTGGTGGCTGTAACAGGTGTAAGCGGATCGGGAAAAACATCGCTGGTAAAGCGGGTACTTTATCCTACGCTTAAAAAGATTTACGGAGGTTATGGCGAGCGAACCGGCCGTTACGATAAGCTATCGGGCGATTTCATCAGGATTTCTGAAATTGAAATGGTTGACCAAAATCCAATCGGTCGTTCAACCCGATCAAATCCGGCCACTTACGTGAAGGCTTACGATGATATCAGGGCACTATATGCCGATCAATCCCTTGCAAAAACCAGAGGCTACAAACCGGGTTACTTCTCGTTTAATGTGGAAGGTGGCCGGTGTGAAGAGTGCGAAGGTGAAGGAATGGTTCAGATCGGAATGCAATTTATGGCCGACATACATTTGATCTGCGAAAGCTGCAAAGGAAAACGATTTAAGGATGAGGTACTTGATGTTACATACAATGGCAAAGGCATTTCAGATATCCTTGACCTGACTATAGATCAGGCTATTGCATTCTTTGGCGAAAATGCACAAGGCAATAACATCGAAAGTCGAATTGCTGCCAAACTGCAGCCACTTGCTGATACCGGCCTGGGCTATCTGCGCATGGGGCAATCTTCTGATACCCTCAGTGGTGGTGAAGCTCAACGTATAAAACTTGCCAGTTTTCTGGTAAAAGGCACTTCCGAAAAGCCAACTTTGTTTGTTTTTGACGAGCCGACCACCGGGCTTCATTTCCACGACATCAATAAATTACTGGCTTCTTTTAATGCATTGATAGCCAAAGGCCACAGTATTATTGTAATTGAGCACAATATGGATGTGATAAAATGTGCCGATTGGGTTATTGATCTTGGTCCGGAAGGTGGAAATGAAGGCGGATATGTTCTTTTTGAAGGCACCCCGGAAGATTTAAGTAAACAGAAAAATTCCTATACAGCTAAATTCCTAAAAGAGAAGCTATAGTGCTCTTACGGTATAATTAGTAAAGGTCTGTAAATTTAACAACTGTTAAACCATTACGAATGACGAATGACGAATGACGAATGACGAGTGATAAGTGACGATTGACGATTGACGAATTACGATTGACGAATTACGATTGACGAATTACAATTGACGAATTAAGATTGAAACGCTGAACGCTGAACCAATCGCTCCCTCGCTCTTTCGCTCCCTCGCATTTTCGAACCCTTGAACGCCCGAANNCGGACTTGAACCATGCAGAAAACGTAAAATATTTTTCCAAAATTTAATGTATGCGCTGTTACATTAAACGAAAAAGGATATAAACAACATACACATTACGACTTTTCAACAAATTTGTGTATTCGTTTGAGCATAAAATGAATTTTTACTAATTTAGTACTTTCTTAAGGCCGCATTTTAGCTGGCAAATAGTCTGGTTTATCACAAATTACTACCTATGGAAAATAAACAGTCTCAAGATGAATCCGGGAAATCATTACAACAACTTATTAGTGAGAACCAAGCACTTAAGGACACTGTAGCGAAACTCAACTACCTGAAACAACAGGAAGAAGAGTTGATCAGGGCCAAGGATGATGCTGAAAAAGAAAACAGGATGAAGTCTGATTTTCTGGCGATGATGAGCCATGAAATCAGAACCCCGATGAATGGAGTTATTGGTATGACAAGCCTTCTTCTCGATACCAGCCTAACGGTAGAACAGAAAAATTATGTCGAAACCCTCAGGTTAAGTGCCGACAACCTGATGACGATTATCAACGATATTCTTGATTTCTCGAAGATTGAATCGGGCAAAATGACTCTTGAGGAAGCCCCGTTTGAGCTTCGCAACTGCATTGAAGATGCGCTCGACCTTTTCGCACAAAAAGCCATTGAAAAAGGTCTCGACCTGCTTTACCTGATTCAACCCGATGTTTCACCATTCCTTGTTGGTGATATTACCCGTCTGCGTCAGGTACTTATCAATCTGATTAACAATGCCATCAAGTTTACCGAAGAAGGCGAAATTTTCATTTCCATTGATAAGGTAGCTGAAACCGAAGGCCATCAGGAACTTCAGTTTTCTGTCCGCGACAGCGGAATTGGCATTGCAAAGGATAAGATTGACATTATGTTTGAGGCCTTTACCCAGGCCGACAGTTCAACAACCCGCCGTTACGGTGGAACCGGACTTGGCCTTGCCATTGCTAAACACCTGATCGAACTGATGGGTGGCCGGGTATGGGTTGAAAGTACCGTTGGAAAAGGATCAACATTCTTTTTCACAATTAAACTGCGCACTTCAGGAATTGGCAAAACCAAGCTTTATGTGCGCGGACAGATTCCCGAACTCAAAAGCAGCCGGGTTTTGATTGTTGACGACAATGAAACCAACCGACATATTTTCACCCTGCAGTTTGAATCCTGGGGCATGGTTCCTGTTACTGCCAAATCAGGTGCTGAAGCCCTGGTGGCGATTGAAGAGGCTGAAGATTCCTTTGACCTTGCTGTTATTGATATGCAGATGCCAACAATGGACGGGCTCGAACTGGGTGCCGCGATTAAAGGGCTTCCCTTTAAAGGCGATATTCCTATGATTATGCTCACATCACTTGGCAAAATCAGCAAATTGCCCGAGGATATTTTTGATGCCCAGTTATCAAAACCAATCAAGCTGGCTGAACTGTTTGAAGAAGTTTTGAGAGTAATTGCTGAAGCACGCAACAAGCGCAGCAACCTTGCCGACCACAATATAGATAAAAACCTTTCGGCTAAACTGCCGATGCGCATACTGCTGGCTGAAGACAATATTACAAACCAGGACTTGGTTATAACCCTGCTAAGCAAAATGGGCTATAAAATTGATGCTGTTGAAAATGGGCGCAAGGTGCTTGAAATGATGGAGCGCAAAAAGTATGATATTGTGTTGATGGACATCCAGATGCCGGTGATGAACGGCATGGAAGCCACCAAGATAATCTGCGAAAAATATCCTGAAAATGAAAGACCCAAAATAATTGCCATTACTGCCAATGCAATGCCCGGTGACCGCGAACGGTACATTAATGCCGGAATGGTTGATTATCTTCCTAAACCCATTAAGTTTAAAGATGTACAATCAGTACTAATAAAATGGGGTAAGAAAAAGTAGAACTTATCAAAACGATTATGAAGCCCGGGAAACCGGGCTTTTTCTGTTATTCCCTGAGTAGCTTTCGGATAATGGTCTTTTTGTCGTAGCTAACCCTCAGAAAATATAATCCTGAGTTCAGATTGCTTAAATTTATACTTGAATATGTAGAAAAAGAATGATTAATCATTTCTCTGCCACTGATGTCCAGAATTGCAATATCTACTATTTTATTGCCAAGGTTTGACCTGATTAAAAGATTTTGATTCGAGAAATCACAATCAATTTCTATTTCATCACTATAGTGATGCCCTCCAATGCCTAATGATTCGCAATTATTAATTACTTGTATATTGTCGGCACAACCGGTTGCATTATTTTGAATATGGTTAATTCCGCCTAAACCAAAAGCAAGCCGGTCACACACGCTTTGAACATGACAATTGTTCAGCAACTCATTATTGATGATTGTTAATGTAGTTATTTTTACCCCTGGGATGCTATCAAGGCCTTTAAGACTCGATAAAGAATTATTGTTATATATAAAAACGCCTCCTGAAAATTCATTCAAATTACGAAGTGCATCAAAACTATTTAGAGATTTGTTGTTTCCGATTTCAAGATTACCCACACATTTTTTAAGGTTTTCCAGCCCTGAAAAATTCAATAGGCTATCATTGGAAATACATACAAAACCATTTCCATTTATAGCACTCAGGCTTGAAAGTCCTTCTATGCTATGAAGATATGGATTGTCCTCAATCTGAACACCCCCTGAATTGAAAATTTTTTCCAAACCAGCCAGTGTTCTAAGGGAATTATTAAAATTTATTGTTAATCCCCCTGTACCTAAATCTGTGACATTACCTAATCCTTTAATATCATTAAGATTAGCATTATGTATGATTGAAATTCCCCCTCCAACAGAAATCAGCCCCTCAAGTCCATAAAGATTAGTGAGAGACTTAGAATATAAAGGATGACCTATTTGCAAATAACCTCCGATGGATTTTATTATGCTTAATCCAAGAACATTTTGAACATCGTCGCCAAAAATGATAACGCTACCTTCAATATCAGTGCATCCGGGATATTGGTTCTGAAATGCATCAATTTGGTACTGATGGGTAAAAACAATTCCTTCGGGTAAGCAGGAAGTCTGGGCAATCCCAAAATTTCTTAAAAATAACAATAGAAATAACAAAACTGTGAGTTTCATAGCACCTGGTTTGATATTAAGATACCATAATCATAAAGTATCCTCAAATTTAACCAATAATTTTCAAAAATATGCAAACGCGAAAAAGCTTTTTAATATCTTTTATCTTCCATCATTTTTGATACAACAGAGACAGATAATTTTAATGAATAAAATGTAAATTATAAATCATACAGATGTCTGGAAACAATCAAATCATCCATCCCATTTATCTTTGATCTGAATGCTCTCTTTATACAAGAAGGATTTACATAAATCAATATTAGCAGGCTTTTCATAAGCTACAAAGAATTAAAATCTTTAGAATTCAACTGGTATTGTTGAGTTATTAAACAGTGTATAGATATTATACAACACACTGTTTATACCTGATCTACTGACAAATACGGGTATTAGCAAATTCTTGTGTTTATATTTTCAACACTCCACATGATTAATTATTCTATACGCAAATTTATAATACACTGATTATCTGCTATATATAACACTAAAATAGATATGGCACTGTTATTGAAATAGGCAAATTGATTTTAATGGAAAACTTAAACTAACACTAATCAATTTATTGTCTTATCAATTCAAATCTTAATATCATGAAAAACATTTCTTTTTTGATCACTGGGCTGCTGATGTTGTTTTTCAACAATTTCAGCCTTGCTAATAAAGATACTGGCATCCAAGCCAGCAAACAGCCCTCCCTGACTTCTCAAATCTCAGTTGAAATCATGTGCTCGCCAGAGTTAATGAATCTGACCAAGAACTGGGCTTCTGAGTATGAAAAATTAAATCCAGATGTGAATATTGCAATAAACAATTATTCAGATGAAGGAATGAAAACCGGGAAATATCTTGGCATTATTTCAAACAGAGTTGTTTCATCTTTAAATGAAACCGGAATTTGGAGAATGACAATTGGTAGAGACGCCATCGTCCCGCTGATAAATAGCCGGAATCCAATATTGATTGAATTGGCAAGCCGTGGTATTTCGCAGGAAGAATTTAAAGAAATAATTACCGGCCCTGCAAATCAAGAATGGAAAAGTCTTATAAAAAGCTCTAAAAGTGCCGCAATTCATTTTTACAATCTTGAAAATACTGTAATAAATGAAGGCCTCTCTGACTTTGCAAAAGCTGATAAAGCAAATATCAAAGGAATAAAGGTTAACTCTGCAGCTGAACTCATTGCAGCGATACAAAACGATATCTATGCCATCGGATTCTGCAGACTTTCTGATGCAATGGATGTATCAACAAAACAAATTCTCGAGAATATTGTATTGCTTCCTATTGATAAAAACGGAAATGGTAGAATCGACAGTTTTGAAAAAATTTATAAAAACCCTGAAACATTCTCCAGGGGTGTATGGGTAGGAAAATATCCGCATACTCTTTGCGGCAGTATCTATGCTATTTCGCAGGAAAAACCAACAGATAAAAGCGAATTGGCCTTCCTGGAATGGATTCTTGAAGACGGCCAGCAATTTATGGATCAGAATGGGTACATCGTTTTGGCCAATCCGAAAAGGATATCGAACATTGATTTATTGACAGGCGTTGAAACCCTCCCAATTCCCGATAGTAAAACCGGAAATGCTTCAATCTGGCTATTGATACTTATACCTGTAATTATAGCAGGACTCCTTGTAACTGCAGTTGTAAGTTATCAGAAAAAGAATAGGTCAGTTGACATCAGTCATGATGTACATATATCGGCAGCATTAAATGAAGATGCCGTTGAAGCTCCCTATGGCTTGTATTTTGATAAAACTCATACCTGGGCATTTATGGAAAAAAACGGGATAGTAAAAATCGGAATTGATGATTTCCTGCAACACGTTACCGGAACCATATCAAAAATTAAGATGAGACAGATCGGTGAAAAGATTCGGAAAGGTGATAAAATCCTGACGCTTATCAAAGATGGCAAACAACTAAATATTTATGCTCCGGTTTCCGGCACAATTAAAGAACAAAATAAAGCTCTTGAAACTGATGCTTCAATCCTTAATTCATCTCCGTATTCTGATGGATGGGTGTATATGTTAGAACCAAAAAACTGGATGAGGGAAATTGAATTCCTGTTTATGGGTGACAAAACAAAAAAATGGTTAAAAGAAGAATTTACCAGGCTCAAGGAATATTTCTCTTCTTCTGCAAGATCAAACTCATCTGTTTACGCACATATCGTTTTGCAGGATGGAGGGGAAATTACTGACAATGTTCTGGCTGATCTTGCGCCTGAGATTTGGGAAGATTTCCAAACAAAATTTATAGATACATCCAGGTAATCTCTTGTATAATTCTTGATTATTAACCTCAATATCAAAACTATGAGTTTAGATCGGCGAAACTTTATAAAAACAATCGGGTTTGCAGGACTTACCCTTGCGGTGGGAAAGGGTTTTGGCTCTCCAAATCCAAATGAAGATGATACGGAATTCCATGCGATGCTTTTTGATTCAACCATTTGTATTGGCTGCAGAAGCTGCGAAAATGCCTGTGCAAAAGCACACGATTTTCCTGAGCCAGACGATGAATTAAAAGCAGGCGTCATTAGAAAGACAAATGAAACGAGGCGTGGAGTTATTAACAAATACGACACTTCTAAAGGCGAATTATTTGTCAGAAACCAGTGTATGCACTGCAACGAACCGGCATGTGCTGCAGCCTGCCTAACCCAGGCTATGTACAAGACAAGAGAAGGCCCTGTTATCTGGCGTGAGGATAAATGCATGGGCTGTCGCTACTGCATGGTTTCATGCCCCTTTGATGTACCAAAATTTGAATACCACAGCGCCAATCCGAAGATTCAAAAATGTGATATGTGTTATGACCGGATTATTAAAGGCGAAATTCCTGCCTGTGCTGAAGCATGTGGTGATGCATTAATTTTCGGAACACGCAGGGAATTATTGGCAGAAGCTCACAAAAGGATAGCTGAAAATCCGAAGGATTATAATGGTAAGATATACGGCGAGGATGTAGCTGGAGGAACCGGACTTTTATACCTTGCTTCGGCTGATTTTGACGAACTTGGATTTAATACAAAACTTCAGAATTCTTCCTATCCGGAATTGTCTAAAGGATTTCTCTTTAGTGTTCCCTCAATTTTTGTCCTTTTACCTCCATTGCTATTAGGAATTCGTGAAGCCACAAAAAACAACCTCCCTAAAGAAGAAGAAAATGAGTAATCCTGCATATGTTGTAGCGAAAGAGAATGACAACAGGTCAATCTGGCGTTTCATTTTCAACGAATTAAAACCCAAAGGAAAATGGCTGACTCCATTCAATATTATTTCTATTCCCATCATTCTCCTTGGTTTAGCATTGATTGTGATCCGTTTCTGGAAAGGCATAGGTTCCATAACCAACCTCACTCAGGAAATTCCCTGGGGATTATGGATAGGATTTGATGTTGTAACTGGCGTTGCCTTTGCCGGGGGAGCTTATGTGCTCACATTTATGGTCTACATCCTGAACCTGAAAAAGTATCATTCAATTGTCAGGATTACCGTTTTAAACGGCTTCCTTGCTTATGTTTTTTATGCCGGGGCACTACTGCTCGATCTGGGAAGACCTTGGAATGTGGTGAATCCGATAATTGGAAATAACTTTGGAACAAGTTCGGTTCTGTTTCTGGTTGCCTGGCATTTTATGCTCTATATGATTGCCGAACTGATTGAATTCTCTCCTACTATTGCAGAATGGCTTGGAGCCCGCAGGGCAAGAAAAATACTTTCCGGAATGACCATTGGTGCAGTAATCTTTGGTATCACATTGTCCACTCTGCACCAATCGGGTCTGGGAGCTCTTTACCTGATGGCAAAGGATAAAATACACCCATTATGGTATTCTGAATTTATTCCTGTGCTGTTTTTAGTGTCAAGTATTTTTGCCGGACTCTCAATGGTAATTTTTGAAGGATCCATCAGTCATAAGGTATTTTTCAGTAAAATCAGTGAAAAAAATCACAAAGCTCAGAAAGGGATTTTAACAGGATTATCAAAAATTTGCGCCGGTGCTATGTTCGCTTACTTTTTCCTTCAATTACTTGTATTCATCCATGGCAAACATTGGGATCTGCTAAACTCCCCAATGGGTTATTGGTTTTTGGTTGAGATGTTTGGCTTTGTACTTCTACCTATGCTATTATTCGTATATAGCTATCGGAAAAGCAACATATTAATGGTCAGAGTTGCAGCTATCTTAACAATGCTTGGAATAATAATTAACCGGCTGAATGTGACGGTAATCGGTTTCAGATGGGATGCTCCTGTACACTACTTTCCATCCTGGATGGAGATTGTTGTTACCCTGGCTGTAATTTTCACAGAAATCTGGATTTTCAGATGGATTATTAATCGTATGCCGGTTCTAAATGATCCCCCGTCATGGGCAAAAGAAGATTAATAAAATCATATATTCTGTTCTGTTAAAAATAACTTAAAAAAACTTGAAATGGACGGATTTACATACCACAACATCTTTGATACAAAAGGCATTGAATACCTGGCAATAATATTATTTTTTGCCATTCTCATCCCTTTCTGGTATCTGCTAAACAAACAGGCCCGACTAAGCAGGCAAATTCAAAAAACACTGGACAATCTTACATTCGATGCATTAAAGATTCCTCAGGGATTGTTTTTCAGTAAAAATCACACATGGACACATCTCGAAAAATCAGGAATTGCTAAAGTTGGCCTGGATGACTTACTTATGCATATTACCGGAGGCGTTAAATTCAGCTCACTTAAACAACCCGGTGAAAAAATAAATAAAGGTGATCTGTTGGCTGAGATCAATCAAAATGGAAAGCATCTAAAGGTCTTTGCTCCTATTTCGGGAGAAATCCTCGATGCAAATCCATTGCTCACCTCTGGTAACGAGTTATTGAATGAGGATCCGACCAGTAAAGGATGGATATATAAAGTGAAGCCCTTTAAATGGATTGCTGAGACAAACTCTTATTTCCTGGCGGATGATGCGACAAAATGGTCGGCATCTGAATTGGAAAGATTTAAAGACTTTTTAGCTTCTTCAATGGCAAAATATTCACCAGATCCTTCAAAAATCATTCTACAGGATGGTGGTGAATTACGCGACCAGCCACTATCTGATCTGCCCCAAGAAATATGGCAGGATTTCCAGCAAAACTTTTTAAACAACTCTCTATAAAACAATTGAGTGTTCTGCTTTTATTGAGAAAAATTATCTTTGGTAACATGCTTATTTAACGGGTTTATTACCCTGAAAATTTATTTCAGGAACTCTGATATTTCTCGAAATTTAAAAAAGCGATGTGAATTTCATATCCTTTTACTCTTGTATCTTCCTAATTATTAATTACTTAATAAGCAATAGGCTAGTTTTAAAAATAGCATCTAAAATCTTAACATGTTTAAGAATTAAAGGTTAAATTAGCCTTTATATTTGAGACAAGAATACAGCTATGAGTTGGTTTAAAAAATTTACCAGAAAAAAAAGAACAGGAAGACCTATTATAAAGAGGTATGTTAAATTCAGGTCTTCAATCTATGGCAGAGTCGTTATCATTATTACTGTTTCCCTGTTTTTTCTATTCGTCTCATTTGGGATTATTTTCAGATCGGTTAATGAGGAATACATGAAATCTGTAATCCGTGAGAACGGAAATAACATCGGATTTCTTGTTGAAAGTGCCTTATATCGTTCAATGCTTGAAAACGACCGCACATCGCTGCAAAGTACACTTGACGTCATCAATACAATGTCAGGTATTGAAGATGTTAATATGTATGACCAATCGAATTTTCTGGTATACTCCTCAATATCAAGTGATACAACTAGTCATTGTGACCCCAACTGCATTAGTTGTCACAGTGATTTCGCAACAATGTTTTCACCAAATGAAAAATCTTACAGAATCATTGATGTCAACAGCGAATGCAGCATGAACCATAATAACAGTAACAACAGGTACCTTCTGATAAAATCACCCATCAAGAACAGCAGTTCGTGCTACGAAAGCTCATGCCATGCACATAGTCAGAGTGATAAAATACTTGGTTCTCTCATAATAAAGATTCCCCTTAAAACCCTGGATGCTGCTCTCCTCAAATCGACGACTGATTATTTTTTAATGGCAGCACTAATGACTATTTTACTTGTTTTGTTTTTAATCTTCTTTACACGCAAAAAAATCAAAGATCCATTGAATGCATTAATTAAGGCTAGTGTAGCTGTTGCAAGAGGAGACAAAAGCACCAGACTTGTTATAAGTCCTAATCAGCTCTCGGATATGACAATGGTATCAAAAGCATTCAATAATATGCTTGATAATCTGCAGAAAGCTACCAATGAATTACAAAACTGGTCACAGCAACTTGAGTACAAGGTACAGAAAAAGTCAGAAGAATTAGGACAAGCGCATAGTGAACTGATTAACATTGAAAGAATTGCCTCATTAGGCAAATTATCTCTTTCTGTTGCGCACGAAATTAACAATCCATTGTCAGGGATACTGGTTTACACAAAACTGGTATACAAACAACTTAACATTCAGGAACTTGACCCGATCAAGAAGGAGTCGATGTTAAAGCATTTGAAGCTTATTGAAAATGAAACAAAACGTTGTGGCGATATTGTTAAAGGATTACTGGACTTTTCCAGGAAAAATCAGGATGGGTTTGAACCCAAGCACCTTCATGAAATTTTGCATGATATTGTTGAACTGATGGCGCATCCAATGAAAATTGCCAATATTAACTTTTTATCAGACTTTTCGGCCAATCCGGAAATTATATTTTGCAGTCCTAACCAGATAAAACAGGCATGTGTTGCTATACTAGTTAATGCATCAGAAGCTGTTTCCGAAAATGGAGAGGTCCTGATCAGAACTTATAATCCTGACAATGAGCATATTAGAATTGACATATCTGACGATGGGACAGGCATTCCCGAACAGGATATACCACATATTTTTGAACCTTTCTTCTCAACAAAAGAAGATGCAAGTGGTATTGGATTGGGACTTGCGATAGTCCATGGCATTATTCAAAATCACAAAGGAAGAATTGATGTAATTTCAGAACGCGGAAAAGGTACAACCATTTCTATCACTTTACCATTGATAATTGCAGAAGGGAAATAAAACCATGGCAAAAAAAATCTCAATATTAATTGTAGATGATGAAGAATCTGTAAGAGATTCATTATTCAACTGGTTTGTCGAAGACGGTTATCGTGTTGAATGCGCCGAAAATGCAAAAAAGGGATTAGCAATACTCGAATCAGAGAGTTTTGATATTGTCCTGGCTGATATTAAAATGCCCGGAATGGATGGCTTGGAAATGCTGCGCCGGATTAAGGCAATCAGAAAAGAATCCATCGTTATTATGATGACAGCTTTTGCAACTGTAGATACTGCAGTGCAGGCACTTAAAGATGGTGCCTTTGATTATATAACAAAGCCCTTCGATCCTGATGACCTTTCACATCTGATCAGAAATGCTTCAAAGCAAATATCACTTATTGAGGAGAATGAAATTCTGAAAGAGAAAGTCATTTCTCTTGAGAATGTTGAAGATATGGTTGGAGAGAGTGAAGCCATGCAGCAGGTACTCAAGGAAATTGAAAGTGTTGCCCAATCTAATGCTTCAGTTATTATTACGGGAGAAAGCGGTACAGGTAAAGAACTTGTAGCCAGAGCCATCCATGCAAATTCTTCCCGAAGATTCTTCCCTATGGTTAGTGTTCATTGCGGATCGCTGACAGAAAGCCTGCTTGAAAGCGAATTATTCGGACATGAAAAAGGTGCGTTTACCGGGGCAATTTACAACCGTAAAGGCCGGTTTGAAATGGCCGATAGTGGCACCATTTTTCTCGATGAAATTGCAACTATTTCCCCTAAGATGCAGGTCGAACTGCTCCGGGTTCTCGAATCCAAAAGTTTTGTCCGCGTTGGCGGCAACAAGGAAATAACCTCCGATTTCAGAGTAATATGTGCTACAAACCGGGATTTAAAAACCATGGTTGAAAAAGGGACATTTCGTGAAGACCTCTATTACCGGCTAAACGTAGTAAATATCACCGTTCCACCGTTACGTGAACGAATCAAAGATATTCCATTGCTTGTTGAATATTTTATCAGAAAATACTGCACAGCCATGAATAAGCCTTTGATTACCATCGAACCGACTGCTTTAAAACGGATAGAAGAATTTCCTTTCCCCGGAAATATCCGTGAACTTGAGAATATGATTGAGCGGGCTATTGTTGTAGGAAATGGAAAGAAAATTACGCTAAAAGACCTTCCTTTAGGAAAAACCGCCGTGCAGACTACAACAGAAAGTCTTGATGAACTTGAAAAAAATCATATCTACCAGATTTTATTACGGTACAACTGGAACATCTCTGCAACAGCCAAAGCGCTAAAGGTTGACAGGGTAACCTTATACAATAAAATCAGAAAATATGATCTGAAGCAGATTGAATAGCAGTAAACAAGCATTTTATAATACTCAATTATTTCATCCAAATTATCAATTAATGGATCTGAAAAATATCGTGTTGATTTCTTTCGGGTATTTTGGGAAAGAACTTTCCGAAATTATATCCAGGGATGTTGAACATGAATTTTCACTTCCGGTTATTCTACAGGAAGGTCATTGGGATCTTAGTGAGTTTTATAATCCATTAAGAAGACAATACGACGCAAACAGACTTCTGGATAAGATTGATGAATCTTTTGCTACCATAAACTCTAAAACAATAGGACTTTTTAATGTTGACCTTTTTATACCTATCCTAACCTATATTTTCGGCCAGGCATATTTGAATGGTCGTTGCGGAATTGCCTCCGTCTACAGGCTTAGTAATGAACGATATGGGATTATTAACGATGATCAGATTTTAGTAAACCGCTTTCGAAAAGAAGTTATACATGAACTGGGCCATACTTTCGGATTGATTCATTGCACTAATACCACCTGCGTTATGAGATCAAGTACCTATGTTGAGGATATAGATCAAAAAAAACATTTTTTATGTCACAAATGCAGATCTGTACTGGAAAAAAATCATTTATCACAGGATTAGATTAAGTGGAATCTGGTCGTATATCCTTTTTGTGAATACAAATTGTGAGAAGAAAATCTACAGATAAGATCGGAAGCAAGCCTGATATATATCTTATCAGAATTAAATGGTTAGAGAATGGAAACAACAAAATCTATATCTATGGAGATGAAAAACGAAAAAGCTGCATTAAGCAGCTTCTGACTTTTGTAGCGGGGACGAGAATTGAACTCGTGACCTCCGGGTTATGAATCCGACGCTCTAACCAACTGAGCTACCCCGCCATTGTTTTGGGAGTGCAAAAATAGGCAATAATTTATTATTTCCAAGTAGGCAGAGAAGATTCAGTAAAAAAAGACTAAAATATATCTGCTGTTTTACTTATTCTATTTTAATTATTTTAAAAATTCTTTCACCAAGCTCAAGTTTCAGTATAGCTGACTCGCCTGCCTTTTTGTGTATTAATACTTTGGCAAGAGGAGATGTGAAAGCAAGTTTCCCTTTTTTTAAATCAGCCTCATCAACCCCCACAATCTGAAATTTTTGCTCTTTACCTGAACTACCAATCTGAAGTGTCACAATTGCTCCAAATGCAACCTCTTTGTAACTTGAGTCTTCTTTTTGAATAACCTGAGCAGACAATATTCGATTTTCAATCATCTGTAGTTTTGTGTTGACTATAGTCACCGAATTTTGGCTATCATGCTTATCTTGTTTTGCCTGGATTAGTTCAGAGAGCAAGGATTCCTTTTCTGCTAATAATGCTTCCATTCCTTCAGGTGTGACATAATTAGGCACGCCTTCAGGTAAATCCGCCCGGGGTGCAACAAAAGGTGTTTCACGTTGATCATCTTCGTTAACAAAAGCTCTACTCATCTTTTATAATTATGGTTATCAATATCTATTTCTTATCTGTGACAATGATAACAATTCAGATTCAGCCATTCTTTGAAATTTCAGAAGGAGATTGAATGAACAAGAAACTAAGTGGGAAGTNNATAGTATGCTCTTCCTTATAAACCACGCCACGGCGGCGGAGGCCTTCGAGCAGGAAGCTTACTATTTTAGGGTCACTGCCCAGATATTCGGGGGCTGAAACGCCTTTGTGGGTGTAAAGTCCTTTGGCAAGCATTCGCATGGTCATGGTAGCGGTATAGCCTGTTGTGCGAGCCATTGAGTGTATGCCGGTTTCGGGATTGAAGCGATCGTGCAGGTCCCAGGTGTAGCGTTGCCTTATGCCATTCTTAAGGCCTTCGGCTATAACACGCATGATGGTAAGATCCTCCTCCCCTTCCTGCAGTTTCCATTTTGGGAAAAGCAGCCGGGCAGTAAACTCAAGCGGACTGATCATAACGCCATTGATAAGGATGGGTTCCTTGTTGAAAAATCCGGTATCGCGCAGTACGGCCATTTTATCAATATGTCCTTTGTAACGAAGGGTTTTCTCAATCATATAATCACCCTTAATAGTAGTGGCAAGGGTGCGCAGGCCATCGCTGTTAAAGGCTTCGAGGGTGCCGATACCAGGGAAATTGAGCAGTTCGGGATCGGAAAGTGCTTCACGCACAACCAGCCTGCCCCCATCAATATAACGCGCCGGGCGGGTGTATTCTTCAATAACATCTATGGGAGAAAAAACAGCTTTGTATTCGAAGGGCCAGGTGCGCACAACCGGTAATCCACCAACGTAGGTAATTCCTTTTTCGAGGGTATCGAGCAGGGAGGCGCCATAACCTATCAGTACATTGCTCATGCCAGGAGCTACGCCAATATCGCAGATTACGGTAACACCTTTATCTTTTGCCAGTTGATCGAGCCCAAACATATCTTCGGGGAAGAAGGCAATATCAACCACATTTTTGCCACAGCCAATCAAGCGCTCAAGGGTTCGATAGCCCATGAATCCGGGAACGGCATTAATAATAAAGTCCTTGCCTTCGGCCAGAAACTTAATGGTTTCTGGGTTATCGAGGTCGGCCCTAACGGTATCTATGCCAGTGTAGCCGGATAGTTTCGCCAGCGCTTCGGGGCTGATATCGGCAGAGGTAACTTCAAATTCTCCATCTTTAGCAAGATCAATAGCCATTGGGCCTCCAACAAGGCCAGCACCCAGAACTAAAACTTTCATAGTTGAATTTTTGATGATTTAAAACGACCACGGTTAATAAGCTGCCTTATTTCGCGGGTTTGCGAAACAATAATACCCATCACGACAAGTATAATACCGCTGATTTTCTGAATATTGAATACTTCGAACAGCACAAAGTAAGAAAAAACAGCGGTAAAAACCGGGATAAGGTTGGTAAAAATATTTGCTTTAACCATTCCAAGCTTGGCCACAGCCATAATAAAGAATATATAAGCGAGGCATGAGCCGAATACGGCCAGTTGAAGGATAGCAAACACCAGGCTTTGGGTTGGCTTTACCAGAATAAAGGATTCAAAATCGAAAATGATGAACAGAGGTAGAAAATAGAATGCTCCGAGCAGGTTCTGGCGGGTAATAATGGTGAGGGCACTGTATTTATCAGTAAGCCTTTTAACGAAAGCTGAATAAACAACGGCAGAGAATACGGCCAGAAAAAGAAAGGCAATTCCTTTAGGGGCGGCATTTAGGCTAAGGTCGGGGTTAAGAATCATAAGCAGAATTCCTGCAAAAGAAACCACGATGCCAAGCCACGAAAAAATGCTCGTTTTTTCGCGGGTAAACATAAAAGCTGCAAACGGGCTGAACAATGGGATGGTGGCAATAATAACCGACGAGATGGTTGATGAAACATATTTAAGCCCGTAGTTTTCGCCCAGGAAATAGAAGAATGGTTGTGTAAGCGCAAGCAGGAAGAACCATTTGTGATCGGCACGATCAATCTTTTGCTGTTTGCCCCAGAGTTTAACGGTCAACCAAAGTATGGCCGATGAAATAACGAGTCTGATAAAGATAATGGTAATGGGTTCGTAATACCCGAGCGCAATTTTCGACCAAACAAAAGTCAGCCCCCAGAAGAGCATTGACAGTACAGCAAAAATATAGAATTTGAGAATGTTGGATTTCACAAGAGTCTGTTAAAGATTTAATTCACGCGATGACGCAATGATGCAAAGTATTGTTTATATCGTTTATCTTATTAGAAGCTCGGTCCGAGTAATTCGCAAATCAAGAATATAAAAAATGATAAACGAAGTGTTGAATTCATGTAATGGGTTAATACAATAGGTGTCTTGGCCAAATGGCAAGCAAATTTAAGGTTTTACTTCAAACTACTCCATTCTGAATTTTATATTATTTACCTTTGATTATCAACAGCTTAAATATAAAAAAGACAATTTCCTTTAATCAAAGTGTAACAATTTGGCGAAGGCGGGGTCTTTATAACAGAGTAAAAACAAAATGGATCAGGACGATTTACTTGTTGAAGGTTGCAAAGCGGGCAGGCAGCAGGCGCAGATTGAGGTTTACCGGAAGTATCATCTCCAGGTTTACAATACCTGCCTGCGTATTGTTGGCAATCAGGCCGACGCCGAAGATCTCATGCAAAACTCGTTTATTGATGCCTTCAACAAAATAAAATCATACAAAGGCCCGTCGGCTTTTGGTGGATGGCTGAAGAAAATTGCGGTGAACAATGCCATTGATTTTGTTACAGCCCGAAAACCTTACGGTGATGACCCCGAAACATTGACTGACATTGCCGAAGATAATGACACCGAAAGTGAGGAATTTATTGAATGGAGAGTTGAACTGATAAAAAAAGCAATGAATACGCTGATACCTGACTACCGGGTTATTCTGTCGCTCTGTCTGTTTGAAGGTTATGATCATGAAGAGATCGGGCAGATTTTAAAGATCAGTCAGGCCAATGTAAGGACAAAAATTTCGCGGGCGCGAAAGTCATTATTAGGTCAGATAAACCGTCTGAAGAACAATAATCAATCGTCGGCTAAAACCATTGCTAGTGAAAGGAAAGCGAAATGAAAAAACTGGATGATTTTATAAACGAAAACCGGCCATTGTTCGATGATGAACAACCCGGCAAGCAACATGAAGCGAAATTTATCAACCTTCTGAACGATCAGCAGCAGATAAAAAACGCCGAACGCTTTGCCATTACAAGCCGATGGCTGAAGTTGGCCGCGGCAATCATCATCATTGCCGGATTTGGCTTCGGAATACTTGCCATTCTATACAACCCAACTCCACAGCCTAAGAATGCCGAAAACGCACTGCCGGCAGAAATTACTGAAATGGAGCAATACTATGCCATGCAAACTCAGGAAAAGCTCAACCGGATTGAGAAACTTGCTGGTTCTGAAGCTGAAGGAACACAGGTAAAAAACATGCTTTTACAGGAAATTGATAACCTGAATGCATCATCCGAAGCTTTAAAATCGGAATACCTCGAAGGCAAACGCGATAAGCGGCTGGTTGATGCGATAAAAAACAATTACAGGGTATTGAGCAATCTGCTCGATAAGGTGGCTGACCAACTGGCCGAACCTACAAAAGAATCCTCTCAAAGAATAAACCGGAATTTAAAATCACAAAAATATGAAAGCATTATTTCTTAAATCGCTCGCGGTAATTACCGCCTTGCTTCTAATCCCTTCAACGGGCATCTTCGCGCAAAGCAGCGATAAATCAAAATCGCTGAAAAAGGAATTTGTCGTTGGCCAGGATGTAAAACTGAACATTGAAACCAGTTTTGGAAAGGTGCACTGTAATGTGTGGGATAAAAACCTGATGACCATTGATGTGCTGGTAAAAGCCGATGCGCGCTCAGATAAAGATGCACAAAACCTGCTTAATCAGATTACGCCAATCATAACCGGCAACAGTTCACTGGTAGAGATCACAACCAAAATAGGCAATACAGGCTCAACAGGCAAAAACAAATCGTTCAGTGTTGATTACACCATCAATATGCCAAGGTCAACTACCCTTTCAGTTAGTAACCGCTTTGGCGATCTGTTTGTTGATGAACTCACGGCACCGGCCAAAATCAATATTGAATACGGGAATCTCACCATAAACCGGCTTTCGAACCCGGCATCGGATGTAAGCCTGAAATTCAGCACAGGAAATATTAATGCCATGGGAAACATCAAGCTGAGCCTGGAATACAGCACACTGAATACCCGAAACGGAAACAGCATCAATACCGATACACGGTTTTCGACCATTGATATGGGTGACCTGAAGAGCCTGGTTATTGACTCGGAATATGACAGCTTTTCTATTGGGAAAGTTGGCACCATCAGCGGAAGCGGCAAATTCAGCAATGTAAAAATTGATCAGTTGGACGAAAAGCTTGACATGCAGGTTGACTACGGTGGACTTGATGTGAAGTCTGTTCTGCCAACCTTCGACCTGATTAACGTAATTTCCTCATTCAATGGAGTTAATATCCGTATTCCGTCAGAAGCTTCTTACAGGCTGAACGCCGATATGAGCTTTGGCGAATGTAACTATCCGAAAGGATCGCAGGTAAGTGTAACCGAGAAATCATTCACATCGAAACTAATCACAGGAGTAGTTGGCCCTTCGAAAAGCCCTTCGGCTAAAGTAAATATCAAAGGCAAAAACTGCGACGTTAAACTTTACTGAAAAAATTGAATTTTCAAATAAACTACAAACCAAATAATTTCCAAACCATGAAAACAATCACTGCCCAGAAAAATTTCCTTCTTGAGATGATTTTGATTATCACTCTTGCAATAGTGGTATCACTAACAGCCACAGCCGGAAAACAGGAGCGTCAGGTTAAAAATTTCCACGAAATTGAAGTCAGTGGTGCATTTAATATTACCCTAACGCAGGGCAATGTTGAAAAACTAGTAGTTGAAGCTGATGCTGACATTCTGCCTAAAATCATCACCGAAGTAAGAGGTGGCACTCTCATTATCAAATTTAAAAACAATACAACCATTAATAACAGCGGCAAGATGAATATTGAGCTTACATTTATCAACCTCGATGGTATTGACCTAAGCGGAGCCGTAAAACTTACAGGGGCGCATCCTTTAAAATTTACTCATCTCGAAATTGAGGGCAGCGGTGCCTCTAAAATCAATCTTAACTTCACAGCTAGCAAACTCAATTGCGACTTGAGTGGAGCTTCGGATATCACGCTTAGCGGCAATGTTCCCGATTTTTATGCCGAACTCAGTGGAGCATGTAATCTGAATGCAGAGGAACTGAAAACCCGCTTTTGCAGCCTCGAAAGCAGCGGTGCATCCAAGGCGAAGGTGAATGTTTCTGAAAAGCTTTCGGTTGAAGGTAGCGGAGCAACCCATGTTTCTTATACCGGAAATCCAGCTTCCATTGATTCAGATATGAGCGGAGCAAGCAAGCTGCAGAAGATTTAAGTTGCATTTAATAAATACGAAATAGGCTTCCCTAATTGGAAGCCTATTTCGTTATATTGCTATATCTTTTTACTGAACCTGGATTCCTTATTTTTCTCCGCCTATCATGGCAATGAAATCCTGTTCGGAAATTACGGCAACCCCAAGCTGTTCAGCCTTTCGTCGTTTTTCGGGCCCCATATTCTCGCCGGCTACAATGTAATCGGTTTTGGAAGAAACTGAACTGCTTATTTTACCTCCGTTTGCTTCAATGGCAGTCTTTAATCCATCCCTGGTATAGACCGAAAATACACCGCTTACAACAAAAGTTTTTCCATCCAAAAGATTGCTCTGCTTAGTGCCTGAATCGGTCAATTCAAATTGCAGACCACTTTGCTTAAGACGGTCAATCAGTGCAAGATTTTTGGGATTTGAAAAATAACCAACGACACTACCGGCAATCTTCTCACCAATTTCATCAACATTAATCAGTTCATCAGAGCCAGCAGCCATGAGCTTATCAATGCTGCGATAATGAGATGCCAGTTTTTTAGCAACCGTTTCACCAACAAACCGAATCCCCAAAGCAAAAAGGACTTTTTCAAATCCAACCTCTTTTGATTTTTCAATCCCGGCAAGGATATTACTCACCGACTTTTCGCGAAACCCGATTTTTTTGTCTTTTTTATCGTCGCTGCTGATAACTTTCTCAATGTCAATTAATTTATTATACGAAAGATCATACAAATCCGCAAGGTTGTTAACCAATCCGTTTTCGTACAGAACTTCAATTTTACCCTCACCAAGGCTGTCAATATTCATAGCCTTCCGGCTGATAAAATGCACCAGGCGGCCTTTTATCTGTGGTGGGCAACCGGCATCATTGGGGCAATACCAGGCGGCTTCGCCTTCGTTGCGGATAAGTGGAGTATTGCATTCTGGGCAGAATTGAATAAACTTAATCTCTTCTGAATCCGCTGCCCTTTGGCTATAATCAACAGCAATTATTTTCGGGATAATCTCACCGCCTTTTTCGATAAAAACGAAATCGCCTATCCTTATATCCAGCGAAGCCATCACATCGGCATTATGCAAAGTAGCACGTTTCACTGTAGTTCCAGCAAGGAAAACCGGTTCGAGATTGGCAACCGGGGTTACTGCACCTGTTCTTCCAACCTGATAATCAACAGACATCAGCCTGGTGCAGGCCTGTTCAGCTTTGTATTTATATGAAATAGCCCAGCGTGGCGACTTTGCCGTAAATCCAAGTTTTTCCTGCTGTTCAATCGAATTGACTTTGATAACCACACCATCAATATCGAACCCAAGTTCAGCCCGGCTTTCGCCCACATCGTGAATAAATCCAAGCACATCATTAATCCCTGAACATCGGGCCCTGACATCCGAAACCTTGAATCCCCATGATTTCAGCATATTCAGCCTTTCATAGTGCGTTAGCCCTGTGGCTTGATCGCTCAACAGATAATACACGTAAGCATCGAGTGGTCGGCGGGCTACCAGTGCCGAATCCTGGATCTTAAGGGTGCCGGCTGTGGCATTGCGGGGATTGGCGAAGGGAGCATCTCCTTCATCCTCGCGTTGTTGATTCATCTTTACAAAACCAGCTCTAGGCATAAAAATCTCTCCTCTCACTTCAAATTCGCCGGGGAAATTTCCAGATTCAAGCCTTACAGGAATACTGCTGATTGTCTTAACATTAGCTGTAACATCATCACCCCTGACCCCATCGCCACGGGTAATTGCTTTATTTAGAATGCCATTATTATAGATCAGGCTGATAGAAACACCATCAATCTTCAATTCACACACATATTCATAAGGTTCCTGCAAAAGTCGGGCAACCCGGTTATCGAATTCGCGCAGCTCTGCCTCTGAATAGGTATTCTCCAACGAGAGCATCGGATACTTGTGAAATACTGTAGAAAACTCTTTGGTAATTTCGCCTCCGACACGCTGAGTAGGACTGTTAGGACTTATAAATTCAGGATAGGCTTTTTCTAAAGCTTCAAGCTCTTTCAACAACTGATCGAAATCGTAATCGCTGATAATAGGATTGGCAAGCTGATAATACCGGTAGCTATGTTCGTTTAATTCAGCACTGAGCTGTACTATTCTTTGCCTGGCTTCATCACTTGTCATAAACCGGGTATCCTTTTAATAAATTGAAAAATCGCTGGTTACCTGTGCTTGTTTTTATTTCCATTACACGAGAAAGTGCACAAATGCTCAATCTCTTCAAGGTTCTTCTGTTTGCGCTCATTACGAAGAACCTGAGCCGATTTTGTAAAATAAAAGTGAGCGCGCAAAAACTCCATTTGAATAATATACCAATCGCATAAACTCACTTTCCGATCCGACAGTTCCCATTCCAACCTGAGCTTCTGGCCAATAATAAAGAAATCGCCTCTTCCCAGATAATCAAGATCAGCATCGCATAAAATCTTTTCTTCAAGTGTGGTAGCAGTTTGAGGTAGTTTGGTGGCAACAATCATTCGCTGAATTCGCTCAATTTCTTCCTGGTTAAACCCGAAAGAAGGCAGGTATTGCCCGGCCAGATCGGCCGAAATATCCTCGTGATCAATAAAACTTACGGTTATACCTGAATCGTGAAACAAAGCTGCAGCTCTTACCAACCTTATATCAGAATCATTAAGACCTTCAAGCACAGCGAGTCTTTCAGCTGCATCATGCACGTCGAGTGTATGATCTACACTGTGATAAACTACAAAATGCGGCAGTTCGCGCTTCATTTTTTCGACAATAAACTCAGTCAGGTTAGTAAGGCTCATAGTATCATTTCATCAGGTAAAATCTATCTCATAGCCCGGAACAGGTACATTCGGATAAAAAACAGGCTCCGGCAAGCCGGAGCCTGAAAAAAATAATTCTTTGTTTACAATCCCAACACTTCAAAATTGAATTTTCGTGGATTGATACACATAACCGGAATCTGGCTGGCATTGAAGATAATTTCTTCGTCGTAGCTGCCTAAAAGGAAAGTGCCAAGCCCTTTTTCAGGATTGGTCATAATCATAATCAGGTCGGCATTCAGGCTTGTGGCGTAATCAACAACCTGCTTCGAAAAATTTTTGCTTTTTTCAGAGGTCTGTTGGGTGTATTTTACATTGTTTTTTGCCAGGTAATCAGCTATCTGTTTGGAGGCATTGTAAACCGGATCGCTGGCCTCACCAACCAAAAAGATATGGATAGTAGCATCGAACTTCTTGGCAATATAAACTGCCCAGCGCGTTTTCTCAAGTGGACCCGCTTCGCTGGTTATCGGAAGCACAATATCCTTGTAACCTTGCGAAAATGGCCTTTTCTGAACTACAATCGTAGGAGCTGTAGAAGATGTCACAACCTTGAGGGCATAACTTCCGGTGAGGTGTTGCAGCCCGACTTTACCATGTGTACCTAAAAATACCATGCCAATGCCCAGATCCTTAACAACTTCACCAATCTCAGTAAAAATACTGCCTTCACGAACAAGGTATTCTACACTAATTCCGTAATTCGTTTTAAGCTGTGCAGCAATTTCCTGAAGTTTCTCGTCAATCGAGCCTGGAGCCAGGTTTTCATTTTTCAGAAATGCCTTTGTTTCACTGTTAATAACATGAAGTAACACTACTTTCGAGTTTAACAGTTTTGCTGCTTCAGCAGCCTGGTTTGCGGCATTGGCACACACTTCCGAGAAATCGGTTGGAACCAGAATAATTTCGTTCATTTTTGTATCCATATAAACGTTTCCTTTTTTGTTTTTCCGTTACTCTGCATCAATTGTCTAAGATGACAAAGTTAAAGCTTTTTCAATAAATCTGTTCAACTTTCAAAATATTTAAAACTTATACATTAACAAATCTGTCGGGTTTATTGTTGTCAGACATCTCCAGAATAAAGTAATTTATCAGTTTCTAACAGATGTTTTCTTCTTTTACCCAGATTGAAAGGAAGTTTCCGCTTCACTTCTTTCACTCAAACATTTGCTTCTAAAGCAATTGTAAAATAATATTCACCCCATGAAGAATATATAATCCCCGGAACTCTATTAATTATATCTGGACTTTGAGAATCAAAAGTCAGTGATCCATCCAATGTTTTTATTACTTTTGTAATCAATTGTTGCATTGGGCTTTAAATCATCAGGACAGAAACCTGATATCGATCAGTAAATAACAAAAGCAGCATTAATTCATCAGTAAACTTCTAATTAATAAATACCTGAAATGAAAACAAAATTCATCCTTCTTGTCTTCCTGTTTATAAGCATCTTTACGGTTGAAAATTATGCTCAGCTTGTTGTTACAATCCCTTCCTTCCCTGCCGAAGACGACCTGGTTGAAGTTACTTTCAATGCAACACTTGGAAATGGAGGATTGGCAGGCTATACAGGTGATGTTTACGCCCATACGGGGGTGATTACCAATCTGAGTACCGGTCCATCAGACTGGAAATATGTAAAAACAGGCTGGGGTGTAAATACTTCGGCAACAAGACTTACACGCATTGGAACCGACCTTTACAAATTAACCATTACTCCTGACATCAGACAATATTATGGAGTTCCAGCCAATGAGCAGATTCTTAAAATGGCTTTTGTTTTCAGAAGCAGTGCTCAGGTTGGAGGATCTTATCTTGAGGGCAAAACTGCTACAGGAGGCGATATTTTCGTTGATGTATATGAAGCCGGACTCTACGCCAGAATTAATCTTCCATCGCAATATGGACTTCTGGTCAGCCCGGGTCAACAGATTACCTTCCAGGCTTCTTCTAATTCCGCCGATTCCATGTTTATGTATATCAATGACAATCTTTATAAATCCGTTGCGGGAAATAGCATCAATGATATACTTACTGCAGGCACTTCAGGGAAATTCAGGGTAAAAGTCAAAGCCAAAAACAGCACTGAAATCGCGCTGGATTCAATGTATTATTACATACAATTGCCAGCTACAACAGCATCACTTCCACAAGGATTAACAGATGGCATCACTTATAACAACAATCAATCGGTTACCCTTTGTTTATATGCTCCAAACAAGGAAAGCGTATTTGTTCTGGGCGATTTCAACAACTGGGAATATGACGATGCCGGTTATCTCTACCGCACACCCGATGGTAAACGATACTGGCGTGAAATCACCAATCTGGAAGCTGGAAAAGAGTATATTTTCCAGTATCTTGTTGATGGCAGTATACGTATTGGGGACCCTTACGCTGACAAAGTTTCTGATCCATGGAACGATAAATATATCAGCGAATCAACCTATCCGGGAATTTTAAGTTATCCTGAAGGAAAAGCCCAGGGAGTAGCTACGGTATTTCAAACCGCCCAGGTGCCCTACACATGGGAAGTACAGAATTTTGTAGCTCCTGAAAAAACTGATCTCGTAATTTATGAATTACTGATACGCGATTTCGTTGCCAAACACGACTACCTCACTTTGATAGATACACTTCAATACCTGAAAAAACTTGGTGTAAATGCCATTGAACTGATGCCTGTGAGTGAATTTGAAGGAAACCTGAGTTGGGGTTACAATCCAAACTACTATTTTGCCCCCGACAAATATTATGGTCCAAAAAATGACCTGAAAAAGTTTATTGATGAATGCCATAAGAATGGCATAGCAGTTATTATGGATATGGTCCTAAACCACTCATTCGGAACCTCACCTATGGTTATGCTTTATTGGGATGAAGCCAATGATAGACCTGCTGCAAACAATCCCTGGTTCAATCCCATTGCAAAACATGATTTTAACGTAGGATTTGATTTCAACCACGAGAGCCCTGAAACCAAAGCACTGGTCAACAGGGTTGTCTCTTATTGGCTGACAGAATATAAAGTAGATGGTTATCGTTTTGATTTATCAAAAGGATTTACCCAAACAAATACACTTGGAAATACAGGAGCCTGGGGACAGTACGATGCTTCAAGAATCGCCATTTGGAAAAACATAGCCAATTATATTTGGAGTGTGAATCCTGACACCTATATAATACTTGAACATTTTGCCGATAATTCTGAAGAGAAAGAACTGGCTAATTATGGAATGATGCTATGGGCATCGGGTACGCACGATAATTATAAGGAAGGAGCCATGGGCTGGAATTCAAACAGCAATTTCTCTTCGGCTTCCTACAAAAGCAGAGGCTGGGATTCACCTCACCTTGTTGCCTACATGGAAAGTCATGATGAAGAGCGGATGGTATTTAAAAATATCACTTACGGAAACAGTGGTAATCCATATTATAATATTAAGGATACTTCTGTCTCATTATTACGCGCTGGTCTGGCTGCAACATTTTTCTATACAATTCCCGGTCCTAAAATGATTTGGCAGTTTGGTGAACTGGGTTATGATTACAGTATAGATTTTAATGGAAGGGTTGGTGAAAAGCCAATTCGGTGGGATTATCTGAATGATTACAGGCGCTATGCATTAAATAAAATAACATCATCCCTGATTAAATTAAAAAAGGAAAACGATGTATTCCGCACAACAGATTTTACACTGGACTTATCTTCTGCTTTCAAAAAAATTATACTGAGACATTCTTCAATGTCAGCAGTAGTACTGGGTAATTTTGATATTAATACCGGCAACATCGTTCCGGATTTCAGTCAGACAGGAAAATGGTATGAGTATTTTTCAGGAGACTCAATCATTGTTACCTCCACTTCAGCACCAATTGCATTGCAGGCCGGAGAATTCAGGATTTATACAACGAAAAAACTAAACAATCCTGAAATTGGATTATGGATACCTTCAGTTCAAACAGGCGATAATCAGATTCTTGGATATCCGTATCCCAACCCATCAAATAATCTTTTTACGATTCCTTTATACATTGCTTCATCAACAGAAATAGAACTTTCGGTGTTTGACCTTTCGGGACGAAAACTTGATAATATATATAATGGCAAGCTTTTTCCCGGATTACATGAATTTACTTGGCAGCCAAAAAATGATCAGAATTTAACTTCTTCAGGCGTCTATATCCTAAGGATGGTTAGCGAGAACAATACCGAAACAATAAGGTTGATTTATCAGTAGTATTGATTCGGATTTATCGAAAGGCAACACCTTAAATATCTGTGTTGCCTTTTTGCTTTATACAACCACAAGTCCAGTGAGTAATTTTTTAATAGATTAGACGTATTTGCTTCGAAGAATAATCTTATCCTATCAGTCAATAAACCGAAGTTGAAAAAAGTTTGGCTTTAACTCACTGATGCTTAACCAGAAGCTATTAGGATTCTAGAAAAGTTCAGATTTTCTTTTTCAGAAACTTGTCAGAACAAAAAAAGGTA
>DINP01000074.1 GCA_002426025.1 Bacteroidales bacterium UBA5537 | reverse complement strand
CAAGGCGATGGCGTGCTGATTGAAATCGGGAAACTCAGGATTCTGATTGATGCCGGCCCGGGAAATAATATGTCGGGCTATTTGACAAAATGGCAATACACTTATCTGTTGAAAGCTAAAATACCAGTTCATATTGACTACCTGTTTATCAGCCATTTTGATACCGATCATTACAAGGGTTTTATAAAAATACTTGAAAATCCATCATTTACATTTGGTACAATATACCATGCAGGCATTTTAAAATTTGCCAGTAAAGACAATCCATATAATACCGGGCTTGGTGATGTTGTGGTTAAAGACAAGAAGAAATATCTGACCAAAATTTTTGATAATCTGCTTTCGACTGATGAAACAACGCCATTTAACCGTTACATCAACCTGGTTATGAATGCTCTGCTTAAAGCGGATTCAGAAAAAAGAGTTAAAAAAGTCAGCCGTTTAAAAGCCGGAGATATTCCGGTAAATAAGACCATCGAAGGCAATAATTTTAAAATTGAAGTTCTTGCGCCAATTGTTGAAAAAATAAGTAATAAAGATGCTTTCATTTATTGGAGTGACGATGGGAAAACCATCAATGGCCATAGCCTGGTGCTGAAAGTTACTTTTGGAAAGCGAACCTTTCTTTTTGGCGGTGACCTGAATACCGATGCCGAAGAGTATCTTATGGAAAAGAACGCTGGCACAAACCCATTCGAAGTTGATGTTGCCAAAGCCTGTCACCATGGATCGTCAGACTTCACTGAAGAGTTTATGAAACGTGTAAACCCTTTTGCTTCGGTTATTTCATCAGGTGATAATGAAGGTTTCTCTCATCCGCGTGCCGACGCTATTGGCTGCGCAGGAAAGTACGCCAGAGGAACAAGGCCACTGGTTTACTCAACTGAACTGGCCCGCTCGGTGGATATGAGAACCGGGAAAATCCTTTTCGGGATGATTAACCTTCGATGCAATGGTGATGAAATATACATCAGTCAGATGAAGGAGGTTAAGAAATCAAGCGATTTGTGGGATTCCTACAAATTGTAAAATAATGATTCTCCTTTATCACATTTTCTGATGAATGCAAACAATAGAACATAGAAGGATTTCAACCCAAAAGGGTGCGCAACTAAAATTTAAGATGCGCACTCTTTCCTTAAATAGCATTAAAGTATCCTCTTTTTTCCTGAGTTGTATAGGTTTTCCAGCTTCTCCGCCGCATTGCTGAACTTATTGTTCAGAATCATCGCCGCAATGATGTAAGGTTTGTAACCGGCTTCCTTATAGGTTTCTATCCGGTAACGCTCAAACACGCTGGCAGCAACTTCGCCTTCTTTGCACGAAACATCCGAAATATCGGCCGGCAAACAATGCATATACAAAGCCTTGCCATCTTTAGTAAGTTTCATTTTGTCTTCTGTGCATTCCCAGTTTTTAAATCGGGCATTGTTGGCCAGACATTCCTGTTCCAGCGATTTTAAACCGTCTTTATCAGCTTTCTGAAGCAGATCGGTTCTGCGCCGCATTACAGAAAATGGCGCCCAGCTTTTCGGATAAACAATGTCAGCACCTTTAAAAGCAGCTTCCATACTGTTAACTACCCTGAATTTTCCACCGGAAGCAACAGCCTGTTTCCCGGCCATTTCCACAACATCTGGTATCAGGGAATATCCTTCCGGATAGGCAAGATCTACTTCCATCCCAAAACGGGTCATCAGACCAATAATTCCCTGTGGCACTGAAAGTGGCTTTCCATAACTTGGCGAATACGCCCAGGTCATGGCGATTTTCTTTCCTTTCAGTTTGTCAAGACCACCATAGTAATTAACAAGATGAAGCAGATCAGCCATAGATTGGGTTGGATGGTCAATATCACATTGCAGGTTGACAATTCCCGGACGCTGAGGCAAAACACCATGCTTAAACCCATCATCCAGTGCATCACCTACCTCTTTCATATAAGTATGGCCTGCACCGAGAAACATATCATCGCGGATGCCAATGATGTCCGTAAGGAAACTGATCATATTAGCCGTTTCGCGAACCGTTTCACCGTGGGCAATCTGAGAAGTGGTTTCGTCAAGGTCCTGAACTTCCAAACCAAGCAGGTTGCAGGCTGAGGCAAATGAAAAGCGGGTACGGGTCGAATTATCCCTGAAATTTGAAACCGCCAGTCCCGAATCGAAACAACGGGCCGAGATGTTATGGTCACGGAGATGTTTTAAGGCTTCGGCAACTAAGAGGGTTTGCTTTAGTTCGTCTTCCGTTTTGTCCCAGGTAAGTAAAAAATCTTTCCCAAACAGCCCGGTGTTTAGTTTTTTCAGGTCTTCTATCAGTTGGTTGAATTGTGTCATATACAGTTCTTTTTCAGTTAATTAAATAAATTATTAGCTAATTAGCTGATTCGTAAATTTGCTAATTAATTGGTTCAAATCAGGTAAGCATATCCGGCATAAAACGCAGCCGCAACTTCGAGGTGATCAATGGGCACTTTTTCATCAGGAGCGTGAGCCATTACTTCATTTCCCGGGCCAAAACCAATAATGGGAATTCCGTAATAACCATTGATGGTCACTCCATTGGTCGAGAAAGTCCATTTATCAACCAATGGTTCTTTATTGAAGAGTCGTTTGAAGGCATCCACACCAGTTGTAACTGCTGTGTGATCGGCCGCAATTTTCCAGGTTGGATAATATTTCTCCATGCCGTACTTCAATCCGGTATAGGCAACCTCCTCATAGTGAAGCACTTCTACTGAAGCATCCATATCTTTGATAATCTCCTGAATTTCAGCCACTGCCGATTCTTTCGTTTCGCCCCATGTTAAACGGCGATCGAGATGAAACTGTGCATAATCCGCCACCGCGCACAACGAAGGGCTGCCCGATTTGATTTCAGAAATGGTGATACTACCCTTTCCTAAAAAGTCATCAAACGGCAGGCGTTCATTTAGTTTTTCGATTTCGAGCGCAGCTCTGGCAGCAACATAAATGGCGTTTTTCCCACGTTCGGGCGCACTTCCGTGACAAGAGAGGCCATTGAATTTTACCACAATTTCCATCCGGCCACGGTGACCACGATAAATATTGAGATTGGTAGGTTCGGTACTGATGGCAAAATCGGGCTTAATACCTTCTTCCTCAACCAGATACTTCCAGCAAAGTCCATCGCAATCTTCTTCCATCACACTTCCAACAACCAGTATGGTAAGATCGCGATCAAAGCCAAGCTCTTTAAGAATGCGTCCGCTGGTGATCGCTGCCGCAGGTCCGCCTTTCTGGTCAACAGTACCGCGTCCGTGTACAAAACCATCTTTTATTTCACCACTAAACGGATCGAACGACCAGTTGGCGGCGTTGCCAACATCAACAGTATCCATGTGTCCGTCAATAGCAAGGATGCGCTTTCCATTTCCAATGCGACCGATTACATTTCCAAGTCCGTCAATTCTGACTTCGTCGAAGCCGGCCTCTTCCATCTGCCGCTTAAGCTCAAGCTGAACATCTTTTTCATTCATACTCGTTGACTTAATCTGAATGAGTTTCGACAGGTTTTGTGCGGTATAATCGCGGTATTTATGCGATAGTGCATTGATTTTTTCAAAAATTTCAGTCATTATTCAAACCTTTAAGTTTCGTTTTTATCTCTTCGATTGATGTAAGCACCACTTCCGCCGTTGCCGGAAGTGAAAACAGGGGTTCCACCCGATGGCCACCTACGGCAGAAATGGCATCCTTAATAGCCAGCCAAACAGAAAAAGCAAGCATCAACGGAGGTTCACCAACGGCTTTGCTTTTGCGGATGGTTCCTTCGTTAGGATAATCGCGCAGCAGGTCAACATTTAAAGTGTGTGGAATATCATTCACTGTCGGGATTTTATAGGTATCGGGCGAATGCGTGAGCAGACGACCTTTGTTATCCCATTTTATCTCCTCGGTGGTACACCAACCTACTCCCTGAATAAAACCACCTTCAATTTGCCCGATATCAATATCTTCGTTCAACGAATCGCCAACATCATGCAAAATATCAGTTCGCAACAATTTATATTCTCCGGTCAGAACATCTGCTTCGACTTCTGAAACAGCCATTCCATAAGCGAAATAATAAAATGGATTTCCTTTACCGGCTTCTTTGTCATAATATATCCCCGGTGTTTTGTAGTATCCGGTGGCGCTCAGACTTACCTGTGAAAGGTATGCTGAATTAATAAGCTCTGGGAATGGAATTTTAACCTCCGGCCTCAACAAATCAAAAACTTGATTTTCAGCAAATTCAATATCGCAGGATTCAACATCTTGCAGGCCTTTTTTTTCAAGCAAATCCATCGCTATTTTTTTGAGGCGGTTTTTTAGCACAGCTATGGCATTTTTGATTGCCATGCCGTTAAGGTCACTTCCTGAAGATGCAGCTGTTGCTGAAGTATTGGGCACTTTTGATGTATTGGTCGCACTGATTTTTATAAACTCAGGTGAAATGCCCATTTCGGTAGCAGCAACGCCCAGCATTTTTGCATGAAGGCCCTGTCCCATTTCGGTGCCACCATGGTTAACCTGAATGGTGCCGTCCTTGTAAATGTTAACCAAAGCCCCGGCCTGGTTGAGGAAAGCGGTGGTAAATGAGATCCCGAATTTTACCGGCGTCATGGCAATGCCACGTTTCCTGTATTTGTTCTCATTATTGAAATGGTCAATCTCTTTTCTGCGTGTAAAATAATCCGAACAAGCTGTCAGCCGGTCAAACAACACGTAAAGCCGGTTATGCTCCACCAACTTTCCGTAAGGGGTTTGGTTTTCACTCTCCAAACCGTAAAAATTAAGATTACGGACTTCAGCAGCATCTTTTTTGAGGAACCTGGCTATGCGGTCAATGGCATTTTCGATAACTGCCATGCCCTGTGGCCCACCGAAACCCCTGAAAGCCGTATTTGACGGCAAGTTGGTTTTATAAGCCCGGCCAATTATGCTGATATCGGGAATGAAATAGGCATTCTCGGCATGAAACAAAGCCCGTTCAAGAATAGCCATACTCAGGTCGGTGGACGAACCGGCATCGCTGTTCAGTTCAACCTTATAAGCCAGTATTTTACCAATTTCGTTAAATCCGATGCTGTATTTCGAAAGGAAACGATGGCGCTTGCCGGTGATTTTCTGATCATCATCGCGAAATAGATGAATCAATACTGGCTTTCTTGTAGCATTGGCAAGCAAGGCAGCCCATGCCGCCACATGATTGGCCTGTGTTTCCTTTCCGCCAAAAGCGCCACCCATGCGTTTTACTTCAACATCAATCTCATTTTTTGAAACACCCAGCACTTCGGCAACAATGGCCTGGGTTTCGGCCGGGTTCTGGCTTGAGGCATGAATTAACATTTCGCGGCCTTCACCTGGAATGGCCAGCGCAGACTGGGTTTCGAGATACCAATGCTCCTGTGCACCGGTTTCAAGTTCACCTTCAAAACTAAAAGGTGCATTTTTGAGCGCTTCATCAGCATCTCCATTCGCAATACTCCGCTGAGGAGCGATTAAAAGATTCTTTTTAATGGCATCCTTTAATGTCAGCGTAGCATCAAGCTCCTCAAAATCAAAGCGGATGAGGCGCTCAGCTTCTACAGCAACTTCCTCATTTTCAGCAGCAATAAGTGCGATGGCCTGACCAACAAAGAAAACCTCATACTCAGCAAGGCAGGGCTCATCGTGAACCACAGGACCCATCTGGTTTGCACCTGGAATATCCTGAAAAGTAAGGATGGTCTCAACCCCTTTCAGATTCAGTGCTTCTGTGTAATCAATTGATTTGATGCGGGCATGAGCCAATGGACTATAAACCACTCGGCCAATCAGTTGCATCGGACTAAGCTGCAAATCATTCACATAAACCGATTGCCCGCTTACGTGCCTGATGGCGCTATCGTGTTTCAGGTTAGATTTCATAACACCTGCCCTTTCGACTCTTCGTAAAATTTAAGCAACAGATTGCGCGCCACTAAATTGCGGTAACCGACTTCGGCACGGGCATCGCTCCAGGGTTTAAATTCCTTGAATAATATTTCCATCGCTTCAACAATAACTGCTTCTGTCCAGGGTTTTCCCGTAAGGAAATTTTCCGTCTTAAATGCCCTTATTGGTTGCGCTGCCATTCCGCCAAAAGCGAGTATAATCTCCTTGATTGTCCCGTTTTCGGTCAAAAGCGAAAAACCCCCGCTTACTGTAGAAATATCCAGATCTTTGCGTCGGGAAACTTTATAGGATTTAATTATTCTTCCAATGGCAGGTATGGGAATCTGCACTTCGGTGATTAATTCATCCGGAAAAAGATCGATGGACCGATAACCGGTAATGAAATCTTCTATACTACTAAAACGCTCATTTTTATGCGATTGCAGCTTTATACTTGCTTTATAGGCAATCAATAAAGGCAAGGTATCACCGATGGGTGAGGCCGAGCCAATGTTTCCACCAATAGTGGCGAGATTTCTGATTTGCAGCGAACCGAAAATATCGAGCATGTGTTTCATAGCCGGCAGCTTCCCATCGGCATGATGGCGCAGGTCCTCAATATGAAGGCCGGATCCAATAGAATAGGTATGATTGTCTTCTTTAAAATATTTTAATTCAGCAATATCCGAGATATCAAGCATTTCAGGCAGAAACTCCTTTTTCTTGGTCTGACGAAGCGCAACATCAGTAGCACCGCTTACAATCACAGCTGATGGAAATTCTTTTCGGAAGGCCAACGCATCCGTTAATGTGAGAGGCTTAAGGTAGCGCTGTTGATGCGATATGATGGAAAGCGGAGTTTTATCTCTACAGAGTTCATCCAGTTTGCCGGATACTTCATCTTTATTTTCAGAAAATTTATCATGATCTTCACCTTTGCAACAAACATGTGCGGCATCAACAATAGGCCGGTAACCCGTGCAGCGGCATAGATTTCCGGTAAGTGCATCCTTTACCACTTCCATGGAAGGGTCACGGTGATTTTTCGACAATCCAAACAAGGACATAACAATCCCAGGTGTGCAGTATCCACATTGACTCCCATTCTGATCAACCATGGCCTTTTGAACAGGATGCAAAGCCTCACCGTCAGCCAGATGTTCAACAGTGAGCAACTGCTTTCCATGCAGCATGGGCAAAAACACAAGACAGCTATCAATGGATTTATAGACAAGCCTATCGCCGGATTTCTCTGCAATCACAACGGTACAGGCTCCGCAATCACCTTCTGCACAACCCTCTTTCACACCTTTATAAAAAGGCATGGAACGCAGATAATTCAAAACTGTGGTAGTCGGTTTTAAGCCCGGGTTCTGCGTGAAATCAATTTCTGTCAACGAATCGTTGAGCAAAAACCGGATGCTGTTCCCAGTTTTTTTCATGACTTTTTCAGGATATTTTTAACATCAATCAGTTTGGCCACAATACTGATGGCAATTTCGGCCGGGGTTTCAGCCGCAAACGGAATGCCGATGGGCATATCAATTCTGGATAGCAATTCAGGAGAAATGCTTCCGGTTTCCAAAGCCCTTTTGCTCATTTCAGCTACCTTTCGCTTACTTCCGATCATTCCCAGGTATGCATATTCCTTGTTTATAAGGTACAATAACAGCTTTTCGTCAAATTCGTGCTGATGGGTAACGATAACGAGATAGGTATTTTTATTGAATTCCAGCGAATCGGCAACCTGAAAATAATCCTCGTTGCGCTGTTGACAGTTCAATTGAGCCCATCCATTGAAAATTCCTTCGCGGGGATCAATTACGGTAACACGAAAACCAAGTCCTGAAGCATAACCAGCCAAAGCCATACCGATGTGACCTCCACCAAATATACAGAGCCGTGGTGGGCTGACAATAGGTTCGAAATAAACCTCCATGCTTCCGCCACATTGCATTTTAAGGTCATCGAGCAGGTTGAATGATTTGGTTTGAATACCACCTCCCGAAGAAAGCAGCTGAACAGCTTCCTTAATTACCTGGTGCTCGATGCCGCCACCGCCAATAGAGCCTTTGATCGTTTCGTCCTGATACACAATCATCTTCGATCCGGCTTTACGCGGTGTGGAACCTGAAGTTCTTGTAACTATGCAAATAACAGCCGGTATGTGCTGATTTTCAATGAGGGTAAGGGCTTCTGTGATTTCAGACATGAACTTTAAAATATGTAGGCTAAATTAAGAAAAAGCTGAGATATAACTAGCGCTCGCTAAAAAATCAAAAGTTCGGCTGAAGAATCAGCTGAAATAATAAGCTCCATTTTCGAATTTTGTCCCAT
>DINP01000011.1:9406-18559 GCA_002426025.1 Bacteroidales bacterium UBA5537 | reverse complement strand
TCAGAGGCAGAGCTTGTCTGCTTGGGCCTGTCTGCGTGCGCAAGCAGGCAGGCATACAAGCAGGCCTCTGACGAACCATTACGAACTTAAATTTTGCGGATGTTTGGCTGGGGCTCATAAAGCCAAACAATTATTGTATGTTATTCTTCATAAATTCAGAGAAATCTATAATCAATGCGGATTTATAGTACAAAAATTTCTTTTTGGAACCATTTTCCGGGTAGTTCAAGGTTATTCTTTCCATTCCGGAATGTTTATCAATATACTCATTCGGAATCCCACCCCAACCTAAACCGGTACTATTTTCAGTATTTGATCCTTCTTTCTTCTCTGATTTAATTTGTCGTCTTTCCTTTCTATCAGGAAAATTAAAATCATTGTAAAACCAGGGTGAACTCTTAAAAAAAATATGCTTCAGGCTGATCTCATTATTATACCCACAAGCTTGAATATTCATGATTGACAATGGAGAACAACCAATAAAGAAAAATGTCAAATTAATGCTTTTCCAGCCGTGAATCTTAATTCTGAAAAAACCATCCTGATCGGTAGTTGCTGATTCCGGTGGTAACAGACTCAGAAAGGAGCACCATGGGTCACTTGTATGTGCGACCACATTTATAAAATGAAGATTTTCGTTAGTTTGATAATCCTTTACGGTTCCTGAAATATACCATTTTCCAATTTCAATCTTCTCAATTATAGTCGAGTCGGGAATTTGGCTCTGGCCTGATAGCTGCAGAAACACGATATTAAATGCAATGATTATAAGTAATCTGAGATTAATTTTCATGTTTAATATTTTAAGGCCGTTGTTAGTGGCTTGCCTTTAAATACTCCTAACCTACTCCTCAATCGAAAGAATATCCTCAATTTGTTTCAGATTCTCAGGCAAATAATTTGAAGCTACATCCCAGATAATTTCATAATCAATTCCAAAATATTCATGGGTGACTTTGTTCCGCAATAAATACATCTCTGCCCAGGGAACATCCTGGTATTTTTCTTTTATTTCAATAGGAATATTTCTTGCAGCCTCACCAATAATTTCAAAATTCCTTATAACAGCATCAACAGTCTTATAATCTTTTTTAAACCCGGCAAATGAAAGTCCTTCAATATATTCTGCTATACGCTTCATAGCGAGACTAATATCTTCAAAATACATTTTATATGTACGGTCTTCCTTTTTCAAATTACACGTAATTAACCCCTTTAAGGATATTTTCTCTAAGTTGTTCTTTTAAAGCATTCTTGGTTACAATATCAATCTTGCGATTAAATATCTTCTCAAGATATAATTCGAGCGTAAAGGATTTCCAGCCAATTGGTTTTTCAAATTCAACCAACAAGTCAATATCACTTTCCTCGGTGAAGGTTCCATCAGCGAATGAACCGAACAGGCCTATTTTCGTAACAGAATAATCCCTATGAAGTATTGGCTTTAACTCCTTAAGTTTTAATATTATTTCATTCCGGGTTACCATGATTCAAAGATAGTAAATTTCTAATCTAAATGAGCGCATGATTTTGAAGGTTATTATCTGGCTGCTTTGAATGTGATGTTATAAGGCGGGAACCGGGTTTTATCCAAACTCAGAGGCAGAGCTTGTCTGCTTGGGCCTGTCTGCGTGCGCAAGCAGGCAGGCATACAAGCAGGCCTCTGACGAACCATTACGAACTTAAATTTTTCGGATGTTTGGCTGGGGCTCTGCCCCAGTCATCTTTATCAAGGCAGGCTTGCTTGTATGTCTTTGCAGACAAGCTGTGCCTGCTCACGTACTTTGTTTTAAACATGCTTTTATTCAAATCCTCTTTCATCTAGTTTATAAAACCCGCAAAATCTTCTCCATCTTTCGTCCTTTCGCCAATTCATCCACCAACTTATCGAGATAGCGCACCTGTTGTGTCAAAGGATTTTTGATTTCTTCAACACGATAGCCACAAATCACACCTTTGATCAGCGGGGCATTGGGGTTTAATGTCGCATTCTGAAAGAAGACTTCAAATGTCACTTTTTCTTCGATGCATGCCTGAATCTTTTCGGCATTGTAAGCAGTCAGCCATTCAATTACCTGATGCAATTCTTCTTTGGTTCTGCCTTTCTTCTCTACTTTTGCAAGATAGTGTGGGTACACCGCAGCAAATGTCATTTTGGCGATTTGCTCATCCTGATTATATGCTTTTTTCATTTCGTTCGAATTATTGTTGATGTCTTTATGGATATTCACCGAGTAAACGCCTGCGAAACCTGCTTTGTTTCCCAATCAATTTATATCAGATTAAACCAAAACAAATCGCAATAAAGCTTGGCCCGTTTAAACCACCGTGCATAATCACACCTACCCATGAATTTTTAGTCTTTTGAACAATGTAGGATTGTATAAAGATTATAGGAATCAATGTAATTAACAACTGCCATCCAAAAGCGATATGAAACAATCCCCATCCAAATCCATGAATTAACCAGGCATATTTACCAAAGGCAATTTCCTGTCGGGGTAGCATAACCCCTCTCCATAGAAACTCTTCTCCCATTATATTTAAAACCCAATAGGGAAGCCAGATCAGTAACAACCAATAACGCCCTTTTGTCAGGGGTTCGAAAGACATAAAAGCCGGTGAATGATCGAATTTGCCAATNNGGAAATACTAAATCCTTCTGCCCTGAGAATTAATATTCCGGCAATAATCAATGGGGTAAAAACCCCCAGCCCAGCAACAATAAACCAAAATAGGATAGTTTCCTGGCCTGTAACTTTACTCAGATATGGAATTAAATACCTGGTCAGGCAATACAATAATATCGCCGCCGGAATATAAATTGCAAATGATCCTAAAAAGCCAAGTTTTTTAACTTCTGTTTTCGCTTTCATCGCTTGTACTTTCAATAAAAAATATTCCTGTTTCGATTAATGCACTTCCCCGCGGGATTATACAAAATCTGGTTCACAGCTTATTGGGATCAGGCTCTGACGAACCTGAGGTTGTGCATTTTTGCTCTATTCCTTATCTGCTAAATGAATGTTGCCTTTCAGAACATCGTGTTCTATTATTTGCCGGGCCAGAAGAGGTTCTTCAAACAATGGACTATGTGCTGAATTGTTAAATGTGTAAAATCCTTTGAGTGGAGCCTGAAGTTGATCATAATATGCCTTTGACAAATCAATATTGACTGTCATATCGAATTTACCACTAAAGAAATAAACCGGAACATCGAGTTTCGGAGCCATGCCGGCAAAGTCGGTTGTTAATACCTCTTTGTTTAAATTAGTTTTTGACAGAAATGAAAACTTCGACTTCCAGATATTTACTTTCTCCCTAAGCGTATATGCTTTACAAGTCCAAACCGGTAAAAAAATATCCCAGAAAATAGATTTCATTTTATGCATGGTTCCAATACCCAATTCATGCATAAACTGATCGCGAATGCCTGATTTATAGTATGATAGAAGAATGCTATCGGATTCAAGAATACTAAATTCTTTTAATGCCCTGGCTTTTTTTCGATTACCGGTATTTGCATATTGGTCTGACATATAATTATATGCAATTATTTCAGATTCTTTCTGTTGCGTTATCTGCGCCATTGCGATATAAGCCTCATACATTTCCGGATGTCGGGAAATAGCCATAAGAGCGATGGGTGTCCCTCCGGAATGAGCAATCAAATAAATCTTTTCTTTCTTGAAGCGCTTTCGCAAATAGTTCGTTACTTCAATCGCATCCGATGCAAGTTGGCCAAAGCTCATGCTCTCATTCGCAACCTCGGGTGAATAGGAAAGTCCGCCACCACGTTGTTCCCAGTAACACACTGTAAAAAAGTCCTCAAGGCCCGGCTTGAATTTAACAACTAAAAAATAATTCGGGAATGCCGGCCCTCCATGTAAATAAAGCAAAACAGGCCTGTTGATATCCTTACTCCTGATAAACATTCCTTGCTTTACACCACCGACACTGATAAAAACTTTCTCTGAAATACTTCCGGCTATTTGCTTGCCATTCATATCAGAAAATTGCTCAGGTTTGCCAGGACTATAAATTACCAGAACACATGCAAGCAATAGCAAAAACCCTCCTATTAAAGCAGTAATTATTACAAACATCCGTTTTAGGAATTTAAATTTATTTTTCATTGATACTCCTAATCTCTGAAACACAGTAGTCTATTCCGCTATGCTAATATATAAACAAATCCTATATCAACATACCACCATCCTCTATTGGGTGTCATAAAAAACATAAGATTATTTTGTAAAACAAAAAAGCCCGGTAATGCCGGACTTTGATATTTTACGTATAGAGCTGAAATCAGAAAATTTTCTTCTCCATGTGGTTTAGAAATACCACCACATCGGGATAGTATTCTTTTATCCGTTGATAGTTACGCCTCAGTTCATCGAATGGAACATGCATCAACACGATTTTATCGGGTTTGATATAGGTTTCAAGAATACGGCGGCCTTCACAGTCGAGCAAAAACCAGTAATGGACAAACGCAATATCTATATGCTCATTCTGTAGATTGAAGCCGGCAAAATTTTCGTCGGTATAATCGGCATCTCCTATATGCAATATCTTTTTGCCACCAATTTCAATTAGAAAACCAAGGCTTTCAACATTATAATCCTCCTTACCCATGTGCCTTTGCACGAGCGAAGTAACTTTAAGCTGACCTGATTCATAGATTTCTGACCCAAACATAGGCGCGCTGGTGATCTTTATCTGATCAGGTCGGTTTAGCTGCTGGTCCATTTTATATACCCTCTGCAACACCGAATCTGTTTGTTGATTGGTAATAAGCATACTTTGCGGGTTGTTTACCAGAAACCGCGATACCAGCGGAGCATCAAAGTGATCGGCATGATAATGCGAAACCAGCATGTGGCTAATGTTTTTAAAAGGTGGAGCCCCTTTAATTATATCCTTCAGAATTTTTCTTGAGGGAGTTTCCCAAATATCAGCATCGAAGTATAGCGCATCAATCAATACATGTGTCGTTCCTGATGACAACATAAAGCCTGAATTGGCAATATAGGTTACATCAAGCCTTCCGGCTGGTGGCGACGCAAGAGGTCTGGCCTCTTCGCGCTGCATATCCTGAGCGGATAGCTGAAGAAAGGGAAATGACAATAATAAAATGAGAAAGTAGCTTTTCATATTGTTGTGGTCTGTGTAAAATTATTTAACATTTTAAATTGCTGAATTACACGGCTTAATCCAGATTGCAACAGGAAGTAACAGGCATATATATAAAATGTTCGTTATTTATAATTGGTTTGATTTATTCCTTTGTCAGGAAGCCATTGTCGAACCTATATTTCGGGTACTTATTTCGGGCCTGACCATCCAATAAATTCAGTTGCCTGGCTCCCAATAAAAAAGAGCCCCGTAAAACGGAGCTCTTATAAAAACTAAAGTAAAATAAATAATGAAGAAAATTACATTTATTTAGCACTCGCGTGGCTGAAATAGATACCGTTTGAAAGTTGATCTACTCCGTTATAGGAACCCTTTGTTGCAATTACAGTCAGTATATCACCAACAACAATACCTTCGTTAACTATAAGGTATTTTCTGTCATCGCCGGTTGCACCATAACCCGGATAACAGCCATACAGGTAGATTTCACTGCCGTTGTCTGACAAATATAGATTACCATATGTTTCATTGGTGATTGATGTTATTTCACCGGTTACCATATAGTATGTATTGGGGTCATCAGGTTTAGTCAGTACCTCTGCAATAGTAATTGGAGTTACAGGAATTGAGCTTTCCAGAATAGCACCACCTACTTGCGGGGTTCCTTGATATGCGGCACGTTTTCCAACAATTGTGATAATATCACCTTCTTTTAGTCCTAGTTGTGTATAATCCTGAATGCCATAAACATATGTTTCACCTGAGAAATCTCGCAGGTATAAATTACCATATGTATCATTTGCAATACTGGTAATAACACCTGCCAATCGATATTGTGTATCACCAACCGGAGCTTCAAGGAATTCAGCGATACTTGCATCAATAATCGCTCCTGTTTGACTCACTGTTGTTTCTGTAGAATAGTATTTAGACCCGTCTGTGGTGCGGAATATGATGGTAGTGTTACGGTCTCCGCCGGTATTGGCAATGGCGTTGAATTTCACAACTACTTGCTCGCCTGCCGACTCAATTGACGAAATTGACAACCATGACTTGGCATCTTCAGGGATATCTACCGATACGCCTTGTCCTTTGCAAGTAAGGTATGCTATGAACTCACCACCTTCGAGAGGAAGTACTGCGTTTGCTACCGAATCAACTTTCACAAGTGACTTATTGATCCTGATAACTGTAACATTTACCAATTCTATTGTCGTCCCATAGGTAGTTTTAGGTCCTTGAACAGTCACTTCATCCCCCACTTCAAGTCCCCAACTTAGAAAGTTTTTCGTATTTCCGTTTTTGTCAAGGGTTCCATAAATATAAATAGAGCCGGTTTCATCCTCCAGGTACCAGTTGCCGTAAGTTGTGTTGGTAATTGCGGTACAAACCCCGGTTACCAGGTAGGTCTTGCTGTCAGGTCCGGCAATTACCTCCGCACATGTGGCAGGTTCAACTGTTGACAAACCCTGTATGATGTTAATTCTCTGAGTTTGGCCTCCGCTGTGGATTAAAACTTGCGCAGTACGACCATCGAGGGTTGGTTCAGCTGAAAAAGTTAGTTCAGTTTCACCACCACTGCCTGAGGTTGAAGAGATTGTCAACCAAGTTACTGAATCCTGAATAGTAGTTACCTTCTCTATTGTCCAGCTATCTTTAGCGGTTACAGTAATGGTTGTAGAGCCTCCATCCACAGGGATGGACACGTAAGATGATGACACTTGAATTTCATCAAGCAATGTCATTGTTTCTTCATCGGTACAACTTGTCATCAAGGCAAGTATTGCAATGAAAAGTGAAAATATTTTTTTTAATTTCATGATTATCAGGTTTTTTTAATTAGTTAAAAATATACTTGACACCAATTAATGCGTACCAGCACTGACCCAATGAGTAACTTTTGGTGAATGTTTCGGTATTACCATTGATTGAAGAGGGTGTGGAAAATGTAGCATAACCCTCAGCGTCAACACCTTCGTATTTAAGGATACGGGCTTCGGAACCAATTTCCGGATTCAGATATTTAGCTACACCCCAATTGGATTTGAAGAGGTTCATCACGTTTTTGATATCAAAACTAAGTTGCAGTTTGTGCTCANNATAGTCATTGGCATGCACATAGTCCATAAAGCGGGTTTTGTCGTCATCCGAAACAAAGCGGAATCCGTTGTTTGCAACTTCATCATCAGTTGGAACATAGATTGCATCGTAGTTGTAGCCGTCGCTATTGATATCATTCACCATCATATATGAGTAGTTAGCTCCCCCACGCCATGCTTCATAGATAAAGCTATAGTGGTTACCGCTCTTGTCGTGGGCAGTAAGAAAGGCCACAAGACGATCGGGTGTGGTGTATTGAGAATTGTGCAAATTAATGTTGTTAGGGCCTTCTACCGTTGGAACGTATGTAAATGCTGATTCTGCATTTGATCCCGGCATACCTGTTACATCTTTGGTAGTAGTACGCGTATAAGATGCCATCATGCTAATCCAATCCGCGGGTTGAGCATTAATCATGATGTTACCTGACCAGCCATAGCCACGGCTTGTGTTTTCCAATACGAATGCCTTTGTGCCTGTACGATAACCTTCAGGATAAATAGGACGATTGTCGACACCGTTGAAACGAGCAAAACCACCAACTGATGGAATACTCCAATCGGAAATAGAAACACCGTTGATGGTTTTATTGTAGATTCCTTCTATTGTTGCAGATAATGGGAAAGATGTTGGGAATGCATAGTCAATTGCAAGTGATGTTTTCCATACTTGCGGCATTTGGAATTTTGGATCTACAGCCGCGATAGCAGACGGAACTGTTCCATCCTCGGGAGTAATAGTTGAAGGATATCCCAATGATATGAGCTTGTTATAAAGTGCAGCAATATTAGCATTTCCGTTAGCGTCAGTTACAAGACCTCCGGCAAAATCATCCATTGTGAAACCCATGTTTGCTGCGTTCGCTGCATTTATCTGAGCCTGATACTGTACCATTCCACCGTTGGTAGGCATATTGGTGAAGAATACTAGGGGTAAATTACCCGAGAAAAGACCGGTACCTCCACGAACTTTCAAGCTTTTATCGCCATATGTATCCCACACAAAACCTACGCGGGGAGAGAAGATAATATTTGCATCAGGCCACTCTCCAGTGTTGATATTGCGACCGGAATAATCAATGTCATAGATAGCATTGTTTGTAATCAGGTCATTATTATTGAAGAAAAGTCCATCTATACGAAGTCCGTACGAAAGTTTGAAGTTATCCCTAACGCTCCAATCATCTTGTCCGTAAATTCCAATTTTGTTTGTTTTTATACGAGATGCAGGATTTTTCTCTCCGTCATAACCATAAGTTAAGTTTACAATTTCAGGTGCTGCTCCGTTTAAGAAGTCATCAAGGCTTAAGTAGCGATAGTATCCTGTACCGTTACGCATATAAGCATTATCTGCCATCTTATATTCGAAAGCCATACCACCTACAATTTTATGCTTGCCATAATAGAATGTGAGTTCGTCTTTGATATTCAAAACGTTGTTGTGAACGCCATTGTTCCATGTAAATAGTTCATATCCCAAAGACATATAGGCTTGTCCGTCTTTCAAAATGTCAATGAAAGGAAATTCGGCAGAANNAGGTTGTCCATCGAATACATCGAGTTTGCAAACGACATTGAGGCTTGTGACATCCTTGCCTCAGACACACGGGTACCACCGTCCATAGAGGTTGCATTAGGAGATATCCATGAGGTGTTTTTGGTGTAGTTATAGCGTAATGCCAAACGATGTTTGTTGGTTATATTCCAATCTATACGGGCAAGCAGTTTGGTGTTGCTTTCATCCGCAGGGAAATTTGTGTAAGATCCCGTTTCATAACCGTATTGANNCAATGAAAGGAAATTCGGCAGAATTCGATCCGCGGACATCGTCAAGTTTTGAGAATGTTGCCAAAAATTGATTGGATAAATTATCTGACAGGCGGCTGTTTAAGTCAAAAGAGAATGAATGAAC
>DINP01000011.1:0-9316 GCA_002426025.1 Bacteroidales bacterium UBA5537 | reverse complement strand
GCAATTGTTGGCGTTTTTGCCATTTCAGCGTTTGCGAAGAAGAACAATTTGTTTTTGATAATCGGACCACCTAAAGTTATACCATAATTTGTATTGCGGTCTTTATCACGCGCACCTGATATTTGTTGACCATCAACAGCATCTCCGCGCAGGTTTTCATTTCTGTGAAAAGTATAAGCACTTCCTTTGAAGGTATTTGTACCCGATTTTGTAATAGCATTTACACCGCCACCAATAAAGTTAGTTTGGCGAACATCATATGGAGCGATTACAACCTGTAATTCTTCGATAGCTTCAATAGAGATTGGACTACCTCCACCNNCCATCAGTGCCGGCAAAGCTCATCCCATTTCCACCATAAGGTGAAAGGCGGGTAATGTCTGTAATGTTGCGACTCACTGTCGGCAAATTTTCTATGTCGCTGTTTGTGATATTGGTAACTGCCCCGGTTTTCTCATTAGAGAATTTTGTTCGGGATGCCATAACAACAACTTCATCTAATGATGTTGATTTTTCTGAGAGTACAACATTTATTTGATAGTTTTCACCTAAACTCAACGTAATGTTGCTTTTTGTGAATGCCCCATATCCAATGAAAGTAACTTCCACAGTATATGGCCCCCCAACACGCATACCGTTTAGGTTGAATCGGCCATCCACGTTGGATATAGTGCCATAATTTGTTCCGGAAGGTGTGTGTGTTGCAATCACCGTTGCACCCGGCAGAGTCTCGCCTGTTAAACTTGAAACCTTGCCACTCATACTTGATGTAGTCACCTGCCCCAGTGCAATGGTGCCGCTTAACAGGATTGCAGAAAACATCAGGAAGGTATTCCTGAGTCTACGCAAAAATTTGTCTGTTTTTTTCATGGTTTTTGTTTTGGTTAACTGATTGGTATTAGTGTTTGTGTTATGATTAATTTATCAGATTATGAATTGATTTAGTGTTGATTATCCGGGATTCCACTTGCCCCGAAATCGCTGCAAAATTAAGTTTAAGCTCCATTTGCCTTCAAAAACTGATGTTAAGAAAATATTAATTCTTCAAGTCAACAAAATACTTCAGAGGTACACATCGGTGCTACTCTGTAAATCGTTTTATTACCCGCAGCTTGTGCGAATATTTTCCGTCACTTTTATTAAATATACCATGATGGTCGAGCGGATCAACCCTTACCACGCCCGAGGCATGAATAATACTGCCACGGCCTGTAATGATGCCGGTGTGGGTGATGTTTCCTTCTTCGTTATCGAAAAAAGCAACATCACCGGCTCTTGATTCTTCAATCAGATTGATGAGTGAGCCTTGTAATGCCTGCTGAGATGCGTCGCGCTTAAGGCTGATACCCTTTATTTTGAATACTATCTGTACCAGGCCCGAGCAGTCAATGCCAAATGGCGATCTTCCACCCCATTGATAGGGTGAGTTCAGATAAAGGGAAGCTGTTTCGGCAATTTCTTCGTGATTTTGCAACTGAGGTTCACAGCTTTCACCCTCAGCAAGGTGGTATTCACCAAATGGGCCGGCAATCAACCCGTTAGATAAGGAATAGAGTGAACTTCCCATTACAATGACAAATCCGGGTTTACCCGGTGTAACCAGCAATCCTGATATTTCGGTTGTAACTTTCTGGCTGCTTCCTTTTAGCACATCCAAGGTTTCATTGGTGAGCAGGCTGATTTGTTTCTGATCGCACCAGCCCTCGTAATTATCATGTAGTGTGCGGATTTTGAACCAGCTGCTGAATTCCTCAATGACATCAACAAAATCACCAAAGAGCAACTGATTTACCATCTCCGCTTTTTCTGATGGTTCAGCCCTCACCGGTACAAGTGAAAGATAACAGATTCCGCCCGTCATTGGTGTTAACCCATGTTGATTGCAGCAAATATATTGAAATTATCGGGGGTTGGCCAAAGAAGTAATTAACAGTTTGAGCGATATTGTTGAAAACTTCTGGCCGTGTTTTTTGTTCATACCGTTTGGAATAAGCTGATGATTAGCGCAATAACTCCTAATATCTTTCAATTTTTGCTTTGTCAGCATCTATCTATCACGTTTTTATAAGGAGCAATCTTTTTGTATTTTCGTGCTTTACTTATTTTGAACAGTACCTTTCGACCTATCGTTTATGAGTAAATACCTTAACTGGCTACGCGATAATCACGACATTATTGGAAAGATTTTCCTTTTTCTGCTAATTATCTGGCTATTGATAATGGTTTTCCCCCGTGAGGGAAAATTCAGGTATGAATACCAGAAAGGGAAACTCTGGCAGCACGATGACCTGATCGCGCCAGTAGATTTTGCCATTTTAAAACCACCAGCAGAGTTAAAAGCAGAGCAGGAAATTGCTCTCAGAGATGCAAGGCCTTACTTCCGCCGCCTCAACAACCTGGCCGATGCCCAGATGAATTCCCTGATCAACGCTTTCGATAATGCATGGGATGCACGTTTTGGCAGACAGGCCGGTGAAAATACCAATCGTCAGAAAGACCTTGAAATCATCCTGGGAATAGTTGACACCCTTTTTTCACATGGCATTGTCAATATAAATAATGAAATAGAGAACAAGCCTGCTGGATACGATATTTTTATTGTCAATGGAAATACAGCCACCCGGGTTCCGCTTTCAAACCTTTTCACCATTAAAACAGCCGAGACCTATATCTCTAATCAACTGGCCAGGGCAAACACCGAAAACGATGAAATGCTGCGTGGACTCTTACTCAATGCACTGAAACAAAATATTGTCTTCGACACAGAAAATACCCGCAGGGCACGCGAAGCACTGGTAAGCGAAATACCCAACTCACGCGGACTGATTCAAAGCGGCGAAAAAATCATTCAGAAAGGCGAATTGGTAAATGCCGAGAAATTTCAGATTCTGGAATCGCTCAGGGCTGACTATGAGGAGCGATTGGGAAGCACATTCAGGTACAACAACATTTTACTGGGTCAATCTTTGCTGATAGCCCTGACCATGGTGGCTTTTATCCTTTTTATGATCTCGTTCCGGCGCGATATTTTTGCTGAAAATAAGAAACTGCTGATCATCCTGCTTATTATCTACCTGATGGTGGGCACTGCAAGCCTTACCATTTCAAGCAGGCCAGATTTGCTGATGCTGCTACCGTTCTGCCTTGTACCAATTGTAATCCGTGTGTTTTTCGACACCCGGCTCGCATTTTTTGTTCATGTGGTAACATTGGTGCTGACCGGCTTTATGGTTCCGAACGGTTTTGAGTTTATTTTTCAGCAACTGATAACCGGAATTATCGCCATTATCAGCGTAGCTGAATTGCGCCGCAGATCGCAGTTTTTCATTACCGGACTTGCCGTTTTTATTACCTATTCAGCAGTTTATATCGGCATGTTGCTTATTCAGGACGGAAGCCTTGCCAATATCAATGCTTCGCAATTTTTATTGTATGGTGGCAGCGCAATGTTTACTTTGTTTTCTTATCCTATTATTTTCCTCTTTGAGAAAACATTTGGACTGGTTACCGATGTTACCCTGATGGAACTTTCCGATACAAACAGCAGGCTACTCAGACAATTATCCTTACATGCACCCGGCACTTTTCAGCACTCTATGCAGGTAGCTAATATTGCCGAAGCTGCTATTTATGAAATTGGAGGGAATACGTTGCTTGTGAGGGCCGGGGCTCTTTACCACGATATCGGCAAAATGGACATGCCCATGTATTTTGTCGAGAACCAGACTTCGGGTATCAATCCACATGATGAACTGAGCTATGAAGAAAGTGCCCGGATTATTGTCAGCCATGTGATAAAAGGCATCGAGAAAGCTAAAAAGCATAAACTTCCCGAAATCCTGGTTGACTTTATCCGCACCCACCATGGTACCCGCATGGCAGAGTATTTTTACAACCGCCAGCGAATTGATAATCCCGAAGAGGAGATAAGCGATAAGGCTTTCCGATACCCGGGGCCTGTTCCTTTTTCAAAAGAGACTTCAGTGCTGATGATGGCCGACTCGGTTGAAGCGGCATCCCGCAGTATTAAGATGCCAACGGCAGCCTCTATCTCCGGATTGGTTGATAAAATTATTGACAGCCAGATTGAAACCAACCAGTTTGCAAACTCTGATCTCACCCTGAAAGATATTACCCGGATCAAAAAAATCCTGAAAAAGAAGCTGATGAGTATTTATCATGTCAGGATTGAGTATCCGACGGTTTGAGAGCGAAGAAGGGCGAGGGAGAGATAGNNAAAAGGGCGAGGGAGCGAAAAGGCGAGGGAGAGATGGAGCGAGGGAGTGAAAAAAGGCGATAAGCGCTTTGGGTTCTGAGTTCTCCAGAATCAGTGATTATCCGTTTAAATCGGTGTCATCTGTGTTCCAATAAAAGTGCGATGGAGCGAAAAAAGGAGAGAGAGCAATAGAGTGAAAATGCCAGGGAGAGATGGAGCGAGGGAGCGAAAAAAGGCGTTAAGCGTTTTGGGTTCTGAGTTCTCCAGAATCAGTGATTATCCGTTCAAATCTGTGTCATCTGTGTTCCAATAAAAGTGCTATGGAGCGAAAAAAGGCGAGGGAGAGATCGTGTTTAGTGTTCAGATTCTATCGTTTGATTTTCGTTTTTCTATTTGACTATGTGCTATTTCTATGTGCCCTATGTGTTGAAAAAAGCTTTGAAATTATAATGCAAAGGGCTTACACACTGCTATATTCCACAGCAAAATAGAAATTACACTTTAAAAATTAGAAATTTCCTCCTTTAGCCGCCTAAGATAGCTACCTGCATCCGGCCCGAGATTAAACAACAGATCCAGCACACTCAGGTTGGGAATAAATTCCTGTCGGTCGGAAAAAACCTGCGTGTACGGTTCAAACTCCATTATTGAATACTGATGTGTAATTGGCTGCTTGGGCATTATGCGATGGCGCATGTCAAATTGTCCGACAGGTTCCTTAATAAAAGTTTCCGATAACTTAAAATCAGGGCTTTGCTTAAGAAGTTTACAGCACAAATTGATGATTTTCAGATTGAAATCCATCAGCGACAGCGAAGCACTTTCAAACACAGCTTCAAAATCATCGCGGTAATAGAGAAAAAATGGTGATTTATTATAGGCTGACTCAATACTGCGCCAATGAATCTGCTTCCAGCTTTTCGACTGATCAATTTGTATGGCAGATGTTTGGGTGTGATTACCATCTGGCTTGACAACAGGAATACTCAGTGTTAATGTCCCGCCGGCAGTAGCAATACGGTAACGGTTGCGACAGGTTTGCCTGGGAAAAGTTTCATGTATTTCAATCGTTGCCTCACGCGAATTGAAAAGCCAGTAGAAATATTCGATATCGGGCAGGCTGACAAGGGGAAGTATTACTGGAGGGAGCTGGAGAGGCATTTTTGGGGTAATGAATAGTTAACAGTTATTAATGAATAGTTTAAAGTGAGTTTTACAATTGTGCAAGCGAATTCAGGTTTGATGATTTCAACGTTGATTCATCATGTTTTCTGGCAAAATTATAATAAAAAAACAAGCCCGGCATAACCGGGCTCGTTCAATTCAAAATCAACTTCAGTTTATCAGTTAGCCTGAGGATTCAGTAATACATCGTCAATAGCCTGAATCAATGAGCTTTTTGGTAGTGCACCTTGTGCCATGCGTGGCTGACCTTCTGCAGGACAGAACAACATACTTGGTATGCTGCGAATGCCAAATGCTTGTGACAATTCCTGTTCTGCTTCTGTATCAACCTTGTAAATGTTGATTTTACCATCATACTCTTTGGAAAGTTCGTCGAGAATCGGGGCAACCATTTTACAGGGGCCGCACCAATCGGCATAAAAGTCTATAATGCAAGGCAATTTGCCTTCGAATTTCCAATCCTTGTTTTTTTCAAAATCAAAAACTTTTTCTTTAAAAGTCTCTAAAGTCAGATGTTCCATTATTTATTTTTCAATTTAATTTGTGAATCGGTGAATTATTGTTTCAATGCGGGTTCTGCCGCCGGAGCAAGCAAGAGATCTTTAATCATTTTTTCAAATTCTGCTTTTGGCAACGCGCCCATTGTCATTTGAGGCTTGTCATTTGCTGGACAATACAAAATTGAAGGAATGCTGCGGATATTGAATATCTGAGCCAACTCTCTTTCCTGATCGGTGTTTACCTTGTAAATCACAATATCATCTTTGTATTGCTCAGCAAGGTCGGCCATAATTGGGGCTACTTTCTTGCAGGGACCGCACCAGTCGGCATAAAAATCAATAATACAGGGCTTTTCGCCACGATATTTCCATTCGTTCGGATTTTCTTCATAATTGAAAACCTTCTCGATAAACATCGCTTTGTCCATCTGTATAACTTTACCCGCTTCTGTTGATGCAGAAGCAGTTGAGCTGGTTTTATCATTTTCCGGGTCATTTTTGCCGTTGGATGATCCACAGCTAAAAAGGCCGATGCTGGCTATCAGCACAATGGAGAAAAATTGTTTGTTCATATTTTAAGTCGGGTTAAGGTTCGTTTGTTAATCTGCGGCAAAGATACAAATAATAATTTTTAAATCGCATAAATATCACTACTTTTTTTTACTTTTGCTGCATAAAAATACTTAACAATGATCGTGCCTGAATGTTTTACACTGATTACCAATTCAATACACAATGAATCTATCGCATCTGTTTAAATCTATTGACTTTTCTGAATTTAACAATCGCTTTTCCGATGCTGAACAATGCCTTTCGGTGATTGCTGAAGAAAAATGGAGAGATGGCTTTGTTTGCCGTAAATGCGGAAATACCAATTATTGCAGCGGAAAATCACCGTTTTCGAGGCGTTGTACCCGTTGCAAATCCGACGAATCGGCTACAGCCCACACTATTTTTCACCGTTGCCGGATTCCTATTACCGATGCTTTTGAAATAGCTTACATGGTTTGTGGCTCGCCCGATATCTCGAGCTATGAAATATCACGCCGACTCGAAACCAGGCAAATGACCTGCTGGAAGTTTAAGAAACGGATTATGGAATGCCTCGAACATGGCTCAGGACTTCACCTTTTTGATATGCCGGTGAGAGACAAAGGCTGATATCTTTTTCTGCTTAAGGCAAAACAAATGAATTACAATTTCACAAACCTGAAGGAATTTATTCCAGCCTCACTGCTGAGCGTTGCAATATAGAAGCCTGATTTCAGGTTATCGGTATGCACCTGCAAGTTGTTTCCACCCAACAAGACCTGCTTTTTCAACATAACTGCGCCACTTACTGAAGTAATTATTATTTCAGTCTTTTTTCCTAGATGTTTGCCAGGTTTTACCCACAACTGCTCCCTAACCGGGTTTGGGTAAATTCCCGCCTCCTGAGAATCGAGGTTAACAGCTTTGGTTGTTCCTTCAGGCGCCCAGCTCACTGTCCAGCCCGGCGCTGTTATCTGCTTATTGGTTATAAATACAAGATAGGCTTTCCCACTCTGAATCGTAATCGGATCAGGGATGGTATCTCCCGAAAAGGTTGCAATAAGTTGTTGGTTACCCAAATCGTAAATCCTCAGTATATCATTCTCTGCTTCAGTGTTGAATGCTTCAAAAGTGAGGGTAATTGGCACAAGGGTTTCAGGCGATATTTTCCATTTACAGATTGCACTATTGTTGTACTTTTTATCCCCACTACCATCATCAAACATACCGCTCGAATCAGTATAAATGATAGTTCCAGAGCAATATACCGGCAATACGCTTTTATAGGCAGCCAGGAAACCATCTGCATTCTCCGTATCATCGGAGGTAAACCTTACAAGAAACTGATCACCTGAAATATTCAGCGTTTCGGGAGGCAGCGTTCCTGTTATTTCTGCCAGAAGAGCGGCGGTTGTATCGGCACCGCTATAGATCCGGATGTAGTCATTTTCGGCAAGGTCGAGCAGAGGAAATTCGAGGTTTATCGAAGATATAGAGTCGAAATCGGCTTCAGCAGGCTTAATCAGCCAGAAGCAATCATTATTTCCGTTATAATCAACCATATTGCTACCATCGCTGAAGGTGCCGGCAATAGTAATTAAAGTATCTGGGCCGTTGCAAAATTCAGGATAACTGTAAGTCAATGTATCAGGGTAAATATCNNCGATTGTCGAGGTTGGTTATCAGGATGCTGTCCCAGTTCATGGTGGTGGTATCACGGAAAATATATTGGGTTTGTGGCCCATACTTAAAATAATTCCGCATCGAATTGGCCGCGCTGTGGTTCCACATGCCCGAGCCGTTTGGCCCATAATCCATATCGAATGAAATGCCCAAATGATAAAGCAACAGAGCAATTGCACTGTTTGGTCCATTCAGGGTAGTTTCCATTCCGTTCCAATTATAGGTAGTTTCACCAAAATTGGCATACTGTTCGCCGTATTCGGGATGGATATAGCTGTATAAACCCGTCCCAGTGTTCGGCCAGCGGTGATAAAACATAAGCTGGCCCACAGCTGTAGCCACGCATCCGGCCCAGCAATGCCCGCCAGGCCCGCCTGGATCAAGCGGACACATGGCATTGTAATAATTTCCCTGGTCCCAGGTGGTTCGGAGCATTGGCTCTACCACCCTGCTTGCTTTGGGTGAAAAACCTGGGCTCCCACCATCGGCCAGCTTTTCGCGAGCTGAAATAACTTCAGGGGAAGCAATACCAAGCTCTTCAGCATATTCAATCTGACGGCCAAAATAGCGCATCCAGGCCTTAAAATTTTCCGGTTCGCTTTCACCTGAATACTGTCCATTTATGCTGTAGGCCAAAACCGGGAAAGTATATTTAGAAGCTGAAACCAATACGTAACCTCCACCTGAGATATTAACAGCATACAACAATGGCCGGCCATCATGCTCAATTATACTATTTCCGGCCAGACTGGCATCCAATTGAACACCAGGATTATGTATCTGTGCACGTTCGTTAAAAAACCGCAGCGCTATTTCAATTGCTTCCGACTGGCTGACAGACTGTGCGCTAACCAGCAGATTGCTCAGTATAATTAACAAAAAGAGTATTGCTTTTTTCATTTTGATACATTTTTTTGATGGCCTTGCAGCAACTTCATGTCACCAGCATCAAAAATAACACAATTTCAGGAATATGAGGTAAAAGGCATTTCCCATTTGTCCCGGAAATTTAACGGTTTACCCTTGGCGCTTTTATTAACTTTGCACATCTTAAACTTTGTATATGATCATTGACCTCAGAAGTGATACCGTTACCCGGCCCACTGAAGGAATGCTGGATGCCATGTTTAGCGCCAGGGTTGGCGATGATGTTTTCGGTGAAGACCAAACAGTAACAGCACTTGAAGAAAAAACTGCAAGC
>DINP01000082.1 GCA_002426025.1 Bacteroidales bacterium UBA5537 | reverse complement strand
GTAAAAATTGGCTAAAAACAGGCAGCGATTTTAGCTGGAAGAAATGAGCCTGCCTGTATGCCACAGGCAGACAGGGTTGAGACTACCTCGCTTTGCTTTAGTATTATGTACACTAATCACCAGTGCAACGCTAAACTTTGTCGGCTGCATTTCTTCTCTCTTTTATACTGCCTGTTTTCTTAACGCCATTTTTACAAGGCCAGTCCTAAAATAACTATATATATCAGCATTAAAGAATCAGATTTAAAGCTGAAATCCTACTCAATTTTTACTAAAAGCATAGAAGATTAAGGCGTTTTTTGAGAATTATATTATTTCTTCTTTAATACTTCAAGACTGAACAAAACTATGACTCCAAAAGAGAAAGTTAATCCAGACAGAATCCTGATTTGAAATATACAATTTTTGGGTAGCCATATATGCAAATCAAAAGGGTATTTGCTTTTTCGCGATATTTCATGTAGGTTTGTTCCTCAGAAGACTTACAAAAAAATACCGATATATCTGATCGAATCCACATATTAACACACAAGCTATTACCAGCAGTTATTCTTATTCTGGTCACTATTGGTTTTACACTAATTGAAACCACAGGACAACGCCATATCTCAAATCCAGAATTAAATTCAACAGAATTATTATCCCAAATACCCAAATTGAACGAAGGGGATATAGTTTTCAGGAAAGGACGCAGCCTGGTAAGCACCATAGTATTAATGAACGACCCCGGCACAAATTACTCGCATGTTGGGCTGGTTTGCCTGATCAATGGAGCACCGTTTATTGTTCACGCAGTTCCCGGTGAGCCGGACGAAAACGGCGATGAACTGGTGAGATGCGACAGACCGGATGAATTTCTGTCACCAGAAAAGGCAAGCCATTTCGCCGTTTGCCGGATGACTTCTGATACAGCTGATTACTCCCGAAAGGCTGCAAAAACAGCTTTGAGCTTTTTTAAAGCCCGAATCCCNNACAACCAGTTTCATCAATTGAAGCTAGGGTTTCCGGCTGACAGTATTATTTTGCCCGGACACATTCTAAACAGTAAAATGCTCACAATAATTTATCCTTAATTACTAACCTAAAATTTAATGCAAATGAAGAAAATTGCAAGTGCAACAATGATTCTGGCGATTATCGCCTTAATGGTATCATGCTCCGGTGGCGGAAAATCTCCTGCCGATGTAAGCAAAGCCTTTGTTACCAGTATCGAAAAAGGAAATGTAGATGATGCCATTAAAATGCTCGATGGTGGCGATAAGGCATCAGAAGAAGACATGACCAAATTGAAAGCTTTCCTCGGTGAAGGATCAAAACAAATAGCTGAAAAAGGAGGAATTAAAAACATTGAGGTCGTCAGCGAAGAAATCAGCGAAGATGGTAAAAAGGCCGATGTAAAGCTGAAAATTACATATGGCAACGGCGAAACAGACGATTCATCATCGAACCTGATTCTGACCGATGCTGGCTGGAAAATGACAATGGAAAAATAAGTTTATGGTATTGCCTTTTCAGGATAAAACCTGAAAACTGTAAAAATCAACAACCACTTTGGCATTTTTGCTGAAGTGGTTTTTTATTACCTTCTGATAATCACATTGCTTTCACAAGAATCCGGTTCACAATTTAAAAGCGTTCGTTCACCCGTAAATATCGCGCGTTCACCCTTTTTAACTTTCAATTGTTAAATGAAAATATGAGTTTTGTAACTCTTACAGGCTTTTTAAGTCTGAACGAATACGCACACCTGGTTTACAAAACTGAACACTAAATCCACAAACTTTTGCGTTATTCATGTTTAGTTTATTGTTTATTAGGCGATTAAAGAAGTGGCACAATAAGTGTAAAAGTGATATCGGGAGAACCGGAACAGGCACTGCATCTGCAAAATGTCCTCTTCCTGTGAATTAATAAAAACAACAAAGGCATGATCCGTTTGAATGGGATTAATAAATCATACGTTACCGGCAGCAACAAACTGCATGTGCTTAAAGGTATTGATCTGAATATAGAATCGGGAGAGTTTGTTTCTATTATGGGCTCATCCGGTTCGGGTAAATCAACTTTGCTGAATATACTCGGGATACTCGACGAATACGATGCCGGCGATTATTACCTCGACAATACCCTAATCCGAAACCAGACCGAAACCAAAGCTGCCGGACTGCGCAATCAGTACATCGGGTTTGTGTTCCAGTCCTTTAACCTGATTTCGTTTAAAAACGCGATGGAAAACGTTGCTTTGCCGCTTTATTATCAGAATGTAAGCCGCAAAAAACGCAACCGCATCGCAATGGAATACCTTGAACGCATGGGCCTTTCAGAATGGGCCGAACACATGCCCAACGAACTTTCGGGCGGACAGAAACAACGCATTGCCATTGCCCGCGCCCTGATTTCAAAACCAAAAGTAATCCTGGCCGATGAGCCTACCGGAGCACTCGACACCACAACTTCCTTTGAAGTAATGCAGATACTTAAAGAGATAAACCAGGAGGGCATCACGATTATTATTGTAACCCACGAAAATGATATCTCACACATGACCAACCGCATCATCAGACTGAAAGACGGCCTGATAGAAAGCGAAGTGCTGAACGGAAAAACACCGGCACTCAACTAAGAAATGGACAAGACCATAGAAATCCCTAACCCACTTCACACAATAANNTATGTTCGACACAGATAAATGGCAGGAAATCTTCAGTACCATTAAGAAGAACAAGCTCAGGACCTTCCTGACCGGCTTCAGCGTGGCATGGGGTATTTTTATGCTGATGATTCTGCTGGGCTCGGGCAATGGATTGCAGAATGGCGTAAAAAAAGAATTTGAATCTTCAGCAATCAATACCATCTGGGTATGGAGCGGACAAACAAGTATGCCCTACAAAGGCATGAAACCCGGCCGCAATATTCAACTGGTGAACGAGGATTACGATGCCGTGAAAGCTTCGGTAAAAGGGATTGACCTCAGCTCATCCCGCTACAATATATGGGGATCGAACACCCTGTCGTACAAAAAACAATACGGAAGCTTTAATGTCAGAAATGTCTATCCCGATTACGGGGAAATCGAAAAACTGAAAATTATAAAAGGCCGTTACATTAATCAGCCCGATATTGATCAGTTCCGTAAGGTTACAACCATCAGTACACAGGTTGAGGAAGCTCTGTTTAAAGGTGAAGACCCAATGGGCAAATACATCAATGTGAATGGGGTTCCCTTTAAGGTTGTCGGCATATTTACCGACGACGATAACAACGGCGACGAGAATATGCANNCTCACTGTGGGCGATGCTTCAGTTGAAGAAAGCAAGCAGATTGAGCAGGAGGTAAGATCGAAACTGGCTACATTGCACAAATTCGACCCCACAGACCCAAGGGCAATATTTACATGGAACAGCCTTGAAGAGTTTCAGAAATTTATGCGGCTCTTTGCAAGCATACGGCTGTTTATATGGATAATTGGCTTCGGAACTATTATTGCCGGAATTGTTGGTGTAAGCAATATTATGATGATTGTTGTAAAAGACCGCACCAAAGAAATTGGCATCCGNNAAAATAGAATCGCCCTTTTTCTCACAACCTTCGGTTGATATCAGTATCGCTATTTACGCTTTACTGCTATTGGTGCTTAGCGGAGCCTTAGCCGGCTTTATCCCGGCCCGGCGGGCAGCAGCAATTAAACCAATTGAAGCGTTGAGAGATGAATAGGCGAAGAGCACAGGGCACAGGGCGCAGGGCTCAGGACGCAGGGCTCAGGGGCTTATAAGTTTGAACTGATCTTTTTTTTAAATACTTTGAACTTTTTACTTTAGACTTTTTACTTGACTTATGTTTGACCTCGATCGCTGGCATGAAATTATGAGTGCACTGAAGAAGAACAAGCTTCGGACTTTCTTCACGGCTTTTGGTGTGTTCTGGGGTATTTTTATGCTGGTTATTATGCTGGGTTCGGGAACCGGACTGCGCAACGGGGTTACCAGCGACTTTGGCGACTTTGCCACCAACAGCGTTTTTATGTGGACCAGGCCCACTTCCATTCCCTACAAAGGACTGCCCCGAGCACGAAATTACAACTTCAAAAACGACGATATTGATGCCCTGAAACGCGAAATACCAGAGATTGAACACCTTGCTCCCCGTACCCAGGGCGGTGGTTTCCGGGGTGGAAACAATGTAATCCGCGGAAGCAAATCAGGAGCCTTCTCGGTTATGGGCGATTATCCCGAATGGAACCTGATTGACCCTGTTGAGATTAATAAAGGAAGGTTTATAAACAATGCCGACCTGAAAGAAAAACGCAAAATAGCCGTAATCGGCAACAAGGTTTACGATGTTCTGTTTGCCCCTGGAGAAGAAGCCATTGGTCAGTACATTCAGATACAAGGTATTTATTTTCAGGTTGTCGGCGTTTTCAAACCCAAAAACTCGGGCGTAAATTTCGGGGGCGATAAAGAACAGAGTGTCTTTATTCCGCTCACAACCTTTCAGCGGGTTTATAACTGGGGCGATATCATCGGATGGTTTGCCTTTACTTCAAAACCCGGCATTGCCGCTTCAGAAATCGAAGAAAAAGCTGCCGCCCTGCTCAAACGTCGTCATTCGGTTGCTCCTGACGATCCGCAGGCTATCGGCTCTTTCAATATGGAGAAACAATACAACCAAATGACCGGACTTTTTGCCGGAATCAATGGCCTTATCTGGATAGTTGGCATAGGCACCCTGCTCGCCGGTGTTATCGGCATCAGCAATATTATGCTGGTNNAAACCCTGGAATATTATTTCACAGATTATCACAGAATCGGTATTTCTGACAACGTTTGCCGGATATGTCGGGCTGGTTATCGGAGTGGCGGTCCTCGAAGGGGTCAACTACATACTTTCATCGGCCAACACCGATTCAAATATGTTCAAAAATCCAAACATTGATTTTAATATGGCTGTAACTGCGCTGGTGATTCTGGTGATTTCAGGAGCCGTGGCCGGACTGATTCCCGCACGCAAAGCAGTCAGCATCAAACCGATTGATGCACTCCGATACGAATAAGCAATTTGTTAACCTTAAAAGTTCAGCATACAATGAAAAAGGCTTTAAAAATTATAATTGGCATCGTAATACTGGTAATTTTTGCCGGAACCATCGTTTACCTCTACCAGAAATCACAGGCGAAACCGGTTGTTTTCGATACTACCACTGCCCAGGTAAGCAGCATCGTTAAAAAAACCGTAGCCACCGGAAAAGTAGTTCCCCGCAAGGAAATTGATATCAAACCTCAGGTTTCGGGTATTATTTCTGAACTCTATGTTGAAGCCGGCGAAAAGGTTAAACGGGGCGATATGATTGCCAAGGTGCGGATTATTCCCAATATGATCAGCCTGAATGAAGCTGAATCGCGCGTGAACCGTGCTAAAATCAACCTCGATAATGCCCGCGAAAACTACGACCGCCAAAAATCACTTTTCGACAGCAAGGTTATTGCCGTGGCAGAGATGCAAACCTTTGAAGTAGCCCTGAAAACCGCTCGCGAAGATCTGGCTGCCGCCGAAAACAACCTTCAGCTTATACGCGATGGCATTACCAAAACAGCCGGGGCCGCCAGCAATACCATAATCCGTTCAACCATCGAAGGCATGGTACTTACGGTGCCGGTCGAAATTGGCAACTCGGTTATCGAAAGCAACACCTTTAACGATGGCACCACCATTGCTACCGTGGCCGATATGGGCGAAATGATTTTCAAAGGTAAGGTTGATGAATCGGAAGTCGGGAAACTGCACGAAGGCATGGAGCTGATTATGACAGTAGGAGCAATTGATACCGAGAAGTTCACCGCCAAACTCGAACATATCTCACCAAAAGGAGTGGAAGAAAACGGTGCCATTCAATTCGAGATTCGTGCCGCAGTTGTGCTGAAGGATAATATGTTTATCCGTGCCGGATACAGCGCTAACGCCGACATTGTGCTCGACCGCCGCGACAGCGTTCTTTCTGTTCAGGAGAGCCTGGTAAAATATGATGCCGACACCGCCTGGGTCGAAGTGGAAACATCGCCACAGGTTTTTGAAAAACGCATTATAAAAACCGGCCTAAGCGATGGCGTAAATGTTGAAGTACTCGAAGGCATTACCAAAAAAGAAAAGATTAAGATTCAAAATGCACAGGAATCTGCTCCGGAGGCTGGTAAGTAATTGTGTTTCGTTCTGCGAATATCTTTTCCTGTAAAGAGAGGCTGGCGCGCGTCCCCCGACGCGTGCATTCACCAATTGTACATTGCCATTCTGCTGAATTCTTTTACGGGAAATAAAGAAAGGTAAGTCTGAATTTATTGTATATTCGATCAGGCACGCGTCTGGGGACGCGCGCTAGCTGGCATAAAGCGGGGGGACCTGCGCTAGCTGGGGTACTACAAATTACTATTTACTACAATAAATTTAAATCTGCCATTCCTTATAGTTAATCGCTCCTCCCATGGTGCACCTGCTGCATAGTATAGCATTACCTCAAACTCTCCTTCCAGTATTTTACAATCTCCAAACTTCTTGTGGCGATAGTCTCTGATATTATTTATTCTAAAATAGGAGCTGTCTTGTTGATACAGGTTTTGTTCAAATTCACTTAAGCAACCAGAGTATGATTTAAATGATCTGTTAAAATCGTAATAGAAGGGAAACATTATCCCAATGTTGGGTATATCCGCGATTGAGTCATAGCAATCCTGTGGTAAATAATCCACTTCCCCTGTTTGAAACAAAGATTCAAAAACTCCCTGATCTAAGATTGGCTCAAAATAGTCACCTGCTTCATGGGTCCAATCCATCTGATTGTAAGGAAGCTTAACAACGAAAGTGAAGTTATTATGCTTATTTACAAAATGATACCCATTATAATGTTGGACTGATACACAAATATCATAGTAATAAATAAAATCTATGGGATTATTACCTTTTACCATTGTAGTGAACCCAGGGTGAAAAGTAATGGTATCATTCTCGTTTAACCTTACCAGCGAATCATTTATTGTGTACTCCAGATATTGTACTAAAGTGTCGGCACCATTGCTATTATTATCTTGATTCTCCGACTTTTTGCAAGAGAATAGCATAAGTAAAACAAATAAAATAATTGCATTGATTCTTAGATACATACTTTTCAAATTATGTTTGATTATTAAGCGGGTTTCAGCTTTTAATGTCATAACGTTTTGCGTGTTGTGCAGTAGCGGATTAGAAGCTCTTACCTGTCCTTTTATTACAATATTTCTTAAAAGTACAGACCTTCGATTTAGCACTTCATCCGCTATTGCCACATACACGCTGTTATAGCGCGTTTATATCGATTCCTAAAAATTTTGCCATGATTCTCGTTCTTTCCTTAATAGAATAAGCATCATTTGTTCCTTGTTGTGACATTCTTTCAAACTCTAGATATTCATAGTTTGATTGTGTTATGTCCTGTTCAGAAATCCGTCTATTATCAGCAAGTGCTTGATAGAAGTCTATTAGACCTCTTCTAGTTATTAAACTATCTTGATTAACTTCATTTGCCTTTTTGAAAAGTAAGAAATAAACGGTGATTGAAGATTGTGACCTTAAGAGGTCATCTTTATTTCCAAAAACATTTGTCATGAGGTCAAAGGTGCGGATTGTATCGTCCAAGATGGGTTGGGGATTGCTCTGATTATCTCGGTAATCAGTGACCATTTTATCGAGGTATGGTTTTTTGGTGTCTGCTAACTTGTTAAAATTGGATAACATATATTCAAGAAAAATTAGTCTAGCGGCAACCTCACGATGTTGATACCTATTATTGCTAAACTTCACTTTCTCGGTAAATAATTCATGCAATGCTGCATCCCTTATGGCCGCTGCCATTGGTCCGCCTAGTGCATTTCTCTTTTCTGCTGCATTTAAAGGAACTGCCTCATTAAGTCTTGAAAACATATCTTCAATTAAGTCCAAGTCCTCAGTTTCTATGAGAATGATTGGCAGTAGATACGAATCAAATCTTATTTTGATTTTTGGATATTCAATTGCTAGATCACTATATGTTAAACCGGCAGCTCTTACTGAAGGGTCTGCCAAATATTCAAAATCGTCTGCAATTGGGAAGTCACCATTAATGAATTCAAGAATTGCCTCAATCCTTTGTCGACCATCAATTATTGCAAAGTCAAATTGTCCCCCATTTTCTTCCTTCTGCTGATTACTATAATTATGAAAATAGAGTTTAGGGATGTCGTAATCATTGAGAATGGAGTCAATCAATAACTGTTTTTTCTGTATGGTCCAAACACCACCCTTCCTTTGGTAGTCGGGGTCAGTATTTATAACATCTTGCTCAGAGTTAATCCTCAAGATTGTACTGTTCTGAAATGGATATGTCTTTATTGTAGCCATTGTCTTAAATTTTTTGTGCCAAGCTCTCTAATTCTGGGAAAAGCTGAAACCTGCTAAAACCTAAAAGTCTCAATTCTTTTCTCATGCTCTCTTTTGAGTCTTTTGGAATGATATATTTCCAAGTATGATTTTTTGGCGCTCCATCTGGACCTGCTTCATCAATGAAGATATTTTCTCGATGACTTATCGTAAAGACACCTTGCTGTGCTTGCATTCTGGGGCTATTTCTTGGTGCAATAGCAGCCATAGGAATTAGTTTCGATTTACTTTCCCTGGCTATTGTACTGGGCACATACCCAATCATATGGTCATCTTCAAAGGATGGAATTTCAAATTCATAGTCTGGCCTGTAATTGCTCTTTTGGTTAAGTTCGCAAGGAAGCAAAACCCATAGTGCACCATCTTCATCAAGATGGGTCTCAAGTGCAAAATACAAACCTGTCAATGGGCTTTCTGTCCAATCAAGAAGTCTTGTTGGCACCCCGTAATGTTGCATCAGGAACAACCATTCAAATTCTGATTTGGGATAATGATTAAGGATTATGCTTGCATCCTGTTTGAATTTATTTAGATAGTGAGTTTCGGGAGGACGATCAGCAATTCTCATGAGCTTGGGTTCTAATTTCCAATCTGAAACAGCATGACCTCTGTACCAAATGGGTCCCTTATAATCTCCAATATGTTGAGATATTTTAGTCAAGAATTCCCCAATTGAAGTTATATTTTCTGGATCGTATTTCATATGTGTGATTTTGAATTTAATGCGCTATAACTCGTTTATATCATCAACTAAGAGGTCAAAAAATTGAGGTTTATTTTATTCTAGTCAGTTTAATCAAACCCCTTACAATTTCACACTCAAATATAATAACATTTCCAATATCAAAATTCCAGACTGCAATAATTCTTAATCAAAAACAGCCATAACATCCCACAGGCTTACAGGCACGTGAATTAAAAAACCTACGCCAGGGGCTCCAGGCAGGCATTACGGAAAACTAATAAAAACACTTAGCTCATTATTACAAAGAATCTGCAAACACCATCATTTTACCGTACTTGCCTATATGTAAATGTTTACAGTGCCATGTTACTGCCGTACTTACCTATATGTAAATGTTTACAATGGTATGCTACTACCATACTTGCCTATATGTAAAAGTTTACAATGCCATGTTACTGCCGTACTTGCCTATATGTAAAAATTTACAGTGCCATGTTACTGCCGTACTTGCCTATATGTAAAAGTTT
>DINP01000070.1 GCA_002426025.1 Bacteroidales bacterium UBA5537 | reverse complement strand
TACATCAACAAATGCACCAGGAGCAACAGTGCCCTGAGCAGGTACAACTGATGTGATGAAGGTTGGAGGAACTACGCCCATCCACAATGCTAAGTTGTTATGAACATAAGCACTGTTATAGTTTACATTGGTTGCAATGGTACCATCGTTATTCTCAATACCAACAGTTGCACTCAATATATCCAGAGGAGCAATTATGTCCTTATAGAAAATCATGATATCACCATTCTGATAAAGGTGTACCTGAGCGGTAATTTTACCAGTGCTACCATACTCATTGTAATTGGTAAACTGAATTACAAAATGGTTACCAACAGTTTGATAATGTACAGTACCACCAGCAGTTGGGTTCAAATCATCCCAGAACCATGCGATCAGGTTGTTAGGAGTAGTTGAACTTGGAATATTCTGGTTTGAAAGTGAACTAACGGTATTACCAAATACAAGGTAACCGTTTGAACTTACATTAACCTGGCTGTAATCATTTCCATAGAAAGGGAATGTAATGCCAAGGTTGTATGGACCTACAACATTGTCATCACCCAAACCGGTAACAAGTGTACCTGTAGCAGCAATGTCATTCCAAACATAAGCTGGTCCACCTGGCTCATCACTGTCAATCCACATATAACCAAATCCATCAGGACCACCGGCACCACGAAGGTTGCGGTTACCCATCCCATCGGTAGGATCAACTTCGCCTTTGGCAACATCAAGTGACCTTAGGTTAGAAGGAACATTAGGTGTGAAATCAGGTGAATTAACAAGCTGACGTACAGCATATTCAGGGAATGAATATGACAGTGTACCTAAACCTGTGTTCGACAGGCGGAAGGTAACCGCTTCACTTGTCATTGGATATTGCTCATTGTAGAGTGAAGTCGGGTTCAACACGAGGGTTGGGTTCGACCATTCAACAACAACAGGACCTGCAGGTGCAGAGTTTCCTTCGTCATAAACAGCCTGTACAGTATAGGAATATACACCGTAAGCAGGAAGATTATCAATAAAAGTAGTGTTGGTTGTGGTTGTAACCTGAACTCCATTACGCTTAACAATAAAGAACTGGAAAGCACGGTTGGCTGTGAAAGACCATGAAAGGTTAACAACACCAGCTACCGGATTGGTAAGGTTAGCAGAAAGATCGAAAGGAACAGCAAGGGCTACGCCACTTACGGTCATCGAAACAGGAACTACAACGGTACCAACGTTTGGAGTTGAGGTAAAGGTAACTTCAGCAGTCTTAACAGTTCCGGTTGTTAAACCGGTTGCATTGAATGCAAGGGGAACATTGAAGTTTGTGTAAGCAGCTACACTACCAGTTGCCTGACCAAGGGTCAGCCACGTGTTTGGACCTGGTGATGTATAGTTTACAGTTGCTGTCCATCCAAGAACACCGTCACCATTGTTGGCTATGTTCAACATGCCATCAATCATTTCGTTCGGGTTAGCTACTACACTATAAGGATTAGGTGTAACGGCCATTGAAGGACGAAGCATTGCAATATTCTGATAAGTAGTTACACTTGGGGCAACAGCAACAGTTAATACTGTATTATTATACCCTGCCATTGAAGCTGTAAGTGTATAGTTACCGGCTGAGATCAGCGAGAACTGATAAAAACCATTGGCTGCAGAAGTTGTACTGATGGTTGAAAGACCGTTGAAAAGTGCCACATTGACACCAGCCATAGGAATTCCAAATCCATTGGTAACATAACCTTCAAGAGTGCCAATACCAAGGGTAGTGGTAAAACTCCAGGTTGCATTGCCAGTAGCATTTCCAACTGTGTTGTAAGGAACAACCTGCCAGTTATACATAGTAGCAGTGGCAAGCGGAGCAACAGGTGCCCAGGTAAGTACATTTCCTACGTCGATGCCATTGGCTATGTTGGTTGGAGGTGTATCTGTTCCCATATAAACCAAATAGCCTTGTGGAGCACCACCACCGTCGCCGGTACCGGGAGCCCAGTTGATGCTAACTGTAGTAGCCATGCCACTTGCTCCGTTGGTTGGAGAGCTGTACAAAGCAGCTAATGGTGCCATAGCACCAAAAGTGTAAGTACGTCCACTAGCCGGGAAAACAGTACTGCTCAAAGTCATTGCATCAGTATTAGTTGTACCTGCAGCGGTAGTAGCCCAACTTGTGGTTGAGGTCCTGTTAAGGAAGTTTGTAGGTACTGCACCACCAACACCAACCTGAACGGTTGTTGAAGTAGTATTGCTCGTCATACCACCATATACCAGATCAACCATATTACTGGTTTCATTCAATCTGATCTGGAAGTTATACGAATCACCGGTAGCAGCATATTTGCGAACGTTTTTCCATTGGATAACACATACACGGTTAGGGGCAGTACCAATAGTTTCAATGCGGATAGAACCACCAACCTGAAGTTGAAGGTCGCGACCAACAACAGAAACTCTGTTGCGATGCAGTGGAACTGTTGTTAGGGTTGTTGAACTCAGCGGGGAATATGAGCTTGAAGAAGCCATATCAACACTGGGGGTCAAAGCACTCTGTCCAAAGGTTATCCATCCGTTTGTGTTGATACCAACACGGTCGAATGTAATACCATTGAAAACAAAGCTAAATCCGATATCGAAACCCGGGCCTGTTAATGTTGTTCCCCCTACTGGAGTAGCAGGATCAACAAAACGCTGGTCATCTGAGGTTTCTGTACCAAGCAACGTACCTCCGGTTATTTCAGAATAGGTTCCCATTGAAGGCATAAACCCATATGAAGTAAACTGAGCATACGAGTTTCCGGCAAACATAAGTGCCAGAATCATAAGCGTAAGTAGTTTTCTCATTTTGTTTGTTTTACTTGATTTAATTAAACATTAAATTTAATGGTAATCTATTTCACTACCGTAAAAACGGCTTTATGAAATGCTTTTAATCGTTCGTCTTTAAAACCTGGCCTCCTTTCTGTCTGAACGACAATTATTTATTAAACATCAAAATTTCTATTTCTTGCTATTACTTTCAAAATCCACATATTCTGGCTTTCGAAATCGCAATAACCTGATTTTCTAAGTGCAATTCAACGAAAAATCTCGTTGATGGGAAGCATGATATACTATTTTCTGATTGATATTCCGTAAAGAACGGATAGGGGTCTTATCAAGTTCTGAAAAAAGAAAATAACCTGTAAGACTCTTGTTTAGGAGCTTACCGGTTACAATGAAATTACAAGCATGAGTCATCCAAGTCAATTGAGTGCCGTTTATTTTTGTATCCTTTAGTATCAAAGATCAGTGTTTGTTAATTTGTAGTTATTGCTGGCCTGCCTTAAATAAACGTCCTAATTTATCAACTTGTGAAACAGCAGGTTTAAGATTTCAATCAAAGCCATGCTACACAAATTTAACCACAATGAGGACTTGTCAGAAATATCTCTTGAGATTAATAAAGTATTTACCTCAAGAAAGTATTTATCAACATCCATTTAATTTAAAGATTTGCCACTTAAAATTAAGCCCTTCTGTTATCCACTTGTCAATTTGGATAATATGACAAAAAATCAGTTTGTACAAATCCGGCAAAATGCCAATCAAAAAAGTTGCAATTAGTTAAGCAGTAACAACCAGAATCTGTTCGGGTAGCAGCAGATGTATGATTCCTTCATTACCAGCAAGCAAACATTCAACAATTCAAAGCATTTAAAATCTCCTGTTTAGATCAAATCTATCAGGATTTCAGCAGTACTAGAGTATTGTGTAGTTACTTAATAGACAATCAAATCTTGTTTTACCCCTATCCGGGATAAAATAAAATTTTCCCATTTTACTCATATATCTGGTTTTCAATCTGTTCACAGACATAATATTTTTAAATTGAGGCAAAAATACACTTTTTACGGATTCAAGAGTCATTTCTGCAAAAAAAGTCAATTCTATCCGGGTTTTAAAACCAATTATGAACTAATAAGATCACCGATAAAAACCTTACACTGCTCTTTCAAGTTCAATAATTAACTGTCATATTAATCTAAAAAAAGTTGATTTGTAATCTTTACATCTGATAAAACTACAACTCTAGAATTATGCTCATGATGAAGCATGAAAAAAGGGGCTCCGTT
>DINP01000089.1 GCA_002426025.1 Bacteroidales bacterium UBA5537 | reverse complement strand
TACACCCTTGGCGAACTGGCCCGTGAAAAGATGGCTGCCATCGAACGCATGAAAAAGGAGGGAATTTTTCAGCAAAACAAACTGGTGCCATTGCCATTGTTGTTGAAGCGGGTAGCCATTATTTCAGCCGAAACCAGCAAGGGATACCGCGATTTGCTGGTTACACTCGACAACAATCCGGCAGGATATCGTTTTATAAGTAAGCTCTTTCCGGCTTTGCTGCAAGGAGATGGAGCTGTGGAAGCCATCAGGAAACAGTTGCAGAAAATTAAGGAAAATGCTGCTGGTTTTGATGCTGTATTAATTATTCGTGGCGGTGGTGATGAGGTTGGACTTGCTTGCTACGATCACTATGACCTTGCCAGGGAAGTGGCTCTGTTTCCATTGCCTGTCATCACGGGAATCGGTCATTCAACCAACGAAACTGTGGTTGAAATGGTTGCCTGCATCAATAAAATTACCCCTACCGATGTTGCCCATTTTATGATTGCCGGTTTTCGCAGTTTTGATGATAGAATCAACCTTGCCGTTCAGAATATAAAGCTGGCGACAGGCCAATTACTTGAATCAGCAAATCTGGAGTTCAATCAACTCACCGAAGCCTTTCAGCAAACAGGAAAACTTTATATTGATACGCAACACGAGACCATCGGGCAATTAGCCCTGGCCATGCGCGAATCTGTTTCTGCTGCGGTTTTTAATCACCGTATCGCCCTTAGCCGATATGAATCGTCGCTTTTATTACAGCCGCTGCAGTTGCTTAAAGACAATCAGCACCAATTATACGATCATGGAAAACTGCTCGGGATTCACTACAGGCATCTGCTGCGGCAGCAATTAACCGGACTTCAGGGCATTGAGCATCGAATACAACTGCTTGATCCGGTGAATGTGTTGAAACGCGGTTTTACCATTACCCGTTATAAGGGCAAAGCAATAGGTGCTGATTTCAATCCTGAATCGGGTGCAATAATAGAGACGGAAACGCTAAAAGAAAAGATCAGCAGTATTTTTACCGAAAAGAAAACAAAATGAGCAAGACCATAACCTATACAGAAGCCATAATTGAACTGGAAACCATTGTTTCTGAAATCGAGAATGCCTCCATCGGCGTGGATGAACTGTCGGAAAAAGTAAAACGGGCTGCTGAACTGATTAAAATCTGCNNCTGTTATTGACGAGTCAGAATAGATTTCAGTTGGATTGGTAAAATTGATCATTTAGAAATTCTGAATGAAGTAGTTTCCTATTCTCTATTTTTTTAAAGCATTGATATATTGCCATTTAAAAAAGGTTAATGTGCCCTATTGGCTCTAATGTGGTTATTTAAAATGACTTGTCTCAGCCTGTTTTTGAAAGCTATCTTTTTAATAAATTTGCATTCATGTCCTAGATTCAAATGAAGCCAGACCGGAGTGTGCCTAAATTCAGCGGTTCGCTGCTCAACCTTGCGATAATCGCAGTGGTGACTTTTCTTTTATGGCAGATTTTAAATGCAGGCAAAGCTTTTGAAACCTCAGCTGGATTTGAAAAACCGGCACATAAAATGGTTGAAAATTCTAATTCGGTTTTCAATCTTTTTGAGGTAATTAACCTGCATCATCCCCTCTCCATTCTTATTCTTCAGATACTGGTTATTATTCTTGCTTCCCGCATATTGGGCTGGATTATGTCGCTGATCAATCAGCCGACTGTAATAGGTGAGATTCTTGCCGGTATAATGCTTGGCCCTTCACTGCTCGGGCTTTTGCTACCGGGTGCCACTGCATTTCTTTTCCCGGTTGAATCGCTCGGTAATCTTCAGGTTCTCAGTCAGGTTGGTTTGATTTTGTTTATGTTTATCATCGGCATGGAGCTCGATATCGGGCTTCTCAGGCAAAAGGCAAAAGCCGCGGTGTTTATCAGCAATACCAGCATTGTAGTTCCTTTTTTAATGGGTGTGGCACTGGCTTATTTCCTTTTTGAATCCTTTGCACCGGCCGGATCGCGGTTTATACCCTTTGCCCTGTTTATAGGCATTGCCATGAGCATTACGGCTTTTCCGGTGCTGGCGCGTATTGTACAAGAGCGCGGCATGACCCGCACGCCCTTAGGCATGACTGCCATAACCTGTGCTGCGGTAAATGACCTGACTGCCTGGGGAATACTCGCCCTGGTTGTTGCCATTGCCAACGCTACTGCCGTGAGTGGTGCATTATTTACCATTTTCCTTTCCCTGCTTTATGTTGTGGTTATGCTGTTTGTAATAAGGCCATTGCTCAACAGGGTTGCACTAAAATATACGGCAAGGGAAACCATTAGTAAGCAGGTTGTAGCCCTGGTATTGAGTACGATGCTGCTTTCGGCATATATAACTGAAATTATAGGTATTCATGCTTTATTCGGGGCCTTTATGGCCGGGGTAATTATACCCGACAATGTGAGGTTTAAGCAAATAATGGCTGAGAAGCTGGAGGATGTCAGCCTGGTGTTGCTGTTACCCCTTTTCTTTGTTTATACAGGTCTCCGTACTCAGATAGGCTTGCTTAATGACCCTGATTTGTGGCTCACTGGCTTGTTGGTTGTGGCAGTTGCCGTTACCGGGAAATTTGCCGGAAGCGCACTGGCGGCAAAATATACCGGTCAGTCGTGGAAAGATAGCCTGCTGATGGGCGCCCTGATGAATACCCGTGGACTGATTGAGCTGGTCGCCTTGAATATAGGTTACGATATCGGAGTGCTTTCGCCCGAAATCTTTACCATCCTCGTGCTGATGGCCCTGGTAACTACCTTTATGACCGGACCGGCACTGGCACTTATCAATCACCTGTTCCCAAGCGAAGAAATGCCGGTTTTCAAGAGCAAAGCAATGAATGTGTTGATTTCATTCGGCCCTTCGGCAGCTGGTGGAAAATTGACATCAATGGTACACCGCCTTTTCGGGAACCGTAATATAGGTTTGAAAATTACAGCCCTGCATCTTACGCCAAATACCGAAATTTCAATCAAGAATGCCCGGCAGTTTGAAGAGGATGCTTTCCGCAAAGTGAAAGAAGTAGCCCTGGCTGCGGGAATTGAAATAAGACAAATCTATCGGACTGCGGAAAATGTAACCCAGGAAATTATTAAAACTGCCAACCGGGGCAAATATGATCTTTTGGTCGTGGGTAGTTCAAGGCCACTGCTTAGTCAGGATGAAACCGGTGGCAAAGCCCGCTATTTCTTCGATAAGGCAAAATGCGATGTAGGGCTGCTTATTGACAGGGGATTGGGTGATATTGGTAAAGTGCTGATAATGATGGAGTCTGACGATGAAATTTATCTGCAGGAACTTGCCAGAGGATTTAATCCAGATTGTCGGATTGATGCTACCTGTCTTCTTCCACTTTCAGTTCCGGTGAATGATAATTCAACCAATAGCATCAGGCAGATAGTGATTAACGAGTCGGAGAAAAGTATAGAGCAATACGACCTGATTATTTCCTCCATTGCCTGTTACCGCAATCAGCGCGATGCCGGTGCCGCCTGGGTTGATGGCAAAGCGTCCATTTTGCTGATTAGCCAGCGCGATAAAAGGTAAACCCTGACGAAGAGGTTTGTACTATATTAATTGAGTTTGCTCCGAAAAGTGGAAAATAAGGGAATGCCACTAAAACACAAAAGCACAAATTCTAAAGCTTATAGAATTAGATTGTTATAATTTAGTTGATCTTGATGTTTCAGAGATTTAGTGGCTAAAATAACTTTTCGGAGGGGGCTAATAATTACAGGCTATCTGCGCACCCAGTGCCGCGTTGTTTTTTACCAGGGCAATATTGGCTGAAAGGCTTTCTCCTCCCGTTTTTTCAGCAATAGTTTTAAGTAGAAACGGGGTAATTTTTTTGCCCGTAATTTTCATTCTTTCTGCTTCTAGCAATGCTTCTTTAATAAACGTTTCCATTTTTGGAAGAGGTACCTCCATAGCTTCAGGAACCGGATTAGCGACCAGCACAGAACCATTCAGCCCAAGCTCCCATTTTGAACGCAGCAGATCGGCTATATCTGCCGGATCGTCGAGGCGCAGAGGTGATTTAAAACCGCTTTTGCGGGAATAAAATGCCGGAAAATCGTCCTCCCCGTAAGTGATTACCGGAACGCCCTCCGTTTCAAGGTATTCCAATGTAAGTCCGATATCGAGAATTGATTTTACCCCGGCTGAAATTACCGCCACATTGGTTTGTGCCATCTCAAAAAGATCGGCAGAGATATCCATGCTCGTTTCTGCGCCCCTATGAACCCCGCCAATGCCACCGGTAACAAAAATTCTTATGCCGGCCATAGCCGCAATGCGCATGGTTGAAGCAACAGTGGTTGCACCGGGAAGTTTTCTGCTGACCACGTAAGGCATATCGCGCAGGCTTACTTTCCACACGTTTTCGGTGTTTCCCAGCATTTCTAGTTGCGAAGGGTTTAAACCAACGCAGAGTTTTCCTTCCAAAATGGCAATGGTTACAGGAATGGCTCCGTTTTTCCTTACAATTTCCTCAACTTCCATTGCAGTCTGAATATTCAGGGGATAAGGCATACCATGCGCGATAATGGTAGATTCGAGGGCAACAACAGGCTTTCCGTCAGACAGTGCTTCAATAATTTCTGGGTGAATATTCAGGTAGTCGTTTGATTTCATGTTGAATGTTTATTTTTCTGAAAATGTAGTTTCAAGTAAATCTTGTGTCAAATCGGTTCTGATGGCTCCTTTTACCTGAAGCATCAGTTTAGCCATGGAATGGCCGTAACCAATACATTCTTCCTGGGTTTTGTTGAAAAGCCAGGCATAAATCCAGCCAGCCAGGGCCGCATCACCGGCACCGGTCGTGTCAACAACACCAACCTCAGGTGCTGCAAGTTCAAAACTGAACCCAGAAGAATAAATTGCGGAGCCGTTTCTGCCATCTCTTATCCATAGGTTGTTAACCCCTCTTTCGAGGATATGCCCGATTAACTGATTGGTATCCAATTTGTCAGATTCACCGCTTAGCGCGAGCATCTCATCCCGGTTGGGGGTAATCAGCAATATATTGCTGAGGTCGGCATTTCTCAGGCGTGCTGCTTTTGGCACGGAAACCGGTTCAATAATGCAGGGGATTTTTTCAAGGCGGCAAAGTTGTAGAATCCAGTTCAGGCTTTCTTTGCCAAGATTGGTATCAATCAGCAAAACTGAAGCCGATTTGAGTAAGTGAATTTTTTGTTCCAGGAAAGCGGGTGTTAACTGCGATTCAAAATGGGTTGAAACGGCACCCGTAAACAAATCGCCTTCAGGGCTCAGCATTGCTACAAAGCGCCCTGTTGCAACATCATTGATTATTGAATGTGAAATACCAATGCCATCAGAACTGCACTTTTCCATTAACCATTGCCCATCACGATCGCTGCCAAAGTGGGTGATCAGTTCAATCGATTGCCCCAGCAAAGCGAGGTGGTTGGCAATATTCCGGGCAACGCCACCGGGCGAACGGAAATAGCTTGCAGGGTTTGAAGTGCCCTGCCTGGGCTCAGCCATGCAGGTATAAGTTTCATCAATCAGTGCTGCACCAATGCAGACAACAGGCCCTTTTTTCACAGTGTTAAAAGTAGGTATTTTCTGAAAATGCGGCTTTGTTTAATTTTTTTAGGATGAGAGCGAGGCCGGTCCTTCTTTAATAATTGCATTAAGTGCATATTTTTTGTTTCCTGGCAAATTTTTGTGGGTTAATATGAAATGTTTGTGCGTTCATAGTAAATTTTTGTGAGTTCTAAGCAAATTCCTATCGGTTCTAAGCAAAGTTTTGTCGGATATGAGCAAAGTTTTGTGGGTTCATACCAAATTTTTGTGGGTTCAT
>DINP01000024.1 GCA_002426025.1 Bacteroidales bacterium UBA5537 | reverse complement strand
CAGTGCCCAATTTCCCAGCGCCCAATTTCCCAGCGCCCCACTTCCCAGCGCTCTTCATCTCAAATCTCACACTCACAAACAAATTAAAACAGGAAGAATCGGATGAAACAAATAATCATAGTCGGCTCAGGTGGCCATGGTGCTGAATTGAACGACTATATCAGATACAACGAACAAGTAACAGGGATTAAGGAATTTGAAATTGTAGGATTCCTGGATGATAACCCAGCAAATTATTCAAATTATAAATTTGGTGCGCCGCTCATCGGAGGAGTAAGGGATCATGTTGTTAGAACCGATGTTGAATACCTGATGGGAATTGCCAATCTTACCTACCGGAAACTTTTTGTAGATCGCTATACAGGCGATGGTGCCAGTTTTGTTTCACTGATCCATCATACTGCTTATATATCCGAAAGTGCATCCCTGGGCAAAGGAGTGGTAATAGGCCCTATGGTTAATCTGGGCCCTAATTCAGTAATTGGTGACTATACAATGCTAAATTCAAGGTGTAGCATGGGTCATGATACGAAGGTTGGACGATTCAATTTCATCAGCCCGAATGTTTGTTTCTCAGGGTTTACCGAAATTGGAGATGGTAACCTTTTCGGAATCAACAGTGCTACAATACCTGGTATTAAAGTAGGAAACAACAACAAAGTGATGGCCGGCATGATTCTGGACAAAAATGTTGGAGACGATGAGGTTGTTTTTTACAGATTTAAGGAAAAAGTAATTGCAGTTCCCAAATAACAATAAATACTTGATATGGAATACGCTGTTCTGAATGTAGAATCTGAACTTTTTGGCCGTAAAGTGGTGGTATTGGATGCCGAAACCACTCCAGAAGAGTACAGTAAGGGTATCAAAAAGCTTATTAAAGACGAGAATCCATGGTATATGAACCGTTTGTGCCTGGCTACCGACCTGCCAACAATTCATGCCTTTGAAGATCTGGGTTTCAGGTTCGTGGAATTTCGTATGTTTCGCTATCTGCGGATAGAGAATATGCAGATGGGATCGGGTTCATTCTATCCCTGGGAAGCAGTAGAGCTTTCAGAGGATTCACTTCCCGAGATATATAAAATAATCAGTAGTTACCCCTCTGATGACCGTTTTTCGCGCGATCCGCTGGTGCCCGCCGGGGCATCCCTGAAAAGGCTTGAGCTTTACCTGAAGAAATCAATTACCAACAACCGAAGTGAATTTATATACGGTTTGGTAAACCACCATACCGGTGAACTGGCGGGATTCCGTAACGGAGAATTCACTTCAAAAAAGACGGTAAGGTACTTCTATAGTTTTATGGCTCCGGCATATAATACGCCTTCCTATGCCTCCATGTTGGAAGCGGCCGTAATTGATGCCCTCGTCAAACGTAATGTGAGTAATGTAGAAGCAATCACCAGTGGCCTGAATGTTAACGAAATCAATGAAGCATTTAGTTCGCTAGGCTTTAAAGTTGAAAAAACACTTGTACTTCTGAGGAAGATCTTTTTGTAGAAACGATTAACGAATTACGATATACGAATTACGTCTTTCGGCTACGCTCAGGGTAAAAATTATAATTGACTAATATGTTGGCTGTAGAAGAGTTAATGCTTATAAACACAGATCAACTTGCATTGCACCGTATCGAAGCAACGTTCTATTGGTTGTATTGACAGAATAATAAAACCATCTCATTTTGTTAGATAAATGCTTCCTTCTCCTTGAGGAGAAGGTGCCCGAAGGGCGGATGAGGTGGACGAATAACGAATGACGAATACCAAATAACCCTGAACGCCTTTCTTCGCTCCTACTTGTGGTGAGCTGGTTGGTGAGCTNNTCGCTCCATCGCCCAGTCGCTCCCTCTCCATCTTAAACCCCGAACCCAGAACCATCAGCTTCTTAGCCATTTGTTATATTATTTTGTTTTTGTAAACTGCAAATACGATATTTTAGTATATTTGGTTCACAAAATGTAATTATGGATATTGTTTTAGACTTATACAAAGATATCCGCACGGTATTCCGATTAAGGGATGTGGCTATGTTGGTTGGTGAAACCGATATGCAACGTTTAAGTAAGAAACTTAACTATTACGTGAAAACTGGCCAGATTTACAATCCACGTAGGGGTATATATACCAAATCTGAGTATAAGCCTGAAGAATTGGCGTGTGTTCTTTATACACCCTGTTATATTTCATTGGATTATGTATTGCAAAAAAAAGGTATCATATTCCAATATAGCAATCAAATTTCAATTGTAAGCTACCTGAGCAGGATAATTGAAATTGAAAATCGGTTTTATCAATTCAGTAAGCTGAAAAATGAGATTTTAATTAATACTGCTGGTGTGAGGCAGTTGCCTGGGTTCATAAACATGGCTGAAGCTGAAAGGGCATTTTTAGATAAACTTTACCTTTTTCCTGATTTTTATTTCGATAATCTCAACCCGATTAATAAGGAATTGGTGGAGAAATTGTTGCCTTTATACCATTCCAAAACATTAATAAACCGGGTAAGGAAACTATTTCAGCATGTTTGATATTAATCGGCATAAGTTTTTTCTGGTACAGCTTCTTAAGGATATTTACACCGATATTGAGCTGGCAAGCTGCCTGGGATTTAAGGGAGGAACCGCCCTAATGTTCTTTTATGATCTTCCGCGTTTTTCGGTAGATCTTGATTTTGATTTACTCAGGGCTGAAAATGCGGATACTGTTTATGATAAAGTGCGGAGAATTATACTTAAATATGGTGATATTTACGATGAAGCCAAAAAGTATTATGGGCCACTGATTGTGCTGGATTATGGGATGGGTGAACGGAAATTAAAGATAGAAATCTCTAACCGTGATTTTGGAAGCAGTTATGAGATAAAAAATCTTTTAGGTATCAACATTAGAGTAATGGTAGAACCAGATATGTTTGCTCACAAACTATGTGCTTTGCTCGATCGTTCAAGTGTTACAAACAGGGATATTTTTGATGCCTGGTTTTTTATGAAGCGTCAGGTTCCGATTAATAAACGTATTGTTGAAACACGAATGGAGATGTCATTGTCAGTTTATTTTGATAATTGCATTCATCATCTTGAAGCCATGAAAAGTAAGCATTTGCTTGATGGTTTGGGAGAACTTATGGATGCTGAAACCAAGCAATTTGTTAAATTTAAACTTCTTCCCGACACTATCGGATTACTTAAAGTCTATCAAAAATTTCCGATAATTGCATAAAATGAATAGATTGTCAGTTAATAAGCTCAGCTAATATTTTTTTCTTGAAATCACGCTCTTTTCTTCGTTTTTTTAAAGCATCAGCTTTTATACTGATTCCTATTCTAGTATTGGTGATGGCCTTTCGCTCTGCCGGCTCTTATCTGGTAAGGGAAGACATCCTTTATAAGGCGGATGCAGCCATTATTCTGATGGGAAGTATTACCGACAGGGTGTTACAGGCTGCAGATTTGTATCATGAAGGTTATTTTGATAAGCTGATACTGGTAGATGAAAATATGGGTCCTGTTGAATCATTAACCATTCGGGGAGCACATCTGATCAGCAATACAGATCAGTGCAGGCAGGTAGCAATTGACCTGGGAATCCCTGATTCATGTATAACTGTATTGCGAGGCCGGGCAGTAAGCACGCAGATGGAAGCACTGATTACAAGACAATACCTCGAAAAGCATCCTGAAATAACTTCACTGCTGATCGTTACTTCCGCATCCCATACCCGAAGGGCCGGAATGATTTTCAAAAAAGTGATGAAAAAAGGCCCCGGCACCGACATCCTCACCAGTCCGAGCGCTTATTCATCGTTTAATGCAAAGCACTGGTGGCGTTCACGCGAAAGCACACAGGATGTGGTTTATGAGTACATCAAGATATTTAATTTTCTGCTTATTGATCAGTTTCGGGTGTCTTCAGTGGAGAACAGTTAGCAGAACACGGATTTAACGGATAAGACGGATAGACACAGATTCTTTTTCAGTAATAATTAGAGTTTATGATTTATAAGGATAAAACTGATAAAATTATAAATGCCTTTTTTACAGTTTATAATAAACTTGGTTATGGTTTTCTGGAAAAAGTTTATCATAACGCCCTGTTAATTGAACTTCAAAAAATGGATTTTGAGGTCAGGAGTCAATATCCTATAAAGGTGTATTATGAAGATTACGAGGTAGGCGAATATTATGCTGACATCTTAGTAGATAATTGTATTATCATCGAAAATAAAGCAATGGAAGCATTGAGAGAAGAGCATGAATTCCAATTGATCAATTACCTCAAAGCCACTGATATTGAAGTAGGTTTGCTGTTTAATTTCGGAAAAAAGCCGGATTTTAAGAGAAAGATTTTTACAAACGATAGAAAACAGAAGGATTGATTTGTCATCCGTGTTCAAAATAAATCCGAGTAAATCCGTAATATCTGTGTCATCTGTGTTCCAAANNGGATGACCACAGATAAGATATCCGTGCAAATCCTTTAAATCAGCGTCATCCGTGTTCCAAGGTAATATAGAACACAGATAACACGGATGCGACGGATGATCACAGATATAATATCTGCGCAAATCCGTTAAATCAGCGTCATCCGTGTTCCAAGGTAATATAGAACACAGATAACACCGATGCGACGGATGACCACAGATAAGTTATCCGTGCAAATCCGTGAAATCAGTGTCATCCGTGTTCAAAAAAATCTGTGTAAATCCTTGTCATCCGTATCATCCGTGTTCTTAATTATCACCCCAAACTAAAAACATGATTTTCAAACGCCTTTTCGATATTGCCGCAGCCATTTTCGGGTTGATTGTAACTTCGCCTGTATTTCTGATAATTGCTATTCTGATTAAGATAAAAATGCCCGGACCTGTATTTTTCAGGCAGAACAGGGTAGGCCGTAATGGCAAACTCTTTAAGATGGTGAAATTTCGTTCGATGAAAGTCAACCATGGTGGTAATACCATCTCTGTTAAAGGTGAAAGCCGGATTACTCCACTGGGTGCTACACTGCGCAAATACAAACTCGATGAATTTCCCGAATTCTGGAATATACTGATTGGCGATATGAGTTTTGTCGGGCCCCGGCCCGATGTGCCAGGCTATGCTGACAAACTTGAAGGCGACGACCGCCTCCTGCTCACTATTCGCCCCGGCCTTACCGGTGCTGCCAGCCTCAAATATTCAAATGAGGAAGAATTGCTGGCACTGCAGGATAACCCGGTTAAATACAACGACGAAGTACTCTATCCCGATAAAGTAAGAATAGACATCAGCTACATAAAGCACTGGTCTTTCTGGCTTGATATTAAGATTATCATTTATACGTTGTTTGGGAAGAAATTGAGAGAAACGTACTTTAATTGAGTAGGGAGTAGGGAGTAAGGAGTAGGGAGTAGGGAGTAAGTCGATTTTTAATAATTTAGAAAATGTCGGAATTAAGAGGTTTTCGTGATTTAATTGTTTATCAGAAATCTTATCGGCTTGCTTTGGAGATTTTTGAAATAACCAAAACGTTTCCCAAAGAAGAGAAATATTCATTAATAGATCAGATCAGAAGATCATCAAGGTCTGTTCCAACAAATATTGCTGAATCGTGGGCAAAACGAATATATCCCAAGGTCTTTGTCAATAAGCTTTCTGATGCCTTGGGTGAAGAAAGTGAAACGGAAGTCTGGCTGGATTTCTCGAATGATAATCAATACATCGACAATCAGAAACACAGAAATTTGATTCAAGATTATGATGAAGTTAGAAAAATGCTCATAGCAATGATGAATCATCCGGAAAAATTTTGCAAATAACCAGGACTCCTGTGAGAATTTCTCCTAATGCAGAATAAAGAAATTTGAATCTAATGCCATGAATTTACTCCTCACTCCCTACTCCCTACTCCTTACTCTGCACTTCTTTCTAAAATCTTAACTTATTTATACTTTTACCTTCTGAAACCAAAAATCTAAATGAACAAACCAACAATCTGGCTTTCCTCTCCCCACATGAGCGGGAACGAAATGAAATATATCGAAGAAGCCTTCAGTAAAAACCTGGTAATGCCGCTTGGGCCAAATGTTACCGGTTTTGAAGACGACATCAGAAAGTATAACAATATTAAAGGCTGCTCTTGCCTTTCATCGGGCACCGCTGCGCTGCATCTGGCTTTAATTTTGCTGGGTGTTGAGCAGGACGATGAAGTGATCTGTTCTACCTTCACCTTTTCGGCATCAGCCAACCCTATCGTTTACCAGAAAGCCATTCCGGTATTTGTTGATTCTGATTTCCAGACATGGAATATGGATCCTTACTTATTGCGGGAAGCAATCGTTGACCGTATTGCCCAAACAGGGAAGAAACCGAAGGCAATAGTTGTGGTTCACCTTTATGGGATGCCGGCTCAGATGGATGAGATTATGCTGATAGCCAATGAGTTTGAAATTCCTGTAATCGAAGATGCTGCCGAAGCGCTTGGGTCGTCTTTTAAGGGTAAGCGATGCGGTACTTTTGGCGAAATAGGCATTTTGTCGTTTAATGGCAACAAGATTATCACCACCTCGGGTGGAGGCGCTCTGATATCTGATAATGAAGAACATTGCCGTAAGGCTACTTTCCTGGCAACCCAGGCGCGTGATGCGGCTCCGCATTACCAGCACTCACATATCGGATACAATTACCGGATGAGCAATATATGTGCAGGAATTGGCCGCGGGCAGATTGAAGTACTTGAGCAGCGTATCGAGAAACGTCGCGAAAACTTCCTGTTTTACAAAAAGCACCTCGAACCCATTCAGGGAATTACTGTCTTAACAGAACCATCCGACGATTATTATTCCAACCATTGGCTTACAACCATATTTGTTGACAGGGTGATTACCGGTTGCGTATCCCGAGAAACACTTCGCCTGGGACTTGAAAAATTGAATATAGAGACCCGGCCTCTCTGGAAACCCATGCACCTGCAACCCATCTTTCACAATTATCCGGCCTATACAAATGGCACTTCTGATTATCTTTTCGATAATGGATTGTGCCTGCCCTCAAGCTCGAATATCACTGATGAGGAGAGGCAAAGAGTTGTGGATGAGGTTAAGAAGCTCTGTATTAGTTGAGAAGTGAGTTGTGAGTAATGAGTAATGAGTAATGAGTAAGGAGTGGTGAGAAAATGGGAAAATGAGAAAGGGAGAAGGGGAGAAAGGGAGAATGGGACATGGGGGAAAAGAGTAGTGACTAGTGAGTTTGAACTCCTTCGCATTTTTGAACTCTTTAACGACGAAGCGATTGAACTCAGAACCATTGAACCATGAACTCAAAACCCAGAACCTTTGAACCTTTGAACGCACGAAGTGCATAGAACCTTTGAGCAAAGAACAAAAAACAAAATACAACCCAATAAGTATGATCGATATAAATAAATTTATCAGCGAACACATTACTTTCCGTCCGGAGAGTTTTTTCAAAAAAGACCTCGAAAAACACCATAACCAGCTTTCTGAAGCGATTTCCGGCAAATCGGTATTGGTAATCGGAGGCGGTGGGACTATTGGCTCCTCTTTTATCAGGGAGTTGCTCCGTTTCAGGCCGCAAAGTCTGGTGGTGGTTGACCTGAGCGAAAATTACCTTACTGAACTTACCCGTGATCTGCGCAGTACTCATGGAATGATAGTTCCGGAGACCTACATCACCTATCCGATCAATTTTGGCGAACCTGTTTTCGATAGGGTGCTTGAAAAATACGGTCCTTTTGATATAGTAGCCAATTTTGCCGCCCATAAACATGTGCGTAGCGAAAAGGATCAGCATTCAGTTACAGCTTTGCTTGAGAATAACATTATCAAAGCCGAGAGGCTGTTGAGTAAGCTGGCGGTTAATCCACCGGCTCATTTCTTCTGCGTTTCAACAGATAAAGCGGCCAACCCGGTAAACATTATGGGAGCCAGCAAAAAGATAATGGAAGAGGTGATTATGTCTTACTCAAGCCTGTTCCCGATAACCACTGCCCGTTTTGCCAATGTAGCTTTTTCGAATGGCAGTTTGCTGGCCGGTTACCTCGAACGGCTGATGAAAGTACAGCCATTCTCGAGCCCTTCAGACATCCGCCGGTTTTTTGTGTCGCCGCAGGAATCGGGTCAGATCTGTCTCATGGCTTGTATCCTGGGAGCTTCCGGAGATATTTTCTTCCCAAAACTTGAGGATGCTGAAATGATGAACTTTAAAGACATCACAATCTCTTTCCTTAAAACACTGGGCTATGAAACCATGATCTGCAGCAGCGAGGAAGAGGCACGTTACGAAGCAACCAAACTGAAGCCGGGGTCAAAGCATTACCCGGTTTATTTCTTTGTGTCTGAAACATCTGGCGAAAAAACTTTCGAAGAGTTTTATACCGATGAGGAGGTGCTTGATATGAATACTTTCCATGCTCTTGGTGTGATAAAAAATGCGCCAAAGAAACCATTGCCTGAGATTCAACAGATGATCAGCGAGCTGAAAGAAATACTCGCAAGCTCTACACTAACAAAAGCGGGAATCGTGAAAGTAATGAGCGACTTTTTGCCAACTTTCCATCATATTGAAACAGGGAAAAACCTGGATCAGAAGATGTGAAAGAGTGATGGAGTGATGGAGTGATAGAGTG
>DINP01000062.1:1160-69238 GCA_002426025.1 Bacteroidales bacterium UBA5537 | reverse complement strand
TTTGTGTTCCATAACGCCGGAAAATCTCCCACGGCATCCTGGCTGAAGTCATCAAAGAAAATAACCTTTTCGCCCGGTATAAAATCAAATTTGGAATAGGTTTGCATAGCTTGTTTATCCTGATCTGACCCATCATTCCGAGAATTGTCAGTTTTATCGCTGCTATGGGCTCCGGAAATTACTGTAAAAGCATCAAGGTTACTGTTTATTCCATTGCTATGCAAGTTGTCAACCAGTTTGGTTCTACTATCCAATGGGTCTGTGATGTTATTCTGAGCGGAAGAGCTAAGCGTAAACCCAGTAAGAATGATAGAAATAATAAGAGTAAAAACTGTTTTCATATTGATTCAGGTTTTTAGATGATTTATTATTATGCAGGTTTTGAAAACAAAAAATTCGTAAATATTTAAATTAAAAGTCCTTTGTTTATTGGAGTTTCAATCAGTGCAGCAATTAGGGCAAGTATATAATAAAAGTATGAATAAAAACATGATTCACAGATTGGCCAAAAATAAAAATATCAACATTTTATTAACCTGAAATTCAACGCTTACGAAAAGTATAGAGAAGTAAATATTTACTTCATCAAAATTTGAAAGCCACGTTAGAAATAAAGACGTTGGCCAACAATGGGATAGGACCTATGGGTTAGTTTGCCTGGCCCTTTTACTTTATAAAAAAATCCGCGTAAATCCGCGACGCATTTCCGTTTTATCTGCGTTCAATTACGGACTTCGATTCTGGGTTCGAAATTTTTCGGTTATTTAGGAATTGAGTACTCACTACTATATTGCTTCCCACATCAAAACCCGATCTGCCGTTTTACCAGCAAATCTGAATCAAGCCTGAACTCCATCACATCGTCCAGCGAAATCGTTTTAATCTGCTGTTCGGTTCTTTCATTTTTTGGAATCTGGCTTAATCGAAGGTTTTGGTTTCTGACGGCTTTTTCAATCACTTTTCGCACAAAGCGGCCATTCCCAAAATATTGATTTCGGTTTGCCGCATGGTATTTAAAATAGACTGCCAGATGATCGAGGGCTGTGGGCTCGATTGTTAAGTCGTTGTTTTTTAATTGTATCCTGGCAATTTCAAGCAGATTGTCGGATGAGAAATCGGAGAAGGATAACATATTATCGAACCGCGAGCGCAGACCGGGATTCGAATCGAGGAATTGTTCCATATCTTTCGTATAACCTGCTACTATCAATGCAAATTCGCCACGGTGCTCCTCCATTTGCCTTATAATAACCTCTACAGCCTCTTTGCCGAAATCGTTCCCGTTTCCGTTGGTTAGTGCGTAAGCCTCATCTATAAACAAAATCCCGCCTTTTGCCTCCTCAATTTTAGCGAGTGTTTTGGGAGCGGTTTCGCCAACATGCATGCCCACAAGGTCTTCACGGGCGCATTCAACCAGATGTCCGCGTTCGAGCAGGCCCAGTGCTTTGTAAATCTTTGCCAGGATACGTGCCACCGTGGTTTTTCCGGTTCCGGGATTTCCGGTAAATATATTGTTGAGGGAAAATGCACTCACAATATCCTTATCCATTTCACGGTAATACTTTGCCAGCTTTGCCAATTCGCTGATTTCAGTTTTCACCATTTCGATGCCAACCATATTTTTCAGTTCATCAAACGCACTTTCGAGCAGGTTCTCATCCAGTTTTACCTGAACCGCCTTGCGTTTCTGCTTCACCAAAAGGTTGTTCATGTCAACCGGCAGAATTGTGCAAAGCTCTTCGCGTGTTAAGGTTTTCTGTTTTGAATTAATCACCCTGATGCCAAGGTTTAGCTGGGCCTCCTCAAGCATTGACTTAACTACACGGGCATTGCCAAAACTGCGGTTTCGCGTGCGGAAGCTGTCTTCAAGATACTTATACATCATTGCAGATACTTCATCAGAAAAGGTGAGCTGTTTTTGCCGGGCTGTCCGATGGGCAATTTCCATGAGTTCGGCTGGGGTATAATCGGGGAAATCGTAGATGTATTTGAACCGTGAACGCAGGCCGGGATTAAAATCGAGAAAAGCCTCCATCTCTTTAGGATATCCGCATACGATAATAGCGATATCGCCGGGCCCATCCGACATTTCTGTAAGAATAGCCTCAATAACCTCGCGTCCAAAGTCTTTGTTATCGTCCGATTTTACAGCCAATGAGTAAGCTTCATCAATCAACAGAATGCCTCCCCGGGCTTTTTCAATTACCTCTTTGGTCATAGGCGCAGTTTCGCCTATGTAGCGGCCAACCAGATTTGCACGGGAGGCTTCGTAAACGGTATCCTTTGGCAATAGTCCCAGGTTTTTATATATTTTGCCCAGCATTTTGGCGATAGTGGTTTTGCCCGTGCCCGGATTTCCACTGAAAACCGCATGAAGATTGATGGATTTCATCGGTTCAATCTCCATCTTATCGAGCAGCTTCATATACTTTATATAGCCCACATATTCATGCAGTCGCTTTTTTATACTTTCAAGGCCAACCAATTGATCTAACTCTGAAAATATCTCATCTTCTGAGAGCTGACCCGATTCTATGGAAGAAATCCGTGTTTGATTTTCTTTCCAGACAATTGTAAAATCGGCATTACCGCGCTCAGCACTATCCGAAACAATAAAAAAGGCAATGGCAATCACTTTTCCCATAAAAACGATTTCTATGGTGTATTTGCCCTCTTCCCAGCTTACATTTTCTGGATGTCCCCATCCTGCTTCAATAAAAAATTCGTGATTTGGCGGATTTGGGGTAACGTCAACAATCTTAATCTCCTGTCGAACAAGCTGGCGAAGGTCATTGTAGTAATTGAAAAAGAATTCGCCCTTCCAGGTTTTTTCGGGAATCAGGTTCCTGATCTCGAACTCAGCCCACACCAGGCGGGTTGCCATTCGCTGAAATTGACGGTGATAGGAGCGTTCAATATGCTGGGGCTCTGGTTCGCTGGTATCTTCAAAAAGCTTTAATCCATAAACTTCAAAATAGGGGTTGTGGCCGTTATAAAGGCCACCTCCATCTAAAAGGGTAAACTCTGAATAAGCAATCTTTGTTCCATCAATGCTGACTTCAATATAGTAGGTGCCTGATTGATTATCCAGCTCATTATCAAGTTTAACCGTGAAATCAGTAACCAGAATATTTTCACTTTCATCAGCTTCCAGATCTTTGCAAACAGTATATCCTGAAGCGGTTAAACCCTTTGTTGATTTACGGTAGCAATAAAGTTCAACTTCCTCCGACCAGTATTCTTCGTCGAATTTCTTATTATAAAGGCTGAGTTCAATAGTTAGATCAGGCAACTCTGAAATATCGAAAACGCTTCTATACTTTCTTTCAGCACAGGCTGCTGATTCATTAGTGTTGTAAATTTTAAGATCTTTCAGTTTAAAATTTTCGTTTTCCATAATGAAGAAATTGTTTATTCGGAAAAAGTTGTGGTAGCTTTCTGATTAGAGGCAATAAATGTACAAATGTTTTATTGCAGTAAAAAATCCCGCTTTTATTGATAATCGCTTCGGATTGAGAATTGTAACCTGAAATTTATAAATAAAAAAAACCACCTATAAAACATTGGTTTATAGGTGGTTGATGATTTTTGGTGATCCGGGCGGGATTCGAACCCACGACCCGCAGCTTAGAAGGCTGCTGCTCTATCCAACTGAGCTACCGGACCAGAAATTCTCAAAAAGTAATAAGCCTGCCTGACAAATACCCTGATGGTATTTGCTGTTTAGCGGGTGCAAAGGTAAAAAAAGATTCTGAATTGCAGTTTATCTGTGTATAGACAACAACAGAAAAAATGAAATGTAAACTTTCTTTTCAAATCGGGATTACTTTTCAGGTCAAAAGAGATAAACAGGTGAAAATGACCCGTAAAACCTAAACTCACTACAACCAGTTAACTCATGAATGATCTGATGTTTACTGACTTCACCAGCCAGACTCCTGCAAAAGTCTATAAATGGACAGGGAAAACTATACTGATTGCCGAAGATACAGATTGTAGTTTTCTCTATCTGAAAACAATATTGAGAAACACCGAAGCAATTGTACTTTGGGCATCATCAGGACAGGAAGCTATTAATATGGTTCGTGAACACAAAGAAATTGATGTTGTATTGATGGATATTAATATGCCCGGTGTAAACGGATTTGATGCTACTATTGCTATTCATAGTATAAGGCCCGATCTGAAAGTAATAGCACAAACAGCTTTTGTTCACGATAACGAAGTTCAGCTTTGTTATGCTTCAGGATGTTCTGATTACATTTCAAAACCGATTGATAAAAACAGACTACTCGAAAAACTGGGGGTCGTGCTTGGCCCTGGCGTGTTAAAATCACTTACCAGTATTTCGTAACTTGTGATACTTGGAAAACTAAAAAGGTGGCTTAGGGGGCTGCCTTTTCTTTTTTACCGTCATTCAATATTCACTTACCCCATTGGTTTTGAACTATTTAATAATCTATAGAATTGGATGTGGGAGAATTGGAAATGTTCAGAAATCAGGATATTCAAATCGGTTTGAAGCCTAACCGGAAAAATAAATTAAAATGCCTGAAAATAAAATTTGGTAATCTAAAATGGATTTGTACATTTGCACTCCCATTTGGTGAGGTGGGTGAGTGGCTGAAACCAACAGTTTGCTAAACTGTCGTACTGGAAACGGTACCGGGGGTTCGAATCCCCCCTTCACCGCAAGGACGAAAAAAGATTCTCCTTTAATGATTTGAAATATTTCGGGGTGTAGCGCAGTCCGGTTAGCGCACCTGGTTTGGGACCAGGGGGTCGATGGTTCGAATCCATTCACCCCGACATAAATTGATTAGAACCCTTGTAGCAGTAATGTTACAGGGGTTTTTTCTTTGGTAGTAGAAAAAGTAAAAGAAATAGTTTCTCGTGTTATCAGGTAAAGCGGAAAAGCGATTTAAGACAGGATAAGTTTGGATTGTCCTCTTACCTGAACCACTCTTAATCCATTATTTGAAAGCTTGTAAATGAGTGTAGGCAGGTTTTTATATAAAAAATGAACCCCTTCTATCGCAGTCCGAACACAATTTTCAACTATCAGATAATCAAATACATATATAATTCACTCATTTACTGCCTCTTACACCCCCTCGAAAATTCAGATTTATTATAGATGTCGGGATTGGGTGGGCATATAGGCAATATGAAGTTTTAAACACCCCTATCCCTTTAGATCATTCAATATAAATAGTTGTAATCGAGATATTAAATTATATCTCAATTCGGTATAATCAGCTGTCAAATTTGCAAATTTAAGTGCAGGTTCAGTATCTATTTTCTCTTTTGCAAATGCAATTTCTACTTCTTTAATTGAAACCTGCATATTCTCAAGTATTTGATTAAGTGTACTAAAGGACTTATTAACAGTCTCGTTTAAAAGAATTGGAAATAAATATTTTTTTTGCACCTGAAATATTAATATATAATCAATGATTCCTTGAATATTTTTTATCATTTGCTCATTATTAAATTCAGTCATCAGTGCAATGGTATCAGTAATTTTATTTTCTAATACTTCAAGTTCCTCTTTTCTAAATTGAGTAAGAATAATTCTTCGCTGAACTTCTATTTCCCTTTCACTTCTTTTCTTATCCAAACCTGCTACATATACAGTTAATAAAACAACTACAGCTAAGTTGAACATAGAAAACACACCAGAAAGATAATCACCAAAAGTTCCCCAATCAGCTTTACTATCTGATAGTGCACCGTTAAATCTATAGAAGTATATTGCAATGAAGACTAACATTACAACAGCTATTATCCAAATCCCATACCTCAGTGTTTTCATCGCTAATTATTAGTTACTTCAACATTTTCATCCTCTTTTTTACCCGAAATAAACCAAGTAGCTACATATGCTGTATATGTCCCGAATAGTCCAACACCAGCAGTCATTAAAACACCTGCAATAATTCGACCTTCTGTCGTTACTGGATACTTATCACCATAACCAACAGTTGTAGTTGTTACATAAGCCCACCATAAAGCATCTTCAGCAGTTTTGATATTACTATCAGGACTATCTTCAACTTGAAGTATGGCTATTGAAGAAAAGATAATTAATAGGAATGCAATTATTGAAACCGAAACAAATGTACCTTGTGCCCTTTTGCGAAAGATATGATTAATTAGATGCTTTGTTGACCTGAAAGCCCTCAATAATCGTAAAAGCCTAATAAGTCTAACACTTCTTCCTACTCTTAGAACATCAATTGCAGGAATACTTGATAATAGGTCTATCCAACCCCACTTCATAAACTTCAGTTTACTTTCTGCTCTATAGAAGCGCAAACAAAAATCATAAAGAAAGACAGCACAAATAACATTATCTGACAGAAAAAGAATTCTTGAAATTTCGGGTGGAAGTTTGAAAAATGTATCTAATAGCAAGGCTATTAGTACATAGATTGATAAAACAATGATTATTAGATTTAGTAAATTAAGCTTACTGTCATTTGAATTTACTTCCATCTGGCTCAAGTTTACAAGTAACTACATTATACTAATTTTTCATTTACAACCTTTGTCCTCATCCCAAAACTATCGTGTATCAAAATCATTTTCAATTATATGACAATAATTTGGTTTCTCAAAAACAAATCTCTGATACTTTTCATAATCTATTCTGAAAATTCAGCGAACTGTCAAATAAAAATAGTACAATTAGAATATAGTGAGTACAGCGAAAATATTTTGTTTTTAATTTTCAATTTGACTTACAAAAACACAAGTATTCAGGATTTGTATAAAAAGAGATTCAGACAAAGAGTACTGATAAACTGAGAAAGCAAAAATGAAAATCATTGCCCATCTGGATTGGCCCCGCCTCGGCAGGGGTAGGTTCGAGTCCGGCCACCCCGACATAAATTGAATGCTNNTTGATTTACAAAGCATTTTTTTTGTGATGTCGCGCCAGATTGGTCCGGAAATTTATCTCCGCCAATGTTCAATCAATACTTTATCATCTACCACTCCCTATGATTTATTTTAACTTCACAATTTCTTCATACTTTTATGGTATAAAAATTGGATTGGCCGATTGAACCTATTTACTTAAACCAAATGCTATGAGAGCTTTTATCCATGGTTTTCTGATTCTTTTTCTGCTTCCATTATTTCTGGTATCCTGCGGTACAGCATCACATCAAATGCAGATTCTTAAGCCTGGTGCCATTACCTTACCTGCTGAAATTAAGCAGCTTGGTGTAATAAACCGCTCACTTCCTGCCAAAGGACAGGGCTTCAATAATTTCCTTGAAGGACTGGTTACAGGAGAATCTATTGCTGCCGATCGCGAAGGTTCAAAGGAATGCCTCAGTGGGTTTTCAACAGGAATCAACGCTGGCCCCCGGTTTAACGCGGTTGTGATCGAGGGTTTGGATTTTCGTGGAACCGGAACCCGCCAGTTTCCTGAGTTTCTTGAATGGGATAAGGTTGAAGAGCTTTGCGAAAGGTTTAAGGTTGATGCAGTTATTGCCCTCGAAACCTTCGATTCCGATATTGCCCTGAAAAAGAGTTCCGCCGATGTGGAGCGTATAATTGATAAGAAAAAGGTTGTTGTTAAGGAATATTACGTTGACCTGCGTATGAACGTTAATTCAGGATGGACAATATACAGTCCTGATGGTCACCAGATTGTTGACAGGAATGTTTTTACAGATGAGATGGAATGGAACGCTAGTGGCGATTCACCCGAACAGGCTCTTGGAAACCTGCCATCGAAGCGAAGGGCAATAAATGAATCAGGCTACTTTTCAGGAAAACAATATGCCATACGCATTTCTCCAACCTGGGTTAATGTAAGCCGGACATATTTTACCCGTGCAAATGATGATTTTAAAGTGGCTGCAAAAAATGTAAAACGCGGAAACTGGAATGAAGCCATCCCTGTATGGAAAAGATATACTGTTTCAAATGAGCCAAAAGTGGCCGGTAAAGCTTGTTATAATATGGCATTGGCCAGCGAGGTAGATGGAAATCTGTCTCTTGCGCTTGAATGGGCCGACCGGGCCTGGCAACAGCACGGATTAAAGCGTGCACGCGACTATAGTCAACTCCTCGAAAACCGGATTCAGCAGCAAATGAAGCTCGACAAACAAATGGAAGGTCAGGGCCAATAAAAAACCGGATATCCTTTTAATTGTATGATTTTGCAACATTCAGCTTGTCAGAATCAGGCTGAAAATATATTTTTTCATTTTTGGTGGGCAATTCGGTAAATCTTATAATTTCGTTGCAGATTTTGGTTTGAAATAATCTGTTTTAACAACCAGGAAAATAACATATAGTATGAAAGGCAAAACCTTTGCAGAAAAAATTTTAGGTGCCGAAGCTGGTGCCATCGTCTTCCGTAAACCGGACATTATTCTAACCCATGACAATACTTCCAGTATTGGAAGTACATTTAATAAGATGGGAGGAGTTAAAGTGGCAGACCCCGATCAGTTACTGATTGTTTTGGATCACAATGCACCGCCAACCAACGCAAAACTGGCCAATGATTACCAGAAAATCCGCGACATCGTTAAGCAACAAGGCATTAAGAAATTTCACGATGTTGGCAAAGGAATCTGCCACCAGATAGTTTCGAAATATGCATGCCCCAATATGATTGTAGTTGGAAGCGATAGCCATACCTGTACTGCCGGAGCTTTTAATTCATTTGCGGCTGGTATTGACCGCACTGAAACAGCCGGACTATGGAAACAGGGAGAAACCTGGTTTCGTGTTCCGGAAACGATCAAAATTACCCTCAATGGAAAATTGCCCGCCGGTGTTTATGCCAAGGACCTTTCGCTTTGGATTATTGGTATGATAGGTTCAAGCGGCGCTGATTATATGTCCATTGAGTATCATGGTGAAGGGGTAAAAACCCTGAATGTTGCCGACCGTATGACCATTGCTAATCTTGCCTCTGAGATGGGTGCCAAAAATGCTGTTTTCCCGGCTGATGAAGTTCTTGAGCAATGGTTAGGCCATAAAGCCAGTGGCACCTGGGCCGATGCCGATGCTTCCTATGTTCGTGAAATCGTGATTAACCTGAACGAATTGTTCCCGGTAGTCGCGGCTCCTCATCATGTTGATAATGTAAAGGCTCTTGCCGAAGTAAAAGGAGTGAAACTCAACCAGGCCTTGATCGGCACCTGTACCAACGGACGTATTGAGGATTTGCGCGAAGCAGCTAAAATTCTGAAAAGGCAGACTTTGCCCGAAGGTTTTCAGCTTCTGATTATCCCGGCTTCGCAGGAAATTTATATGCAGGCAATGGAAGAAGGCCTGATCAAGCTGTTTATGGAAACCGGCGCTAACGTATTGGCTCCAAGCTGCGGCCCATGTCTGGGAACAGGGCAGGGGATACCCGCCGATGGTTATACTGTTATTTCAACCGCCAACCGCAACTTTAAAGGGCGTATGGGTAACAAAGAATCGGCTATTTACCTTGCTTCGCCTGCAGTTGTGGCTTATTCCGCGCTTAAAGGCGAAATAGCCGATCCGCGTGGTGATCACTTCACCGATAAATTCCCTTTTGCTGTTGAGCAGAGCAAAACCGTTGATATTGCCCAGGGAGAAGATCGCTATGCGAATGGGTCATGGAACTATGCTGATGTGGACAACCTGAACACCGATCAGATGTTTGCCGGTAAATTTACCTATGAAATCAACAGCAACGAAGCCGAAAAAATTATGCCTTTCCTCTTTAAAGGATTTGATGATAGTTTTTCCGAAAGGGTAAAAGAGGGCGATATTCTTGTAGCTGGCGCCAATTTTGGTTGCGGCAGTTCGCGCGAGCATCCTTCGGTTGGACTAGCACATGCTGGTGTTAAAGCGGTAATTTGTAAATCGGTTAACCGGATATTTTACCGCTCGTCGGTAAATCAGGGCTTGCCAATTATTCTGCTTCCTGAAGCAGTAGATGCCTACAAACAAGGCGATAAAGTCGAAATTGATTTTGCAAACGGCAAGGTGTCTGTGGCCGGAAAAGAATTCAGGTTTGCACCTCTGCCAGCCAAACTTATGGGTATTTTTGATGCAAAGGGACTTGTTAATTATGTGAAAGCCAATGCTTAACACCATAGCGCACTGATTGAACCGGCCATTGATGGAAACCATTGTGGCCGGTTTTTGTTTTATAAAGACATTCGTAAACTATGAAATCTACCCGAACCAAAATAATTGCCCGTTATCTTTTACCTCTCCTTGGGCTTCTGTTTGTTGTAATCTTATATCTTGCATTGCGTACCTCATTGCCAAAGTATGCCGGACGAGTACCTTTTCTGCTGATCCTGTTTATCATTGACTGGCTCATATATAGGGATTTACGCAAATTCTGGCAACATTCCACATCTTTTGTAAAAGCTATTTTTGCAATACTCTGGTGGATACCAATTGGATTGCTTTTTGCTTTTCTGGTTGGGTCCGTTTTTCTGCCTTTGCAGGAATGGAAAGACTGGCCCAGGATTTATATTCCGGGAATTGCATTAATGGCTTATTTGTCGAAGTTTATCATGTTTGTAGGCCTTCTGCCTGCATTTATTCTACAATTTGTTTCTTTTCTGAGTGGCATTGGCAAACCAGCAAAACAATGGTTATTTATTAAACCTGTTCGCTTTTTCAGGGCAACCGGAATAGTGCTTGGCTCTGTTTCATTGATTCTGTTGCTTTCTGGAAGCATTTTCTGGGTTTACCAGTTTAAGGTTCATGAGGTTAATGTTGGAATTAAAAAATTGCCTCCACAATTCGACGGACTCAGAATCGTTCAGTTGTCTGATATTCATCTGGGCAGCTGGGTATCTGAAAAGCCATTGCAACGGGCGGTTGATCAAGTGATGGCACTAAAACCGGATATCATTGTATTTACAGGTGATTTGGTAAATTACAGCACTTCCGAAGTTCATGGTTTTGAATCAACACTTTCACAGCTAAAAGCACCGCTTGGTGTTTATGCAATTCTGGGAAACCACGATTATGGCGATTATACCGCCTGGGACAGCCCTGATGCCAAACAGCAGAATATGGAAGATCTCTATACTTTTTATCAGAAAATAGGCTGGGAGCTACTACGCAATCAATCAAAGTTGATAATGCTTGATAGTGCCAGCCTGTTGCTTGCCGGGGTTGAGAACTGGAGTGCAACTTCAAGGTTTAAAAAGTATGGTGATATGGAAATCACACTTGATCATATGCCGGCAGCCGATCTGAACATTCTGCTTTCGCACGATCCAACCCATTGGGATGCTGAAGTTACCGGCCGATATCCGCAGTTTGATCTTACCTTATCTGGCCACACACATGGTATGCAGATGGGTATAGAGATAGCAGGTATCAAGTGGAGCCCTTCGCAGTATATTTATAAAGAATGGGCTGGATTATATCCATATAAAACATCTTCAGGTAAAATCAGCTATTTGTATATTAACAGAGGTCTGGGCCATATTGGTTATCCCGGAAGGGTAGGGATACTGCCTGAAATTACGTTGATTGTTCTGGGCAAAGATGAAAAGGTGGAATTAATGCCTTGAGGTCTCTACAGTGTAATAATACCAGAGAAGTTGTGTTTACCCATCATTGAAATGTGATAAGCGAATCAATAGATCTTGTTAATTTTGCACTGTACCCTTTACCCTGNNGCCCTAAATCTTAAACCACTCACTAACTCTTTCGGTAACCTGGCAATTGTCTTTTACATGCTTGAACTCATTGGTGTGCTTGTTGTACATGTAATCCTGGCTCCATTTTTTGTAGTTTTTGCCAATTTCTTCGATGGCTTCTAGAATTGTTCTCAGTTCATGATCAGTCATGGTTGGATGTAACGATAGCCTTACCCAGCCTGGTTTTTGAGAAAGATCGCCGGAATTAATGAGCTCAGTAATACTCCTGGAGTGTTCGTAGCTAACGTCGAGCAGATAATGCCCGTAAGTACCTGCGCAGGCACAACCACCCCGAACCTGTATTCCATAGCGATCACTCAGCAGCTTTACAACCAGGTTGTAGTGAATATCTATAAAGTAAAATGAGATTACGCCCAGTCGGTCTTTTTGGTTATCAGCAAGAATATGAAGGCCGGGTATCTTTTCCATACCCTCAAACGCAATTTTTAGTAGTTCCTTTTCGCGCCTGGCAATATTCTCAACTCCGATTTTCTCCTTTAGTTCAATACAAAGCGCAGTGCGGATAGCCTGCATAAAGCCCGGTGTTCCACCATCTTCGCGCAATTCAATATCATCAACATATTTGTATTCGCCCCACGGGTTTGTCCAGTCAACGGTTCCACCACCGGGCTGGTCGGGAGTGCGGCTGTGGTACATAGATCGGTCGAAGATTAAAACACCGGAAGATCCCGGGCCGCCCAGAAATTTATGTGGTGAAAACAGTACGGCATCCAGTTTTTCCATAGGGTCTTCGGGGTGCATATCAATGTTTTCGTAAGGAGCAGATGCAGCAAAATCAATAAAGCAGATGCCACCATGTTTGTGCATGATTTTAGCCAGTTGATGATACGGTGTTCTGACTCCGGTAACATTGGAGCATGCAGTAAAGGCACCGATTTTCAGTGTGCGGTCTTCGTAGATCGCAAGCTGACGCTCCAACTCATCAGGATTAACTAATAAATCTTCTCCGGGAGGAAGTACCACAACGTCACTCATAGTCTCGAACCAAGATGTATGGTTGCTGTGGTGTTCCATGTGTGTAACAAAAACAACCGGTCGCTCTTTTTCCTTAAAACACTTGCTGTCGGTCAGTTGCCCGCACATTTTAAGCCCCATCATCCGCTGGAACTTGACAATAACACCAGTCATACCAAATCCGGCAGTTATAATCACATCATCAGGGCCGGCATTCACATGTTTTTTAATTCGCTTGTGAGCCTCGTGATAGGCCTTAGTCATTGAAGTGCCGGTTTCACTGGTTTCGGTATGGGTGTTGCCTATAAATGGCCCTATTTCATAAGTTAACCTGTCTTCTATGGGTTTGTATAGTCTTCCACTTGCAATCCAGTCGGCATATATCAGCTTTTGGCGACCATAGGGCGTGTTATATTCAAGATCGTATCCGATAGTGTTTTTTCTGAATTGTTCAAAATAGCTTTCCATACTGCAGTTTATGTGAAATGGTATTGCTGCAAATGTCAGTAATTTTTCTGTAACTTAAATAATTGAATCNNATGCTGACCCAGTTATTGTCGAGGCGATACCAGCGGTCCTGAATACTAACCCTCACCATATAGTCGCCGGTTTCCTGCGATTTAATACTTCTAAGCACGATGCCGCCGCTTTTCTGGCCGTCAATTCCATAATTCAGGTAAACCTTTGGCTCAATTTCGCTGGTTTTCCTCGCTTTCAGGATGATATAGTTGTTTTTCCTGAGTCGCATTTCAATAGGCTTGAAATTGAATTTCTTCTCTGTATCCGCACTGACCACTAGGGGAGCGGATATCAAATCAACCATTGTATGCTCTTCCATATATTTCCTGATTTTCCGGATCATTTCATCCGGATACACCTCATCGGGTTTGGCCAGTTTCGCCTCTTCATAACCATCTATTGCCTGGTCGAATATTTTATCCTGGTAAGCCAGATCAGCTTTCGATATTATTTTGTTGTAAGCATCCATCTGATTCCGTGAACGTTCCATCAGGATGTTTTTGATCTCAATCAGCTTATTTTTGGGATAAGCTTCAGCAGGTCTGATTGAGGACGCTGATTCATAAGCTTTTATGGCGCTTATATAGTCCTTTTGTGTAAACATGCGGTTTGCATTTTCAATGGCATCGTTATAGTCTTTATCGGCTAATTGCTTTTGATCGTCCAGAATTGAATTTATAGTGCTGATGCGGGCTTTCGGATAGGTCTCTGAGGATTTTAGCGCAAGAGCTTTTTCGTATGCCTGAATCGAATTGGCGTATTCTTTTGCATCAAACAGCCTGTCGGCCTCCGCGATCAAGCCGGAGTAATTTTCATTCACAGATCGAAGTTCCGATTTTTTTATTTCTATCTGCGTAATCCGGTCTTTGGGCTTTTGCTCATTTGGCTTAAGTTTTAAAGCCTGCTGATATGCGGCTATTGCCTCATCCCATTTGCTGCTATCAAACAGATTGTCAGCATTTGCAAGTGCATCCGCATAAGCCTGCTCGGCTTCAGCCATCTGGCCTTTCAGTGCATTTATTTTCGAAATCTGTTCACCAGGCCATATTTCGTTTGGTTTGAGCGATAAGGCTTCGTTGTATTTGGTCAGGGCAGGGTCGTAATCCTTTGCATTAAACAGGCGATCCGCTTCAACTATGGCTAAACGATAATTCTCATAGATCTCTTTTTGATTGGCCAGGAGGTTCTTGATTTTCTCAATCTGTTGTTTGGGATAGCTTTCATCGGGTTTCAGCTTACCAGCCTCGTTGTATTTAGCTGTGGCAATTTCCATTTCGCTGTTGTTAAAAGCGCGGTCTGCATCACCAATTATCCGCTGATAGTTTTCTTCAGCCGCCTTTGATGCAGCAAGGCTCTTTTCAATCAGTGCAAGCTGATCCTGCGGATACTTCTCAGATGGTTTCAGTGCTTTTGCCTTTTCGTAAGCAGCCAGCGCAACCTCCAACTCTTTGTCTTTGTATGCTTTGTCACCTTCGCTTATATTTTTGGCATAATTCTCTTCGAGCGATTTACGCTGTTCAAGAATGCTGTTGATAGCCGAAATTCTGTCCTGAGGATATTTTTCAGTAGGAATTGTCAGCAGCGCTTCCTTGTATTTTTTCAGCGCTTTATCTAAGTCATTCTCATTATATAATTTTTCGGCATCGGCAATCTGCTGGTTATAAGCAGTTTGCTTTGCTTTTTGTTCTTCAATAAGGAGGTTTATTTTTGACACCTGGGCTACAGGATATTTTTCATCCGGCTTCAGTGAAATTGCCTGGTTATATGCTGACAGTGCATCAGGATAGGATGTCGCACCGAAAAGCCGGTCTCCATCGGCAATCAGCTTCTGGTACCGTTCCTCTTTTGATTTATTGGCATTGATGATGGCATTTATCTTTATAATCTGATCCTGAGGATATTTGCTGTCGGGTTTTATTGTAAGTGCCTGTTGATAATTCTGGATGGCACTTTCGTTTTCTCCTTTATTCATTAGATTGTCGCCGGAAGCAATAGCAAGATTGTAGGCCTCTTCTTGCTGCTTTAAAGCCGCTATCGCTGCCTGTGCCTTGGAAATCTGCTCCACCGGATAGGATTCAGTGGGTTTCAGCGAAAGCGCTGATTGATAGAGTACTACGGATTCTTCGTAAGCTTTAACAGCAAATTTGCTATCAGCATCTGCAATGGCTTTTTCATACCCTTTTTCATTGGCTTGTTCTTCGCTCTTAAGCTTGTTGATGGCCGCAATCTTCTCTTTCGGATGATTTTCTTCGGGTTTTATTGTGGTTGCTTCCTGGTATTTCTGCAAAGCCGTGTTAAAATCTTTTGAATCAAAGAGTTGATCAGCTTCGGTTACAACCGACAGATACTTCTTGTTCCGTTCGGCTTCCTTCAGAGCAAGCAAAAGGCCGGCAACCTCTTCAATTTTTTGTTTTGGATACGATTCATCTGGTTTCAGGTTATTGGCATTCTGATATTCTATTTTTGCATCGGCGTATTGTTTTTCATTCAAAAGCCTGTCACCGGCAGCAATTGCTTTCGTGTAATCCTCCTCAAGTTTCTGCATCTGAAGCAAAATCGCTTCAATTTTCTCTATCTGTTGTGATGGATATTTTTCCGATGGCATTATCTTCTGCGCATTCTGATATGCGGGCAGTGCAGTTTCATAATCCTTTTTATCGAACAGTTTATCCGCTCCGGCAATTGCAGTCTGATAGTTTTGCAGGGCATCCTTCAATTGTTCTGTTCCCAGTGCAACCCTTTCCAACATGCTTTTAGGATAATTTTCTCCCGGCTTTATTTTTAATGCCTGTTCATATTTCAGGCGGGCGGTAGTAAAATCGCGGTTCATATAAGCTTCATCACCATCGGTCAGGGCCTTGTTATAGGCATCATTCTGTGCCTTTTCGGCTGCAGCCTTTGCATCTATTTCGCCAATTCGCTGTTGTGGATAAGATGCGGTGGGGTCAACTTTTAAGGCGGCATCATAAGCTGCACGGGCAGCAGTCATTTCTTTAGCGGCAAAAAGTCTATCTGCATCAGCAATCAATTTATTGTATTGTTTCTGCTTTTCTAGTTTGGCCAGGTTTAACTTCTCGGCTTCCGCCATTTTATCGCGGGCAGTTTTATCTTCTGGCTTTATGTTTGAGGCGATTTCAAACTGAGCTTGTGCTGCAGCATAATCTGCTTCAATCATAAGTTTGTTGCCACTTTCCATTGCGGTGTTAAAGCGCGCTTCATCGGCTGGGTCAATGTAAAACTTACGGATATAGGTCAATTTATCTTTCGGATATTTTGAGGAGGGATCAATAATCAAAGCTTTTTGATATTCGGCTTTGGCTTTGGCATACTCTTTCGCCTGCAGAAACTGTTCTCCTTTGGTTATTGCGTCCTCAAACTGCTGAAGTTTGGCCTGATTATCAGGGCCAGTAACCTGTGCATGAACTGGCTGAATCAGAATGCACATCAGTAAAAATGATAGCAGTGGCAAGACTTTTATCAGGGAAAACAATTTATTGGTAGTAGATTTCATTACGAAAGGAAATTTAGGGTAATACAATTTCGGTCCGGGGGTCAGACGGACATTTTGTAAACGAAACAATCGGTTTTTTATTTTGAATTGGACGGCAATTTTCTGTTATGATTTCTTTTTATTTTCCTTTAGCAAACTTTCAGCTTTATGATGTTTCTTGAAAAAATCCGACAAAATTGCTATCATTTGATAATCAGCCCATCTTTCATTATCAGCCTTCGGTCCGACATTTCGGCCAGTTCCTCGTTATGGGTAACGATCAGAATAGTTTGGTTCAACTTATCGCGGAGGTCGAAAAACAACTGGTGAAGTTGCCTGGCATTAGCTGAATCGAGGTTACCCGATGGCTCATCGGCCATAAGGACCGCGGGTTGATTAACCAAAGCCCTTGCTACGGCTATCCGTTGCTGTTCGCCGCCCGAAAGTTCTGATGGCTTGTGTGAAGCTCTGTCGCTAAGATTGAGAAAGTTCAGCAACTCCATTGCACGGTTCTCTGCTTCTTTTTTGCTTGTACGTGCTATAAATGCAGGTATGCAGATATTTTCGAGGGCCGTAAATTCGGGCAGGAGATGATGGAACTGAAATACAAAGCCGATTTTCTTATTTCTGAATTCTGCCAGTTTGCGATCGTTCAGGCTGCCNNTAAGGTAGATTTGCCCGCACCTGATGCTCCGGTTACTGAAACAATTTCACCCTTCTTTATTTCGAGTGAGATTCCCTTCAGAACTTTTAAATTACCATAAGATTTTGTAATGTCGCGGGCTTGTATCATGGGTCTCATTAATGCAATGCAAACTTACGCAATTTAAGTAATCCTAATCCGCCTGTAAATAACTCTTTAAATGCTATATTCAAGGCTAAAACCATTTTCTCGATTTCATATAAAGAAATAACCCGAGGGCTATAACCAGCATGCCAAGCAGCGCAACAGGATAGCCCCAGGTGTAATGCAGTTCAGGCATAAATTCAAAATTCATTCCATAAACTCCTGCAATGAAAGTGAGCGGTATGAAAATTGCCCCGATTACCGTTAGGGTTTTCATGACACTGTTTAGCTTATTTGAGATGGTTGAAGAATAGAGTTCCATCAGGTTGCTGATGGTGTCGCGGAAACTTTCGAGGTTTTGAATGATGTTCTGAAGGTGATCGTACAGATCGTTGATGTACTTTATGGTTTTTCGGTCAATGAGTTTTGAATCGTCGCGTTGCAGTTTCCTTATTTCATCCCGTAAAGGGTACACATGTTTTCTGAGCTGAATAAGTTGTTTTTTCAGATGCATCAGTTGCAGCGGCGTAATGCGGTCGGTATCGCGAATCAGTTCAAGCTCAATATTTTCTATATGGTCTTCAATGTTTTCAAGAATAATAAAATAGTTGTCAACGATTTTATCAATAAGNNAGTCGTTCCCTAACCATATCGAAAACATCACCATTCCGTTCCTGAAACGACAACAGGTAATTTTCACCAACAATAAAACTGATCTGCTCTGCATCAATCGAGTTGTTTTCACTATCCCATTTCAACATTTTCAGGCTCATATAAAGCACATCACCGTAGTTTTCAAATTTTGGAACAGAATCAGTATTCAGCACATCTTCGAGCAAAAGAGGATGGAGGGTATGGTGTTTGCCCAGGTCACCAATCAGTTCAGTATTGCTAAGCCCGATAACGTTTATCCAGTTGTTTCTGTTCAGGTTAATTTTACCGGTAATTTCTGAAACCATAGCCGATTCGGTTCTTTCAACTGTGGCAGCATCGAAGCTAAAGAGATCGAAAGTGGTTTCCTGTTCAGCATTACCGGTATAAACCAGAGTGCCGGGAGGTAGTCCGGTTTTTTTACGATAGTTTCTGATTTTACCTGTTTTACCCGAATGTGAATTATTTTTCATCTGTTTTGTTTTTGTAAACAATTGTCCTGTGAGGATAAGGAATTTCGATGTTCTCTTTATTAAATCTTTTTTTCAGGGTTTCGTACAGATCACATTTCATTACAAAACCTTCGCCTGAAGTGTTGGCCCAGGCATAAGCCCTGAGGTTTATTGCGGAATCACCAAATCCCAGCACTCTGACAATCACTTTTGGATCGCCATTTGCCAATTCTTCTTCACTACGGTTATCAATGCAATTGGGATGATTTCCAGCTTCTTCGCGTAAAATTTTAATAGCATTGTCAAGGTCTGATTCATAGCTGATTCCTAGCTCAATAAAAGTGCAGACTTTTTCGTCTTCGATGGTCGAATTGATAATCGTTTGTCCACTGATTACCGTATTCGGAATGATAATCCGACGGTTCTCGAAGTTATTGATAATGGTGTGCCGAAGCGTAATATCTTCAACGGTTCCGTGATGAAGATCCCCGATTTTAATATTGTCTCCTACCCTGAATGGTTTAAAAATAACGATGAAAATACCGGAAACAATATTTGAAAAAGCTTCCTGAGAAGCGAATCCGATGATCGCTGCAAAAATTCCCGCTCCTGCAAACAGGGTTATACCGATGGTACGAAGCTCAGGTATGGTATAGAAAATCAAAGTGATCGCCAGCATAAATACCACAAAACTAACGGCATTGCGCAGGAATTTATACCGCGTCGGATCAACTTTTAGCACATGACTCGACCGCTCAAAGTACACCTTCATTATCTTTTGAAGGATGCGTGACAGGATTACAGCAACCAGCGCAATAACAGTTGCCACAATGATATACTGAATAATCCGCTGATTGATTTCTAAGAAGTTTGAAAAATCGAAAGAGAGAAGCTGCATAGTACTTGTTTTACTACAAAAGTAAGAAAAAGGCGTTTGAGTGATGGAGCGAAAAAATGTTCTGAGTTTTCAGTTCTGAGTTCTGCGTTCCGTGTTCGATTTTAAAATGAAAACCAGAGTTAATCCGTGTAAATCTGCGTTCGATAGATCGGTGTCATCCGCGGTCTAGGAGAGTGTTCTTCAAAAACTTAAAAATCACAACCGATCTCTTACGTTCTACTTTCAGCATTTTCTTTAAAACCAACAAAGCCCATATCATTGATACAGGCTTTGTTGGAAATTTTTGGATAGTATTTTACTTTTTAAGCAGGTCGCGGATTTCTTTAAGCAATTCCTGATCCATTGTTGGAGCGGGAGGTGCAGCTGGAGCTTCTTCTTCTTTCTTTTTCATTGAATTCATGGCTTTAATTGCCATAAAGATTGCAAAAGCAATAATCAGAAAGTCCACAACATTCTGGATAAATATACCATAGTTCAGGTTTACAGCCGGGGTAACTACTTCAGCTCCGCTCATTACTGCCTCTTTCATGGTGAATACCATGTTTTTAAAGTCAACACCACCCAGGAGTAACCCTAATGGTGGCATCAATACATCAGCTACAAATGAGGAAATGATTTTGCCAAAGGCTCCACCGATAATAATACCGACTGCCATGTCAACTACATTGCCTTTCATGGCAAATGCTTTAAATTCGTCTAACATTTTCATAATGGTTTGGTTTTAAGGGTTATTGGTTAACTGTTGCTTGAAAGCGCTTGATTGAATAGGTCAGGCCTATACCAAATGTTTGTTTGAATTGTGTTCGGGGGCCGATCTTACCATCTTTATCCGTGATGAGAATGTCGTGATCGTAAATGGTTTGAACGCCTATATAGGTGGAAATAAGCTTGTTAACTTTTAGCATCAACAATGCTTCCCAGTTGACATCGATGTTTTGTGGGTCTTTACTATAATTGGAGAAGAGTTCAAGTTTGCTTTTTATGTTGACATTGGTTATTACCTCCTTATCAAAGGTTACTTTGAATAATGCTCCGAATTCATCCCTAACTGTTTTTCCCGGTTCAACACCATAGGCACCTGCATCGGAAAGGGTTTTTTCGTTCACGATTGTCAATCGTCCTGTTACCGGAAGCAAAGAGATAGAAAGGTAAGGATAAGGTTTATAATCCATACCAAGTCCCAGCATCAGGTAGCCAGGAGCCATAAAAGTTGAGATTAAAACTGAATCGTTTGGAAAATTGAATCCATCAGCAAACTGGGTTTTAAAACTCAGATTTGCACTCAAAAACAGGTGTTTATTGATAACATTGTGACCGTATTTAGAAAGGAAGTCAATTTTATCATCACTTTTTCTGATTTTGGCATCGCCTAATTTTACCATTCCGTAGGCCAGGTCAAGTGAATTGTCCCAGGTTGTTTTGCCTTGTTTCAGATTGGCGAAAAGGTTAAGGAATGAATTGCCTCCAAAGCTGTTTTCACCACCGGCGGCCCAGTTAGTAAGTGAAACCTGATTAAAGGTTAAGGCTGCATTGAAGCCTTTAGTCCAGAGTTTAGTTGTATCGGGTGTCTGAGCTGAAACAGTGCCAGCTAAAAATGCCGATAAAATGCTAAATAGTAGTAGTTTACGCATAGGTTTAATTTGGGTTTGTTGTTATTATTTAACCACCATAACTTGATTTTATAGTGGGGTTAAAGTTTCCGTTTGTTCCCGGGTCGAGATTAAAGTTTATTGTTATACTCATTCTGGTTCTGACTGCAAGCATGTGATAGGTTCCGGGCATCCACTTAATCAATCTTACAATTCTTAATGCTTCTTCGTTGCAACCTGCACCGAGCGAATTCGTTATTTGTGTATTCGATATTCTGCCATGCGGTTCAACAATAAACGCTATCTTAACAATACCACTCAGGTTTTGTTTAATGGCAGCATCGGGGTAAACCAGGTTAGCGGCAACAAATCCGGCAAGATTTATTTGTTCATTTGTAAATATTGGGTGGGGGGCTGTTTCAACATTCTGGTATAGATAAATTCGCCCTGAAGTATCTGTTGGTTCAAAAGGATACAGGTGTAGAATATACCCTCTCTGTTTACATAAGCGCCTGTATTTCCGTATGTTAAAATCAATTTCAAACAATCCGCTGTCCTTTACAGGTATGCCCCGCATCGTAGCCGGCTCCCATTCAAGCATTTTAAAAATACGCAGTGTTTCACGATCGCATTCCGGACTTAAGTTCTCTCTGTAACTGATGTGTTGAATTTGTCCTTTTTCATCAACTACATAGTTTAATTTCACCTTTCCTTCGTTCCCCGAGAGCATATCCTTTTCCGGATACATTAGCTCCTGATCAATAAAATATTTAAGTTGTTGGTTATGGCCAATTACCTGTGCCGGTATAAATTCCTGAGCAAAAGGAATTAAGCCAGTAATAGTCAGCAGAAAGGTAAATAAAGCGCTTTTCATATACGGTTTATTACATGTAAATATATTACTATTTTCCGATTTATCAAAAAGCTGATAAAAAATGAATAGGGTTCAGTTACCAAAAACTAAGAACCTTGAGATTGATGAAAAATTGATGTGTAAAGTTTATCCTATTGTACTGGAAGTATATAATCTATAGATTATCAAAAGGATACGGTCTTATTCGGGAATATCCTCTGGTTTGAAACCACTGTGGAAATCAATCAGCTCGTTTAATTCTAAAAATTGAGAATGATCTGTTTTGAATTCAATATTTCCGTTTCTGATCAGGCTTATAGTGTTGCAGATTGCCGTTAACGATTCGGGTATATGGCTGCTGATAATGATGGTTTTACCTTTAGCTGCCAGTTTTGGGAGAATGTGCTGAATAAGCCTTACAGCTTCAAAGTCGAGGCCATTGAAAGGTTCGTCAAGTATGATTATTTCGCGGTTAAGCGAAAGGATGCCCATCAGCGAAAGCCTTTTTTGCATACCGGTTGAGTAATTATCAACCATCTCTTTAAGCGGAAGCTTAAAGAGTTTATTCCAGGCCTCAGCGCTGAATCCCTTGTTTTTTATTATAAATACATCAAGATACTCCTGGCCGGTTATCATAGGGTAGAAATGTGGATTGGTCTCCATAAATCCGCAAGCTGATCGCAGTAAAGGAATATTATTAAATAAGATATTCCCGGTTTTAGGATCTAACCAGCCCGCTATCAGGTTAAACAGGGTGGTTTTTCCGGCTCCGTTCAGGCCTACCAATCCATGCACTTTTCCTGGCTCCAGTTGCCAGTTTAGCCCACTGATTACCGGCAACTTGCCATAGCTGAAACTAAGATTGTTGATTGAAATCATCCGATTATTTTATTTAACTGCCTGATTGCTTTTGGTCCGAAAACCAGGGACATTATGAGGGGTAGTGGTAGAAGTACCGGAATAATAAATGCAAAATTCAAAGGTGCCACCAGTGCCATGTGAAATGGGTTCTGGTGCCCCGGATGGTAACCGGCATATTTCAGTGAAACCGCAAAAACCTGAACAATCAGACTGTTAACCAATACTAAAATTAATGGCCGTATGCTTTCGGGAAACAGGATTAGGGAAACCACAGCCAAAGGGACGCTCAGGGTTAAAAACAGCGCACATTGTATCATCAGCTTTCGCACGAAAAATCTTTTACCCGAAACCATCAATGCCTCTATCATTACCATCGGTTCGTGATTCACCAGAAATGAGTTGGTAATCAGTGCAATGAGTAGGATGGATGCCGGGAAAATATAATCAAAACGGAAAAATAAAACAGGTAACAGATAGGCTATCAAAACCAACCAGATATTCCGGCGTAAGCCAACTCGCCATTCCCAGGCATCCGCAGGCAGGAAATGAAAGGCAGGAAGACTGAACTTAGGTTGAAAATGAATGGGTTGCGTTATCAGGGAAACTACAATAATTCCGGCTATAAGCATTAATACGGCTATAAAATCTGGCCACAGCAGGTATAAAATTAGGAAAGGACTAACAATGAGGATGTAAAACAGAATAAAATAGCCCGGGCGGTTCAGTCCCAGGTTATTGAGCAAAACATGGTCTTTGCGGTTGAAATGTGAAGAGGTGATCAGTGATAAAACAGCAAGTGCCTGCANNCCGAGTTGGTTTATCATCCTCAGGTATCGCAGGATGTGGATGCGCGAAAATATAAGGGCAGCTTGTAACATAGGCACCTGTAGTTAAACAGGCTTAATATCTTCGGCTTTAACCCAGCCTTTGCTGCCGTTTGCGATTCTGATTTCGTTCCAGTCGCCGATTTTGTCAATAATTTTAACTTTAAGCCCTTCGTGAATTACAAACAGGTCAATGCTGCTTTCGTCAGGTGAGCTTTTTACAGGAAGGGTGGTGGTAAACACAATAGCTGCGTTTTGCTCATGCGACTCAGTGTAGGTTTGCCATGCAATAATTCCTGATATAATATTAAAAATCAGCAATATGATACCTAGCGAAAAGAATATTTTTCTGCCTGATATTGATCGGGATAAAAGGAAAAGAGCTGCCAGCACGAAGAGCAGTGAAAATGAAGCAATTCCGGCAAAGGCCCACTGATCGGGCGAAAGCCAGGTTTTCAAGCTTTTCCACCACCTGATATAAAATAGCTCGGGTAATATGTCGATTTTGTCAACAATGCGGCTGTTGGCTACGCCAAGATTGAAAAGTATATCCTCGTCGCCAGGTTTGTATTTTAAGGCTCTTTCGTAATTCAGAATTGCAGATGGCAACTCATTGGTCTTGAAATAGGCATTGCCAAGATTGTAATACAAATCGGGAGAGGCAGAACCTTCGGCTATAATTTTCTCATAAATAGAGATTGAGTTTTCATAAAATCCGGCCATATAAGCCTTTTTGGCTTTTTCAATCTCAGCCTGATTATCAGCCAAAGCAAAGTGGCCGGTAAACAAAAATAAAATCCCAATGAAAAGCCTTAACTTCATAAGTTTATGTCTGAAAACGATTACTAATTAGCTCAAGTTGCTCGTTATTAACTTTTAATTCTTAACTATTTAAGCTCTTGTTCAGTGCGAGTAATTACATCAAGTGCCTGTTTATACAAATCGCCCATTGCCTGCGATTTATCGCCGGGAGCAAAACGGGCAAATTCGCAGTTGTTTAAGGTGCTGATAAACTGATTGCTGAGTTCAGCATTCACTTTTCTGGCATTCAGTGCGTCAGCAGCGGAATCCATTGATAAGGTTGACCGTGGAATGTTAAACTTGTCGCTCATGTAACCCCACAAAGCATTTGAAGTTTCGGCCCAGAAATGCACATGATCGCCTTGCTTCATAAACTTCTCAGCCATTTTAAGCCTCTTACGTGCAACTCCGGTAGCTTTTCGGTTGCGCATCAGTGCCTGATTGCTGCGTTTTTTCAATTCATTTCTCCATATAATAAGGAAGAGGATAAACAGCAACACTGGTGCAGCCAGCAACATCCAGAAAGTAGGCGAACCAAATAAAAATGTGTTCACAGGCCTGAGTTTCATCACACCGGTTTTAATAAACCGTATATCGCTGCCGATGTATTTAAAATCTTCCTTGTTTGTTCCACCGGCTGTAAACGTACCTTCCGAACCATCGCTGCGATTAACTTTAATGTTGAATTCCTGCGAATTAAGCGTTTTGTAAACACCCGCTTCAATATCAAAGTACGAAAATGACGCCGGCTTAATTTTGAAATTGCCCGGATTGCGCGGGATTATCAGGTATTCAAATGTGCGAGAACCCGATACACCCGAAGAAGTAATGTTGATGTTATCAGTTATTCTGGGGTCGTAAACTTCAAAATCGCTTGGGAAAACAAGTGCAGGTTTTTCAATGAGCTTCAGATTGCCTTTACCGGTAATGGTGAATTTCAGGCTCATCGCGTCATTGGCTTTGAGTTCGGTTCTATCGGTCGAAACAGCAATGGTGTAATTACCGGCAGCTCCGGTGAAGTCAACTGGTCTGCCCTGCGATGGCAATGGCTTTACATTGATAGTCAGTTGGTTCGACCGAATTGTTTTTTTGACATTTTGCATGGTATTGCCAAAGAAACTGTCGTTGAAGAAACTGTCGAAAAACGGGTCGTTGGTTGGCCTGCGACCAGATTTTCGTTGTATCTGGGCTACAACATCCATTTCGAGTGGCTCAATGGTCAGATTGCCGGATTTCTGTGCAAACATGGCGTCTTTTTTAATTTCGGCCACGACATATTCCTGTCCATCAATGGTTTCACGATATTGATTCAGATTTTTACTGTCTTTTAACAAGTCCTGTGTCCAGAAACCACTTAATCCGGGGGCTTTGGTAACACTGTATTCGGCAATGGGAACACGGGTGTAGATTTTATAGGTAACAATAACCTGCTCGCCCTGATAGGGATTTGATTTATTGACTGATGCCCTGACAAATAAGTCCTTTGAACTGATATCGCCGGATGGTTGCTGATTGGATTGCCCACCTTGCTGGGGTGGTGGTGCATTTCCTTTTACAACCTTAATCGTAAGAGGATTTGATTTGTAAATTTTGCCATCAACATTTACCGAGGCAGGCGTAATTGTAAAAGTGCCTTCTTTGCTTGCCTGAAGTATGTAAGTAAACGAAAAATCAACCGAGCGCGTAACCTGGTTGTTGATGATCTGCATACTGCTGCTCGAAGATTGACTTGGACCTGCAAGTATGTTAAAGTCTTTTAACACAGGCGCTGTAAACCCTGAAGCCTGCGCATTTATTGAAAAAACCAGCCTGAACTGGTCGCCAACAGACACAACTTCCCTTGCAGAGGCTTTCAACTCTATATCCTGGGCAAAGCCCTGTAGAGCAGTTAAAAGCATAAGCACAACGATTGACAATCTCATAGGCAATAAATTTCCTTTGCCAACAAATGTATAAATGTTATTTCGATTGTATTCCATTTTACTTAATTACCAGTCTTTTTCTACCTGAACCTGCACAGGTTTTGCTTTTTGTTTCTGAACCTTGTCTATTGTTTTCTGCTCGTCGTTTTTTAAGGCCTGCAGCATACGCTCAGCATCCTGTTTTGAAATCTGCTGTTTTTGTTGCTGTTGCTGCTTGTCATCCTGCTGGTTCTGCTGGTCCTGAGGCTGATTCTGTTGTTGCTTGTCTTTGTTGTCGTCTTTTTTATCCTTATTCTGATCCTTATTCTGCTGCTGTTGTTGCTGTTGCTGTAACTTCCGCATGGCATAACTCAGGTTGTAACGGGTATCTTCATCACTTGGGTTTAACCTCAGCGATTGTTTGTAAGCTTCAATGCTCTCATTGTATTTTTCAGCTTTGAAAAGCGAGTTGCCCAGATTATAGAACGCAGAAGCCTTGCCGGTGGTATTATCAGCCTTCATTTTTCCCACTGAATTCAGATAACTGCGGCCGGCATCTTCCCAGCTCTCCTGTTTATACAATGAATTGCCCAGGTTGTATTCGCTTTTCATTGATTTTGGTGATTTTTCCATCGCTTTGCGATAATCAATCTCAGCTTCCTTAAACTTACCTTCTTTATACAGTTTGTTGCCGTTTCTGATAAACGGATTCTCATTCTGAGCTTCCAGGAAACCGGTATAAACCATCAATAACGTGATAATCAGTGCTAATTGTTTCATTTTCTACTTTTTTTTGTATGGTGAAACAACGATATTTTATCGGCCCATTTGCTTCGGCGGTCATTCAGCAAGAAATCGAGTACCATCAGCAGAATGGCCAGTCCGATAAAGTACTGGAACCTGTCTTCGTAATCAGAGAAGTTAACGGTATCAAAGGTGGTTTTTTCCATCTTGTTGATATCATCAAAAACCTTGCGCAAACTGGCTTGTGTATTGTTAGCCCTGACGTAAATGCCATTTCCTGCATCGGCTATTTTTGTAAGCATGGTTTCGTCAAGCCGGGTTATTACCGTGGTACCCGAGTTATCCTTTTTAAACCCAACAACGCCGCCATCTTTGTAAATTGGAATCGGTGCCCCTTCGGCAAGTCCCATGCCAATGGTGTAAATCTTTATCCCTGCTTTGGCGGCTTCAGCCGCTTTCTCAACGGCTTCCTCATCATGGTTTTCTCCATCGGTAATGATAATAATGGCTTTGCCTGATTTTTCATCCTTAAAGGAAGCCATCGCAATATCAATAGCCTGGCCGATAGCTGTGCCCTGCACCGGGATCATATCGGGCCTCACCGTGCCAAGCATCATTTTGGCGGCTGAATAATCGGTTGTTATGGGAAGTTGGGTGTAGGCCTTTCCAGCAAAAACAATCAGGCCGATGCGGTCATTTTCGAGCTCGTCAATAAGTCGTGCAATTGACTGCCGTGCACGTTCGATGCGGCTTGGCTGAATATCCTGAGCAAGCATACTGTTTGAAACATCCAGTGCTATCACCAGGTCAACACCTTTGCGTTGCGCTTTTTCAATTTTTGAACCTACCTGAGGATTTGCCAGAGCCAGCAAAACCCCGGCGAGCGTAAGCATTGCAAGGATGAATTTTATATGGGAACGGGCAGGTGAAATATCGGGCATAAGTCGGGCAATTACCTGACGTTCTCCAAACGCTCTGGCAACCCTTGCTTTCCACCTGTTGTAAAACCAGTACAGCAAAATGAGTACCGGCAACAGCATCAGCAGATTAAGATAGATCGTATGTTCAAATCTAAACATTTTATCTTTAGTTTTTAATCTTTTATTAGCTTCTGATTATGGGAATTTCCTGAAAACGGATATTCCCAAAATAAAATTCAAAAGCAGCAACCCCAGTGCACCCAAAGCATACGGCTTGAACTCCTCCTTCTTCTTGCGGAATTCGGTAACGTCAACCTTTGATTTTTCAAGTGCATCTATCTCATGATAAATATCCTGAAGTTTTTGCTTGTTGGTAGCCCTGAAGTATTTACCATTGGTCATTTCAGCAATCTGATTTAACAGTGGCTCATCAATTCTAACTTCCATTTCCTGGTATTGCATCCCGAATGGGGTTTGAATAGGGTAGGGGGCCGTACCGATTGTTCCGACTCCGATGGTATAAACTCTCAGGCCGAACACTTTAGCGATTTCAGCAGCCGATTTCGGATCAATAAAACCCCGGTTGTTTTCACCATCGGTAAGCAGAATAATTACTTTGCTGATGGCAGTGCTTTCTTTAAGCCGGTTAACTGCAGTTGCAAGTCCATCTCCAATGGCAGTGCCATCTTCAATCATACCGCTTTTAATGTCATCAAAGAGGTTAATCAGCACCGCATGATCGGTTGTGAGCGGGCATTGGGTAAAGCTTTCGCCACTGAAAACAACCAGACCGATCCGGTCGCTAGGCCTTCCTTTAATAAAATCAATGGCAACCTCTTTGGCCGCTTCGAGACGGTTTGGTTTAAAATCTTCAGCCAGCATACTTCCCGAAATATCCATAGCCAGCACAATATCAATACCTTCAACACTAACGCTTTGCCGTGAATGTAACGACTGTGGTCTGGCAAGCGCAATCACCAGCAGTGAAAAGGCCAGAACTTTAAGAATAAAAAGCGAGTGCTGCAGATATATTTTCAGTGAACGGGGCTTTCCGGCGAAAGCTGAGAAGTCAGAAATCTGGAGTTTTGCCCTTGTTCCGGAGCCCCTGAACCAATACCAGGCGATTGCAGCCGGAATCAGCAGCAGCAGGTAAAAAGCTTCGGGGTTTGCAAATTTCAAATGTTCGAACATGGCAATTTATTCAATTACAGTGTTTTTATTTTCGCTGACTTCTTCACTACTGCCATTTCCGTTATCGTTGATTGATGGAGCAACAGAAGAATTTAGTACAATGGTTTTGGCATAAGTCATGCTCAACTCATTTTCTGACCCGATTGGCTGGCCTTTGGCAAATTTTGCCAGATCAGAAAGAAGCAGCAGTTTCTTAAGATCGTTCATTAGCGATGCTTCCACCAGATGGTCCTTCATGGCAAACAGAATTTCATCGCTGGTCATTTCAGCAGCATTCACCCCAAAGCGCTTTTCGAAAAATTCGCGCAGAATGTCGGTCAATCGGGTATAGTACTCTTTAACCTGCCCTTTTTGCCACAACTGCTCATTTTTCAACTCTTCAAGCATTTCGATCGCAATCGTATGAGGCGGTTTCTGGGGTTTTGAAGGCAACTTAATAAAAGGCTTATTTCTTTTACGGTTCCTGATAAAGAACCACAAGAGCGCCCCAAGTAATCCAATGGCAGCGGCGAGTAAAATCCAGGGGAGAAAGTCGCGCAATGTGTAAGGGGCATTCAAAACAGGTTTTATATCTTTGATATCCTTTGCCGTGTCAACCTGCACATTTTTGATTTCCAGAAGGAATGGTTCACTTTTCAAGTCAGCAATCTCTCCACTGATACCTTTTAATTTAAAGTTTAGAGGTGGAAAAACAATAAATCCGGTGTCGAAGGATGTAACAGTAATTATCTGGCTGATAAGCAGTTTGTTATTTCCTGAGTTGACTGTATCGGCCTTGTTTTTTGAAATTATCTCGATTGATTTTGAGATGGTATCTTCCAAAACCGGCCACTCGACCAATGAACCTTTCTCGGTTTCGAGTTCAATTGTTACCTTTAGGTGGCCACCTATAAGAATGCTGGTAGTATCGGGAATTACTTTTTGGGATTTTCCTGAAACCGGCAAAAGCAAAGCAATAAAAGCAAGAATTATATATAATCCTGAATTATGCTTCATACAATGCTTAAGTTTCCTATTGTTCATTTTATTTCGAAAGTCTTGTGTAGTTATCGTCTGGCCTCCCTGGCTTTGAAAAGTCCAAGCAAGGGTTTTACATAATCCTGATTGGTAGAAATTCGTGCAAAATCAACGCCGCTTCTTCGGAGCGCCTGTTCCATTGTATCAAGCCTTTTTAAAGCGTGACGTTTATAGTCGTCGCGGGTTTGTTTGCTTGAGGTGTCGACCCAGATACTTTCATTCATTTCCTTGCTGAAAAGTCTAACCAGCCCCATGTCAGGCAGTTCCTGATCGCGGTGATCGTAAATATGCAATGCAACCAGATCGTGCTTACGGCCGGCAATTTTCAGGGCATCTTCAAATCCGGAATCAATAAAATCGGAAATCAGAAAAGCTGTGCAACGCTTTTTCATGGCATTGGTCAGAAAACGTAAGGCCTCTGCAATATTAGTCTTCTGGCTTTCGGGTTTAAAGTCAATCAACTCCCTGATTATGCGCAGTATATGGCTTAGCCCTTTTTTGGGTGGGATAAACTTCTCAACCTTATCGCTGAAAAAAATTACCCCGACTTTATCGTTGTTGTGGATGGCCGAAAATGCCAGTACAGCAGCTATTTCAGTCATCAGGCTCTCTTTGTACTGCTTTTGCGTTCCGAATTCATTTGAACCGCTTACATCAATCAGCAGGGCAACGGTCAGCTCACGTTCTTCGTCGAATACCTTAATATAAGGGTGACTGAATCTGGCGGTAACATTCCAGTCAATATTCCTGATGTCGTCGCCATACTGATATTCGCGCACTTCGCTGAAAGCCATTCCGCGGCCTTTAAAAGCACTGTGGTATTGCCCTGAGAAGATGTGGTTAGACAATCCCCGGGTTTTAATCTCAATCTGGCGTACTTTTTTTAGAATATCGCTGGTTTCCATATTTAGTCAGGTTAAAGTGCTGTTTTAAAACGAATTGTTTTTTAAGGCACTTCAACGGTATTTAAAATCTCATTGATGATATCGGATGAGGTGATGTTTTCTGCTTCGGCTTCGTATGTGAGGCCGATACGGTGTCTGAGCACATCGTGTGCAATGGCCCGCACATCCTCTGGAATAACATAACCACGTCTCTTTATAAAGGCATAAGCTTTTGCTGCCAAAGCAAGATTTATGCTTGCACGGGGTGAAGCGCCATAAGAAATAAGCCCTTCAAATTTTTTCAACTTATTTTCGGCCGGAAAACGGGTAGCAAAAACGATATCTGTAATGTAATTCTCAATTTTTTCATCGAGATATACTTCCCTGGTAAGATTTCTTGCTTTAAGAATGTCTTCAGGCTTGATGATGGTTTTGGTTACAGGCTGGACACCCTCGATATTCTGCCTCATAATCAGCTTTTCCTCTTCCCTGGTTGGATAGCCAATCACCACTTTCAGCATAAACCGGTCAACTTGTGCTTCAGGAAGTGGGTATGTTCCTTCCTGTTCGATAGGGTTTTGGGTCGCCAACACCAGAAATGGCTCTGAAAGCGGATAGGTATGGTCGCCAATGGTTACCTGTTTTTCCTGCATCGCTTCAAGCAGGGCACTCTGAACTTTGGCCGGTGAACGGTTGATTTCGTCGGCAAGAATGAAATTGGCGAAAATCGGGCCTTTTCTCACAATAAACTCCTCCTTTTTCTGGCTGTAGATCATGGTTCCTACAAGGTCAGCAGGCAAAAGGTCAGGAGTAAACTGTATGCGGCTGAAATGCGCATCAATTATATTTGCCAGAGATTTGATTGCCAGTGTTTTGGCAAGTCCAGGAACGCCTTCGAGTAGAATATGCCCGTTTGAAAGCAAACCAATCAGCAATCGTTCGACCATTTGTTTCTGACCGATAATTACTTTATGCATTTCCATCTCAATCAGGTCAATAAATGCACTTTCGCGTTGAATGCGTTCATTCAGTTCCTTGATATCAGTTTCAATCATTGTTCTTTAATTTTTTCGCAAAAATACTCACGCAATCGCTTATCCACTATTGGCGCGGTGTTAAAAATTGTTAATCATCGGCAATTAACAAAAAAAGGCAGCCTGAATATGCGAATTCAGACTGCCTATCAATCTCTTATAATATAAGCTTAAAGTTTCAATTGCTTTTTAAGAGCAGCGGGTATAGCATCTTTATGCAACATTATGGCAATGGTATTAAGCCGCACATAGGCTTCTGAAATATTCAGGTAACCACCCCATTCGTTGCTGTTGGCAGCCCACGAATTTTTGGTTACATAATAAACGGTGCCTTTCTGATCTTTTACCATTCCGGTAAAGTGCATCAGATGGTCGTCAGTTGCCTGGAAATTATCAAATGCATCCTGGCGCATCTCCTGGCTGATCTTTTTTTCAGATCCAGGCTCTTTAAAACTGTATAACTCCGAGTTTTTCTCTTTTTCTGACAGCTTTTCCCAACGGGCTCGTTCGGTCCCTTCCATGGCTGTGATATCCTTTTCAGGAACAATTGCAACGCCATTGCTGTGCGAAAATCCTTTGTCACTAACATCTCCGTCCCAGCATACAGTATAGCCGTTGCTGATTGCATAGCTGATTACCGAAACCAGATCATCAACCGGAAGGTTGTAATAGCTATCGTGCGACCAGTTATCGGGAACTTCAAGATCAAACCTGGTGAAAAAAGGGTGATGATTATAAGACGTCAGTTCAACATAATCATCCGGATTAAAACGGGAATATTGCTTTTTTGATGATTTTTCCGCCGAAATTGATCCTGCATCTCCCAGATAGGCATTCAATAAAGCCACATACGCGGTTGGCCATACCTGTGAGAGTTTGCCATCTTTATTTGAAATTACCACATCAAGGTATGCTTTGAGCGCGGCATCCAGTTCTCCATGTTTGTGTTTATCTTCACCTTTCAGCAGTCCGGGAAATTCGGATTCGGTAACAAGCCCATATTTCTTAATCACATTCATCACATCATGAGCCTGACCGCCGGGCCCGAAATTAGAACTGCCATGAAGCCTGATATAGCGGTATGCTTTATCAATATAGGCATGATATACAAAAAACATCTCCGAGATATCGGTTATATCATAACCCAGTCTCAATAATTCAGACTCAACAAACGAAGTAGTTGCGAAGCTCCAGCAGGTGCCTGACCGGTATTGATCTTTAACAGGCGTGGCCGGATTGGTTTTTATTTCCGTAAATTTATAACCATCCACTTTGGGGGTTTCTGTTTCCTGACCGCTAACTTGCATGAAAACAAGAAAACAGGAAAGTGAGAGCGCAAGCAGGTTAATTTTCTTCATGGCAATGCATAATTAATTGATTTATTATGTTGGAAATCATCAAAATTAATGAGAAATTAGTGGATGATACTATACTGAAAAACCATTCAGTTGAGAATCAGACCAGGGCTTTCCAAAAAGGCAAAGAGAGTAATTTTTTTTATGTGAACAATNNAATTCTTCAATGGACTATTTTACTATAAAATTCCCAATAATTTCTTTTGAAGATTGCTAAATTGTTAAATTACCCTACATTTGCTCCACGAAAACCAGTATCTTCAACTGAATAAAAATATGGCATTTTATCACAGTTGATATGGTTTTTTAACTTAATTTTGTGTGTAAAAAGTAGCCTTTTCGTGTTGCACAACAACAAAAAAGGCGTAACTTGTGCCGCTGTTTACTTGCTGAAAACAAATTATCAATAAATTACTAATGATATGAAAAATAGAAATTTACTCGTTGGCTTGCTGGTATTAATGTTTGGAACAGGGGTTTTTGTTCTGACCACCTCTGGTACTTTCAGGCAGGTAGTTACTTCCCCGGTGCCAGGCGATTATGCCGATGGAGCTACTGATGGTTGGGATTATTTATCTCAGATCAGAAGCAATCAGCTAACCGGACAAGTAAATCCAGCCGATGTTCTTAAGGCAAGGAACACTTTTACTGGTTTAAAATCTGCTTCCTCACTCGGACTGAACTGGACATCGATGGGACCTGATAATTATGCTGGTCGAACCAGGGCATTAATCCTTGATAATAGAGTTAGCACTGGTGCCACAATTTATGCCGGCAGTGTTGCTGGTGGTTTGTGGAAATCAACAACCAGAGGACTTACATGGAATTCAGTCGAGACTGGCAGTATTCTGCTGAATGTTAGTTGTATGGCCCAGTCACCAAACGGTGATATCTATGTTGGTTCAGGTGAATCCTTTGCCAGTGAAAGATTTAATCTTTTCAGCGGTTTTATCGGACATGGTATCTATAAATCAACTGATGGCAATACATTTACCAAATTAGCTTCAACCGATCCGGGATCGTTTAACAATCCTGATGCTGAGTGGGCATTTGTTAACAAACTCGCTGCCGGTGACAACAACAGAGTTTTCGCTGCTACAAATGGCGGATTAAAATATTCAACCGATGGTGGAACTTCATGGTCAATGGCCAAAGCCGGTACCGAGGACCTCTCAGGATTTAGTTCAGAAGTTAAAATAGGCCCTGACGGCGCTGTTGCTGCCAGTGTAAACAATCAACTCTATATATCATCAACCGGTGATGCCAATGGATTTGTGTTGCGTTCAACCGGCGTTGGTCAGGACAGTCTTCCATCAATGGGATTGTCGCGCATTGAAGTAGCCTTTGCCCCATCAGAAGCTTCAACCATTTATGCAGTTTTGGTTGCCGATGGTTCAGTAAGCGGCTACCTTTTAGGGCAACTTCAGGGTGTGTATGTATCAAAAGACAAGGGAATTACCTGGCGTTTAGTAGGTCCTGGTGCAAGTACAATCTTTAATGTTTTCGGAAACTTTGCAAACACCATTCACCGCGGCAATTATTCTGCTTGTATAACCGTTGATGCCAGCAATCCTGATATAATTTATCTGGGTGGCGTAAATATATGGGAAGGTAAAAAGATTCAGGAAACCGGGTTCTACCAATGGCAACAGAAATCTGTTGGCGAAGCAGGAACCTATTTCCATTCTATAGTTCAGGATAAGGTAAATGCAGGCAATTTCTACTTCGCTTCCGACCGTGGACTGAGCTCAACCGGAGATAATCTTCAAACTTTCAAAACATTAAACCGAAACTATCTGACCTCCATGTTTTATACCGTTGCCTATGATGATAAAGGACGGACAATTGGTGGTTCTCAAGGCGAAGGTGTTATTTTCCTTGACAGGAATGGCAATACACCTGAAACCGGAAATAAGATTCTCAGCACTTTTATTGGTGGATCTGTTGAAATGTCAATGGTCAACCCCAATTCGATGTTTTATTCAAGTACTGCTGGTTTTATGACCCGCTCACAAGACCTTGGAGTTTCTGAAGCAAACGATTTTGTACCCGCTGAAATTTCAGGGGTAAATTCAGGTGTTCTTATTACTCCTTTTCGTTTATGGGAAAGTTTTAATAACCAGAATTCACGCGATAGTGTGATATTCAAAGCCGACATGAATTATGCTGCAGGTGCTGAGGTAACTGTGAAGAGCAAAAATTCATATACTTCATCACAAAAGTTCCCCTTCAAACATATACTCGATGCCAGCCTTGCTAAAGGTGATTCGATTAAGGTTAAAGATATTATCTCAACCCGTTTCTTCCTTGGCGTTACCAATGCGGTATATATGACCAAAGAAGTGCTAGATTTCAGTAAAGAGCCCCAATGGTTTAAGATAGCAACTATTGCAGGAATTCCTTCATCAATGGCTTATTCTTCAGATGCCAATTATTTGTTTGTTGGTACAACTGACGGAAAATTGATTCGCATAGCCAATATTGCACTTGCTTATGATTCTATCCATGCAGATGTTTCAAGCTCAGGTTGTATCATTTCAAATTCTGTGATTAAAGATTTTACCGGAAGGTATATTACATCAGTATCTGTTGATCCGAAAAATGATAACCATGTGTTGGTTACATTAGGAAACTATGGCAATAATGAGTTTGTTTTCAGGTCGGTTGATGCTCTGGCTCAGACACCTGCCTTTACATCAGTACAGGGAAATCTGCCAGCTATGCCTGTTTATGCCAGCCTTATTGAAATGACCAATTCAAACCGGGTTATTATTGGAACAGATCTTGGAGTTTTCACTACTGAATCGCTGGGTTCCAATACGGTTTGGACCGCAGAAAACAATGGAATGGGAGCATTGCCAGTAATGATGATCAGACAACAAACCGCTGCACGCCCCTGGATTGATAACATTACCGGAGTAAGTAACCTGGGTGCAATCTATATTGCAACTCAAGGCAAGGGGATTTACGAAAACAGGCTTTTTGTTGGTATTAACGGTCCAGATAGCCCTGTGGCCAAAACAAGTGAGTCGCTAATCGTATTTCCTAACCCGGTAAGTTCAGAGATAAATGTAAAGGTTGAATTGCCTGTTCGTAGTGCTGTAAATGCACGAGTATTCAACCTCAAAGGAGAACTCGTAAATAAAACTGAATTTGGTTCAATAAACAAGGGAGAGCATCAACTTACCATTCAGGCTGGTAATCTTCAGCAAGGGACTTACCTGCTGCAGCTTTCAATTGGAAATGATGTTAAAACGGCTAAATTCGTTGTTGTAAAATAATTCGGGCTTTCGGCCGGTTATTATTAGCCGGCTTTGGCTTTAACAGAAATAAATTATCAGAAATATGAAAAAAATATACCTCTCGGTTCTTGCTTCCCTGGCATTTATGCTTGCTGTTGCTTCGCCAGATATTTATGCCCCGGAGCTGTTAGCCCCAAGTAATAACCAGGCTGGTGCAGCTCCTAATGTTGAACTTGACTGGAATGCAGTAACCGGACAGCTCGGATTGCACTATGAAGCTCAGCTTGCATTTGATGAGGCATTTACAAATCCGGCTGTTTTTACAACAGAATTAACTGCCTTTCGTACATCCAATCTGCTTTTTGGGACACAGTATTTCTGGAGAGTAAGAGCAATTGATAATCAGGGTGCTTCTGAATGGTCAGTTGTAAGGAATTTTACAACCATCGCTAAGCCGGTTATTCGTCGTCCCAATGATGGATCTACTGGTGCTGCTGCCAATGTGCAAATAATTTGGGAAGCTGTTCAAGGCATTGCTTTCTTCGATTATCAACTGGATATTTCAGCAACTTTTGATAGTACTGAGTCGCACATTACTTCTGTGGCAGGTAGTCTTTCACAGACGAATGCATCCAGATTGTTATTTGGAAAAACTTACTACCTCAGGATGAGAATGAGACATGCTGCTGACACTTCAGAATGGTCAGTGGTAAGAAGTTTTACGGTTGTAGATGTTTTTGCACTTAAAAAACCAAATGATAACTCACTTGGACTTGCTCCAAATGTTGAACTTGAGTGGAACAAAATTGATGGTTTGAGTAAATACAATATTTACATTGCCAACAACAGCGATTTTGATGATGCAATGGTTTATACTGCTGCTAGTACCCTCACCAAAACTGTTCCTGATACACTGAATTTTGGAGTGCAGTATTTTTGGAAAATGGCTGCTATTCATTCCCGTGATACTTTAATGTCGGATACCCGCACTTTCTCAACAATTGATAAAGTTATGCTGAATTCACCGACAAATAATGCTACCAACACAGAACTGACACCCTTCCTAAAATGGGAGAAAATAAGCGGAACTATTCTGTATAAACTCGAACTGGCTTCAAATCAGGCTATGACAGGGGCATTCAAGTATAATGTAACTGCAACCACTACATCAGGGCAGGAACAGTTTAAAGTTCCCAACAATATACTGGATAGTACAAAAACATATTATTGGAGAGTATTGGCTATTAGCAGCCGCGATACCAGTAACTGGAGTGATACCTGGAACTTCAGGTGTGTTTCGCTCGGAGTAGAGGANNAACATTCAACTAAAATCAGGTTTGAATGGAAAAGCAACAATCACACTTTTCGACCTGCTGGGCAAAGCAAGAATAGAGCGTGAAGTTCAGATTGTTAATGGAATGATTAAAGACTTTCAGTTAGGCTTGCTTAGCAATGGTATTTATATGCTCAGGATTGATTCTCAGGGTGTAACCGCTACAAGTAAGTTGATTGTAAAAAGATAGTTTGGTCCTTTGTGATTGACCTTAAATAACTCCCGACATCTAATAATGTCGGGAGTTTTTTTTTGGAATAACGAATCTGGTATAATCGCATTTGGTTTGTGTTCATTATAAACAGATTATTGTTTACATTTGGCGGCACTTACAAAACTGGCATGTGTGGGGATACTCGTGTCACTTTTCATTATTATGCTTCGGAAGTTAATTACATAATTTCGTTAATGCAGCTGGAGAATTCTGAATTATTGTTTTATCGATCACCGGGTGACAGCTAAACATATGTTAACAATTGGCAAAGAGGGAAATAGGATAGTATTTTTTATTTTTTCATTGTTAATTATTTCGGTAATCGGATTCCTTGACAGTATAACAGGGCCTGAATTGTCTTTTTCTTTCTTTTACCTCATCCCGATAGCATTCTTAGCATTATATCCTGGTACGAAGATCATTTATCTCATAATTATTTCTGTTTTTGCTTCACTATTATGGTTTCTTGCTGAGTATGGAGGACGGGAATATTCGCATGTACTATTCCCAATCTGGAATGCTTTTGTCCGACTGGCAATATTTATTTCAATTGGGTTTTTGATCTTTTTTCTGAAAGAAAAACATAAAAAGCTTGAATTGATAAACAATAATTTACAGACACTTAACGATGAAAAGAACAGAATCATTGGGATTGCTGCCCATGACCTACGAAACCCAATAAGTGGGATATATTCATTTTCTGATTTGCAGATTTCTGATTATAAAGATCGCTTTGATACTGAAATACTTGATATACTGAATATGATCAGATCTACCAGTGATAGCACACTTGGTATTCTGCGAAATTTACTTGACGTATCTAAAATTGAATCTGGTAAAATTGAGTTAAAGATAAAAAGGCAGGATTATTTGTCATTTATAAAAGGGCATATTGCGATGAATCAAATGCTTGCCAATAAAAAAGGAATCTTAATAAAACTAAGTTGCCTAGACGGAAGATATATTTGCTGAGTTTGATGAGTATTATCTGAGTGAAGTAATAGGCAATTTATTGACTAACGCAATTAAGTTCTCTAATTCTGATACTACAATTGAAGTAAAAATCTCTCTGACTGGTAATAATCAGATTTTAACCCGGGTAATTGATGAAGGAAAGGGAATTCCTGAGGATGAACAGCAGAAACTATTCAATTATTTTCAGAAAACCAGTGTTTTGCCAACAGATGGCGAATCAAGTACCGGATTGGGCCTTGCAATTGCAAAGCAGATAGTTATACGTCATAATGGCGAAATTGGAGTAAAAAGTATACCAAATGTTGGTTCCGATTTTTATTATTTGATACCTATTCAAAACAGTCTTGATGATTTAGCCTACTGAANNACAGAGTTCCCATTCCGGAACTAGCATTTTAATAATTTGTTATTTGGGATGTATTTCAATTGTATCTCTTCCCTAATCCGAAACAGACATAAAGCGTAAGAAAAAATTGGTCGGTGTCTTTAAATGCCATAATTGGAACAGGTTTGGCAAAAATATCTATAGCTGCGCCAACTTCAACCAGCTTGGGTTTTTGATTAATAGTTCCAAACTCGATACTTAAACCTGTTTTGGCATAAATTCCGGGGTATGGTTTAAGCCTGTTGAAACCCTTTGTGAAAGGGGCTCTACCGTAAATATTATCAGGAAAATGGCTATCGGGATCGTAGCGTTCCGTAACCGTAATATACCGGTAAGAACCTGCATCCAGTTTGATAATTTCTAAATAAACCGGTTTTGCAAAAGCCACTGATACTCCTCCGGAATAGAGAAGTCTAAGCTCAACTCCGCCAAAATAGGGCTTTCGGTTTAGTATATGTTGGTAACCTGCACCCAGTCTTGTAATATAAACCGCGTTCAGTTTGCCGTAAAAATAGCTTTTGGTATTTGTAAAAAATGGGTTAATTGACTTAATCTGTTTGGCATCTTTCATTTCGAGAAGATCAGCTTCAAAAATGAGTTTTTTTGAAACCGTCTGGTTAAATCCCATCCTATACTCTATACCCCAGCCATGAGAATGGATAAATACAGCGCCATTCATCTCCTTGGTAAAAAGTACATTGTCGGCAATACTATCAAATTCCTCCTCAATTTGAGCGCTTGATGAAAAAGCCGTAATGAAAAACAGCACAGAAAAGAGTAGAAACGGCAGAAACTTCATATAACTTTCAGTAGAACAGAAGCACAAAGATAAACAAACAATATGCCGCAATCAACAAAAAAAGCCCATGAACTTAATCACAGGCTGCTTAAATGGCATTGGATAAATTAGCGGTTGCGATCTACTTTATACCTGCTTGCTTCGCCGTAGGCAGCACATTTTTGACTCGACTGGCAAGATGACATAATAATTCCCAATGACATTACAACCAACATGATTAGTGCGAATTTTTTCATAACTTTACTCTAAGGTAAGTAAATATTAATTTTGAAATTACAGGCCTGTTTACATTAATAACTCTAAATCAGGCTTGTTATTGTTTATGTATCAAAACCCTAAAAGTAATACCTAATGGCGAAGATTTACCCTCAAATTGATGAGGAATGGAAAGAAATACTAACAGATGAGTTTCAAAAGCCTTATTTTGAGGTGCTTAAAGATTTTCTCGTAAATGAAAGGAATCGCTATATTGTTTATCCTCCGGGGCCGAAAATTTTTGAAGCATTTAATCGCACACCATATAGTAAGGTAAAAATTGTACTTTTAGGGCAGGATCCTTATCATGGGCCAGGTCAGGCTCATGGATTGTGTTTCTCAGTTCCCGAAGGTATTATATTTCCTCCATCGCTTCAGAATATATTAAAAGAACTGGAAGCAGACTTAGGCTACCCTTATCCGAAAAGTGGTAACTTGTCGGCCTGGGCCGATCAGGGAGTATTGTTGATAAACGCTACACTCACTGTAAGGGCTAACATGGCTGGTTCGCATCAGGGGAAAGGCTGGGAGTTGTTCACCGATGCTGTAATTAAAAAGTTATCAGAAGACCGCAATGGATTGGTCTTTTTACTTTGGGGTCGGTATGCGCAGAATAAAAAAGTATTGATTGACCAGAACAAACACTTTATCCTTGAAGCACCACATCCATCGCCTTTAAGTGTTTACAGGGGCTTTTTCGGTTGCAGGCACTTCTCAAAAGCCAATCAATGGCTTGAGAAAAACGGTAAAATTCCTGTTGACTGGAAGCTTTAATTATTTGATAACTTGCATGAATATAATAATTTGCTTAAAAACAGATGTAATTATGTACATTTGAAAGTTTTTTGATTGACCACCAATTTTAACCAAACAGAACAAACTATGCGAAAATTTACAATGCTTACAATTGTATGCACTTTCCTGATGGTAGGGGTGTATGCCGGAGGCTATCAGGTTGGATTGCATGGACAGAAACAGATCGGTATGGGTCTGGTCGGTACCTCTCTTTGCTTTGATGCCAGTTCTATGTTTTACAACCCGGGCGGGCTTTCTTTTATGAAACCTACCTATAGCTTCGCACTCGGGATGAGTCCGATTATCTCTTCTACTGCATTCAGAAAGAGTTTCCCGGCTGATTACTCAGCCAAAACTGACAACCCCCTGGGTACGCCTTTTTACTTTTATGGTGCTGCGAAAATAAATGATAAGTTAAGTGCGGGGCTTGCCATAAATACACCTTATGGGAACAGCCTTTCATGGGGAAAAGATTGGGGCGGTCGCTACCTCATTCAGGACCTTTCGCTGAAAGCTATCTTTTTTCAACCAACTGTATCGTATAAAATAAATGAGTGGTTGGGTATCGGGGCAGGGTTTGTTCTTGCAACCGGTTCATTTGACCTGAGCAAGGCATTGCCTGTATCTGGCGCTAATGGCGAAGGAAGCGTTAACCTTAATGGCTCAACCACTGAATTCGGATTTAATGTCGGAGCCTTAATTAAACCTATGGATAAAATGAACGTTGGCATTGATTTCAGATCGAACATCAATATGGAAGTTAGTGGAGCCGATGCAACCTTTGTAACTCCACTTTCGTTGAGTGGCAATTTTCCCGCCAATAATAAAGTGAGTACTACTTTGCCGTTGCCCGCTAATCTTGATGTTGGTGTTTCATACGATGTAAGTGAAAAACTGATGGTTGCTATGAGTTTGAATTACGTTTTCTGGAGTGTGTATGATTCGCTTATTTTTGATTTTGAAACCAACACACCGGCACTGCCCGATTCGAGAAACCCGCGTTCGTACAAAAACAAACTGATTGTCAGGGTTGGTGGCGAGTATATTATCAACGACAAATTTACTGCAAGAGCTGGTGGATATTATGATCCATCACCTGTAAATGCGGACTATTTTTCTCCTGAAACCCCAAGTCTCAACAATCTTGGTTTAACACTCGGATTATCCTATAAGCCTATCGAAAAGCTGTCAGTTGACCTGTCATTCCTATACATTACAGGAATGGAAGCCGATAAGCAGTATTTACCTGATAATTTTAGTGGTACGTATAAATCGCAGGTTTATATTCCTGGATTTGGTTTAACCTATAATTTCTGATAAACAAAAGATGAAACTCATGAAATCAAGATACATCGCCTATTTCTTATTGCTTCTGGTGGCAGTTTCCTGCGAACCGAAGCTCGATGACTTTAAACCCTCGGCCGGTTCGGCTGATTTCAGCAAATATATTTCGCTGGGCAACTCCCTAACTGCCGGATATGCCGATGGTGCATTGTACCTTACTTCACAAACCTATTCATATCCCAATATGATTGCCCAGCAGATGAAACTTGCCGGTGGTGGTGAATTTAAGCAACCCCTTATGTTTGATGAACTGGGCTTTGGCGGAAAACGCATTCTCAAACTGAATCCAGCACTTGATTGTTCAGGCAACCCTGTTGCAGGCGCTCCGCCTTCATTGGGTCCAGTTTTAGCTGAAGGGACGCCAGATGCACGTAATTTTACTTCAATTGCAGCAGATGGTCCATACAATAACCTTGGCGTTCCGGGTGCAAAGTCATTTCATTTACTTGCACCAAATTACGGTTTATTAAATCCATATTTTGGCCGTTTTGCCACCAACCCGCAAACTACGTCTGTTTTAGCCCAGGCAATGGAAATGAATGCTACTTTCTTTAGCCTTTGGATAGGCAATAATGATGTACTTTCTTATGCCCTGGCCGGTGGAGCTGCTGAAGAGATTACTTCACAGGATTTGTTTTCAGGTGCTTATGCGTCATTGCTCGATGGCCTTACTGCCAATGGTGCCAAAGGAATGGTTGCAAGTATTCCAAATGTTACCAGTGTTCCTTATTTTACCACTGTACCTTACAATGGATTGGTTTTAACCGAACAAACACAGGTTGACTTACTCAATCAGGCATATGGTAACAATGTTTACGGGATTTCATTCAAAATAGGGCAAAATCCATGGGTTGTTGCCGATCCGTCCTCACCTAATGGAATTGGAATGCGTCAACTTAAATCTAATGAGTTGGTTCTTTTATCTATCCCACAAGATTCATTGCGTTGCAGGGGCTGGGGAAGTCAGAAGCCTATTCCCGGATACTTTATTCTTGATGAAAGCGAAATTGCCTCTATAACCATTGCTGTTGATAATTACAATCAAACTATTAAGAGTTTGGCAGAAACGAAAGGCCTTGCATTTGCCGATGCAAACCTCTTTATGAAAAATGCAAAATCGGGCTTGGTTTATGATGGGATGCGCTTTTCCACTTCGTTTGTAACAGGTGGTGTCTTCTCGCTTGACGGTATTCATCTGAGCCCGCGTGGGAATGCGATTATAGCCAATTTCTTTATTGATGCAATCAATGAGAAATACAATGCTAATGTTCCGCATGTAAATATAAGCGATTATCCGGGAATTATTTTTCCGTAATTACTGATAGAACGATAAAAACGGGTTCGCAGGTTTTGCTGTAACCCGTTTTTTTTGTGCAGTATTAACAATATTTAACACTAAAGGTGGATCATTCCGGAGTCAGCCTCATTTTTACAGGTTTTCCTAATGTGCGATTTACCTATTTTTGCATCCGCCGTTAGGCTGATTTCAAAGTAAACATGAATTTTCTATCCAAACAAAAATATATTAAACTGTATCTACTTGGATTCCTGGTAGTTATTTCATTCTCAGGCTTTAGCCAGGGCTTTGTAATTGATACAACTGTTTTTTTTCAGGAAGTCGATACTGCTATTAGTGTTGGGCCCAGCCTTTTTGATTATGATTGTACCAATGAAAGTGACCTGGATGATGATGATAATAAAACAGGTTTTGCCCCTGGAGACGTGATTTTTATTCCGTCAGATGTATTAAACAACAGCAAGTGGGACACTCTTTACATTAGAACTTCCCGTGTTGATCTATCGAAAATGGATGAGCCCAAAGTTATCGTTCTGGATAATCCTGAAGAGGGTCGTTTTTGCTTCCCATTCAGAGGGAAGTTGCTTTCCCCTTATGGGCCCAGGGGGAGGAGTTTTCATGCCGGAATGGATATAAAGCTGGAAACTGGTGATACTGTACAGGCTACATTCAGTGGAAAAGTGAGAATTGCACGAGTAATGAGTGGCTATGGTAAAATGGTGGTTATCAGACACAATAATGGCTTAGAGACTCTGTATGGGCATCTTTCAAAAATCCTCGTTGATGTGAACCAGGATGTTAAGGCTGGAGAGCCAATTGGTCTGGGAGGAAGAACCGGGCGCGCTACAACATCACATCTCCATTTTGAGACCCGTTATCTGGGTGAACATTTCAACCCTGAAAAAATTATTGATTTCAATAACTTCTGCGTTCAAAAAGACACCGTTGTTATTGATAAGGATTTCTTTAGTAAGAAAACGAAAATTGCATCATCAGGATCAGCATCCGACAATAATTCTGGGGAAGTCACAAAGAAATATCATACCATCAAATCTGGCGATACGCTCTATGCAATATCATTAAAATACAAAACTACCGTAAACAAAATCTGCAAGCTGAATGGGATTACACCGAAGAAGAAGCTGACGATCGGAAACAGGATAAGGGTAAAATAGATTCATTGTATTTTTTTTGAATTCTTATAAACATTTGCTTGTCAGGCTAATTTTGTTGACAATTATAACCGAAATTTCCTATTTTTACAGGGCATAGCCGAAATTTTAATGAATCGGCATAAAGAAATTGTCTATTCATTTGGTTATGAAAATTCGTCGGCTGCTTCTGATTTTACAAAGTTCAATTTTGCTTTTAGCTATTGGTAGTTGCGCTGGTTCAGGAAAGCTGACTTCCATGAATTTTGCAGGAATCTACAAATCAAACCTGCAATTAAAAGGTTTTGATTATGCTATTTTTAACCTGAATGACTCTGTAAGCAATCTCTATTTCAGGTTCCCGGTCGAAAAGCTAAAGTATATGCAAAGGCCCGGTAAAGGGCCGTTAGCAAATTTCAGGTTGGATTATCAGGTTTTTGATGGTTTTGAAAAAGGGATGCTGGTTGATTCTGGTCACAGACTGGGAGCTGATTCCCTTTTATTTTCTGGGTTAATCGAAGATTCAATTTCTCTGAAAGCCTTGTCTGGTAAGAACTATCAGGTTCTTATTAAGTTTACCGATATTAATTCGCAATTATCTTCCGAACGGCTTGATTATCTTCAAAAAGCCAATATGGAGAATAAAAATGATTTCCTGCTAACAGACATAGATAACAAGCCTTTGCTGCGCAACTATATCAATAGGATTGAGCAGGTGAGGATTAGGGCGCGTTTTCCACAGGATTCGGTACTTGTTATTAAGCGTTATGCATTTCCTGAAAAGATGGCTGCCAGTATTCCTTATGCTTTTATCGCAACTGATGAATCATCGGATGCTGTTAGGCTGGATTCAACAAGTATCCGGTTTATTGGGAATCTTTCTTTGCCCTTTAACCTGAAAGCAGAAGGAGTCTATTTGTCTTCCCAAAAAGAACCCGGAGTAAGAATTTACAGATTTTATGATGGTTTTCCAGAGATCGGTTCTGTGGATAAGATGCGAGAATCTATTCGCTATATTTCAACTGAAAACGAGCTGATAGAACTTAGTCAAATGACTTCAAAGGCGGCAGTTGATAAATTCTGGATCGGCCTTACCGGAAATTCGGAACGGGCTCTGAGCCAGATAAAGCGTTATTATAGCCGGGTTGAGGATGCCAATGAATTTTTCAGCAATACAACCGAAGGCTGGAAGTCGGACCGAGGGATGATTTACATTGTGTTCGGCCCTCCGGCTGTAGTTTATCGCAACGCTGCAGTTGAGGAATGGACTTATGGCGAACCTGGTAATCCTATGAGCGTGAAATTCTATTTTCAACTTAATAAAAACGCTATCGGTGTATCTGATTATTCACTGATCAGGACGAGTGAGTACCGAAGACCCTGGTTTCTCGCGGTTTCAAACTGGCGGAGATAAATAAAAGAAAGCATTTGTTGCATTATTTCAGTACGAAAAAGCACTAATTTTGCCCAAAGAATAAATTCCGATTATGTCTGAGATTGACCATATACTAAGCAAAGAGAGCTTTAGCCGCGAAGATATTATTCTGTTACTGGATGCCGGTCCTGCAGACCGGGTTAAATTATTCGCCAGATCTGCTGAAGTTAAGACACAATATGTTGGGGATGTGGTGTATTTCCGCGGATTGATTGAGTTTTCGAATATCTGCGGAAAAAATTGTCTGTACTGCGGAATCCGCAGAGGAAATCGGAATGCACAGCGCTATAACCTTTCGGATGAGGAAATTATAGAAGCGGCTAAGTTTGCTTACGAAAGTAATTATGCATCGGTTGTGCTCCAGGGTGGAGAGCTTGAAGGGGAAGTGTTTACAAATCGTATTGAAAGATTGGTTAAAGGCATAAAAGAGGTGTCGGATGGCAAACTGGGAATCACCTTGTCAGTCGGTGAGCAATCTTTGGATGTTTATAAGCGATGGTCTGATGCAGGAGCTCACCGCTATCTACTCAGGATAGAATCATCCGACAAGGAGCTTTATTACAAAATCCATCCAAACGACAAAACCCACAATTTTGAGCGCAGGCTGCAGGCGCTTTACGATTTGCGGACAGCAGGTTATCAGCTTGGGACAGGTGTAATGATCGGTTTGCCTTTTCAGACAACCAGTCATCTTGCAAGTGATTTGCTGTTTATGAAGGAGTTGGATATTGATATGTGCGGTATGGGCCCATATATTGAACATGCCGATACCCCTTTATGGGAGTTTCGCGATCAGTTGCTGCCACTTGAGGAAAGGTTTAACCTTGCCCTGAAGATGATTGCCATTCTCAGGATAATGATGAAAAATATCAACATTGCTTCAGCAACCGCATTACAAGCAATAGATCCTATTGGCCGCGAGAAGGCATTAAAAATCGGGGCCAATATCATTATGCCCAATATAACGCCCGGAGCTTATCGCAACGACTACAAGCTTTATGAAAACAAGCCCTGTGTTGATGAAGAAGCTTCCGACTGCAAAAATTGTCTTGAAGCAAGAATACACATGTCGGGCAATAAAATCGGCTACAATGAATGGGGCGATTCCCTGCATTTTAAGGAAAAACATTGAGTATTTGCCTTCCTGATTAGCCAGCAGTTTATCTGATAACTTGATTTTTAAATCTTTATGTTTGATTTTATACCGGTTAATAACTGCCAATAAATCTGCTTTGCGGCTATCAGATTAAAAATTATTTTTGTTTTCTAAAATTACCACATGAAGCAATATCATGATCTTCTCCGCCATGTAATGGCAAACGGAATCCTTAAAGAAGACCGTACAGGGACGGGAACCATCAGCGTTTTTGGCTACCAGATGCGGTTCGATCTTTCTGAAGGATTTCCTGCGCTGACTACTAAAAAACTACATCTCAGGTCAATCATACACGAACTACTATGGTTTCTGAAAGGCGATACCAATATAAAGTACCTTCACGACAATAAAGTCAGCATCTGGGACGAATGGGCCGATGAAGACGGGAATCTTGGTCCGGTTTATGGCCATCAATGGAGGTCGTGGACGGCTGCTGATGGCCGCACCATTGATCAGATAAGCAATGTAGTAAAGATGATTAAAGAAAACCCTGATTCGCGCCGGCTAATGGTGAGCGCCTGGAACCCGGGCGATATTGAAAAAATGGCTTTGCCGCCCTGTCATGTGATGTTTCAGTTTTATGTTGCCAACGGTAAGTTATCGTGCCAGCTTTATCAGCGAAGTGCAGATATCTTTCTGGGTGTTCCATTTAATATTGCATCCTACGCGCTGCTAACCATGATGATGGCGCAGGTAACCGGCCTCGGAGCTGGTGATTTTATTCATACTTTCGGCGATGCTCACATTTATTCAAANNTCCACATCCACACATTAAAGCGGCTGTGGCGGTTTAATTTTTAATTTCCTAAAGTCAGATGAAAAAAATTTCTATAATCGTTGCCATAGCCCAAAACAATGCTATAGGTAAAGACAATCAGTTGCTCTGGCATATACCTCAGGATTTGAAGCGGTTTAAAGCTTTGACTACTGGACATACCATTGTAATGGGTAAGCGTACCTTTGAATCCTTGCCAGTAAGGCCGCTCCCCAACAGGCGAAGTGTGGTTATAACAGATATTAAGGGCGAGAAAATTGACGGTTGCGAAATGGCTTATTCCATTTCAGAAGCCATTGATCTGATGGAAGATGGCCGCGAGAATTTTGTGATTGGAGGGGGAATGGTTTACAAACAATTTATGCCCCTGGCGCACAAACTTTATCTAACGATTGTCCGCAAGGATTTTGAGGCCGATACTTTTTACCCTGAAATTGACTTCTCAGAATGGAATGAAATAGAGCGTCAGGATTTTGAAGCTGTTGAGAATCTGGGATTTGATTATTCCTATATTACGTACGAACGAAGGAAATAGCTTCTGGTTTACCTGTGGTTGAATATTAACTATTTGGCTCGAAGATTGAATTCTGTTATTTTTCCGTTTACTGCCGCGAAAATTCCCAATCCACCGTTAATATTTGTGAAAACAGGAGAGGGTTCAGAAAATGGGTTATCTCCTTCATAACTATAGATTGACCTGTGGTAATTATAATAATTTTCATCGGTTAGCAACAACGAAATATATAGTAATGAGCTGTTTGAATCATACTGATAGATCTCATAGGTTTTTAAATAAAAGTACTCATCCTCTTTGTTTTTGTCGCTGATAAAGCTTTCACCGCGTTCAAAACCTATTTCTTCAAAATAGGTTTCGTTGTAAAAATCCATGTTAATAGTAGTTCCTGCACTTATCCTGTAGAAATTACCCTTGCCGGGAATGTCGCGAAACCGGAGGCTGACTTTGGTCGGACCATACTCACTGGATTCAATTCCGGTTATTTCAACTTCCGGCACTGTTCCATCGGGCACTGTGCAGGTTGAAGTTACCTGATGACCTTCGGGTGTTGAAACACTAATAGAATAGCTCCTTCCTGAAATTATAGGGAAGGCTGAGGCCGGGATAATATAGCTTGAGAATTGTGAAAAATAAGGTAAAGTTACATTGGTTGTCCCATCTGATAATGTAACAGTTGCATTATTTACAATAGGAAACTGATTTTCCCAACCCTGCGATTGTACATAAAGCGCTCTGCTTTTCCGAACGATAATCTTAATGGTATCGTCATCGGGCGATAAGAATCCTGTAACAACAATTTTCGGCTCTGAAGACGGAACTTCAACATCTGAAATCATTGATTCACAGGATGTAACAACAATCATGATTCCAATAGCAAAAAGTAAAGATATTATGAGTTTTTTCATGATGATCAGAATTTAATATTGTATGTAACGGAGGGGATAAGAGGAAAAATTGAAACCTGCTTTAGTTTACTGGTAACTCCAGCGCTATTATCTTCCGATTCAACAAAGTAGAAGAATGGGTTTCTTCTGTTGTAGGCATTGTAGAACCCAATTTCCCAGGTTCGTTCATATTTCTCTTTTTGCTTGTGAAACTGAATAGCCAGGTCAAGCCTGTGGTAGGCTTTCATTCTGAAAGAGTTAACTTCGCCGTAGTCGGTAACCGATTGGAAATATCCATAACTCCATGGATTATAGCCAATTGAATTATATAATTGTGAAAAAGGCTGGTGTTCCTGGGTTGCATATTCCCCAAGAGGCAGGGAGATAGCATTGCCGGTTCCATAAACCCATGTCCCTGATAGGGTGGTACGTTTTGAAATTTCATAAATAGCCACTACCGACAAGTCATGCCTGCGGTCGTAACGGGCCCAGTATTCCTTGCCAAAATTAATCTCATCGAACTTCAATTTCGTCCATGAGAGCGTATAGCCAACCCAGCCACTAAGTTTGCCGGTTTTCCGATGGATCAGCAATTCAGCCCCATACGACTTTCCCGTTCCTGCAGTAACATTATCCTGCCAGGTGAAGTTTTGCGCTTCTGAGGGGTCATCAAGTAGTAAAAAATTTGCACCCGGCTTATACCCCAGGATTTTATTACTCCACTTGTGATATCCCTCAAGGGTTACTGTTAGATTGTATTTTGGCAGGTCTTTGGCAAAACCGCCTGCAATTTGCCTTGAATTCTGCGGGGAAACACGGTCGGTTGAAGGAACCCACAAATCAGTTGGCAGCCCGACTCCAGTATTGCTTAGCAGATGGATATATTGGTTCATTTCGGCAAACGATACCTTTGCAGAAACCCCTTCATGAATCAGGTAATTGGCTGAAAGCCTTGGTTCTGGTGAAAAGTAATGTTTGGTATCGGCAATAAAGTGCCCCAGTCTCAAACCGGCATTAAGTTGAAGTCTTCCTGAAAAGTTGAAATTATTCTCAATATAAATACCGGTCTCCAGTGAGTTGTAGATAGTTTTATTATTATAATCATACAGGGTTTGGCTGTCTTTTTCGACAATGGCACTTGGCGTGAATTTGTGGTTGGTTGATTGAATCCCGGTGCGCAGCGTGTATGTGGTTGAAACATGGTATTCAAGATCATATTTAAGGGCAAAATCCCTTATNNTTGTTTTTTGAGCTGAAATCATAATTTAGTTTGGCATTCAGATCATAGAAATAATAACCACCGCTTCCTTCGTTATTCATAAATGGTCTTGCAAGAATATCAATATAGGTTCTGCGTGCTGAAATCAGAAACGAAGCGGTATCTTTTTTAATAGGGCCTTCAAGCACAAGCCTCGAGGAAATTAGCCCTATTCCAGCTTCGCCTGATAACTTCTGTTTGTTGCCATCCTTCATGGTCATTTCTATAACAGAAGATAATCTTCCCCCATAGCGGGCCGGAAAGCCCCCTTTGGTTAATTCAATACTCTTAAGTGCATCGCCATTAAAAATGGAAAAGAATCCGAACAAATGACTTGCATTGTAAACTGGAGCATCATCCAGAATAATCAGATTTTGATCAGGCCCGCCCCCACGAACATAAATTCCACTATTCCCTTCGGAACCCTTCTGAACGCCTGGCATTAACTGTAAGGCTTTAAAAACATCCTTTTCACCCAGCAGGGCAGGCAGGTTTTTTATCTGATTCACAGGAAGTGAAATCATGCTCATACGATTGCTTTCGCTTATTCTTTCAGCCTTTTCGGATGAAATAACAACCTCACTGAGGTTTATGCTTGATTCTAGATCAATATTCTGCATTCTGTCTTTACCAAGTTCAACAGAAATCTCAACCGGCTGATATCCAATGAATGAGTATCTGATAGTATAGTTGCCTTCAGGTAGTGTGATGGAATAAAACCCATAGTTATTGGTGGTAGTTCCAGCTTTGAGTTCAGGAAGATAGATGTTTACACCCGGTAGCAATTCCCTGCTTCCTTGTTCCCGCACATATCCACTGATAGAATGTTTTTGTTGAGCAAAAACAGGGGTGCTGAATATCAGTAAGTTGATCAATGCAACTAAGAGTAATCTATTCATCAGGCCAGATTAAGTAAGTATATATTTTGTTGTATTACAGGAAGTTATCCTTTACAGGTATCAGGTTTTTTGTTTCTTCTTCTTTGCCGCCGGAAATAATACATTGTTGAGGATCAGGCGATAACCTGGTGAATTGGGATATAGGTTAAGATCAGTAGGAGGATCGCCAACCAGATGCTGATAATCTTCGGGGTCGTGGCCTCCATAGAAAGTCCAGGTTCCTTTACCATAATTTCCATGAATATACCTAGCTTCGTTGGCAGCCTTGTTTTCGCCCAGGATCAGTACTTCGGGCTTTACAAAGTTCTTGTTGAACGCAGTTGTCTGACCCATAAAGCCCTTAATTACCTGCTCATGATCCTGCGTAAGCATTGTAGGCACCGGGTCCCATTTTGCCGAAAAGTCGAACAGGGTAAAGAAATCGTTGGTCATTGAAACTTTTCGGGTGGTAGTAACATCTATATTTGATATTTCATATTCATAAGGATTCATCACAACGCTGAAGCCAGTGAATGCGAAGCAATTATGAAAGTTCAGATGTTCGTTGGCATTGGCATCGGTTCCATCACCGTCAAACATTACATCGCAGATATCAATGGATTCTGCAGCCAGAGCAACATCATAACTATCAGGTGCTGAACACATAGCAAAAAGATAGCCACCGCCGGCAGTAAACTCACGTATTTTCTCAGCCACAGCCAGTTTAAGTTGTGAAACCTTCTCAAATCCAAGCTTGTGCGCATTATTTTCCGAAAGTGTTACATCTTCCTGGTACCAGGGTGCATTGCGGAAAGCAGCCCAGAATTTTCCGTATTGGCCGGTAAAGTCTTCGTGGTGAAGGTGAAGCCAGTCATAAAGAGGCAATGTGCCTGAGATAACTTCCTCATCATAAACCACATCATAAGGAATTTCTGCATAGGTTAGGGCCAGGGTAACGGCATCGTCCCAGGGAAGTTTATTTTTAGGTGTGTAAACTGCAATCCGGGGAGCTTTCTGCAGACGCATCTCATCCATATTCACCTGAGGGTCAGCTATCTCCTGTAAAATTGCATCGGCCTGAACATCGGCAATTACCTGAAACGAAACGCCTCTGACAACGCATTCTGATTCGAGTACAGGATGATGCTTAAACATGAAGCTACCACCACGGTAATTAAGCAGCCAGCTTACTTCAACATCTTGCTGAAGGACCCAATAGGCTATACCATAAGCTTTAAGGTGGTTTTTCTGGGTTTTATCCATCGGGATAAGGATAAATGCAGCCGAGAGCCTGAGCGTGATGACAGAAAGTAAAAATAAGAGTAGAAGTTGTTTTTTCATATTGCACTAAAGGTAATTCATATAACGTGCAAAAGGCCGGTTTTGTTATCCGGCCATAAATATTTCAGTAAAATTGAGATTCAATGTTGTTGTCAAGTTTATATCTCTAAAATGGATCACTATGATCTTCGTCCATTTCATTCATTTTTGATGGCAGGGTGTATGTATTCACACTCTGGTCGAAACCTGCATTGGGCTGAAGAATATTGCCACCGGTAAATTCGCCCGGATCAGGATCGGTAAACTTGGCGTATTTGCTTATGAACCGGAGGTTAACATCTTTAAGGGCTCCATTACGGTGCTTGGCTATGCCGACCTCAGCATGTCCAAGCAGACTGGCGCCTGTTTCGTCCTGGCTCTGATTGTAATACTCGGGCCGGTATATAAACATTACCATATCGGCATCCTGCTCAATGGCACCTGATTCACGGAGGTCGGAGAGCAAAGGCTTCTTATTGGGCCTTGATTCAACCGATCGGTTCAACTGCGAAAGTGCTATTACCGGAATATTCAACTCTTTGGCAAGACTTTTAAGCGATCGCGATATCATACTGATTTCCTGCTCACGGTTACCGCTGTTTTTTTCCATTCCGCCTGACATTAGCTGGATATAGTCAATAACCACCATTTGAATGTTGTGCTGGGCTTTCAGACGGCGGCATTTAGCCCTNNCGGAGTTTATCGCCCGGCAGTTGTGCTTCGGCAGATATAAGCCTGGTAACCAATTGGATACTTGACATTTCGAGTGAGAAAACAGCCACTGGTTTATTGTGGTCAACAGCCGCATTGCGCGCGATGGTGAGCACAAAAGCTGTTTTACCCATACCAGGACGGGCAGCAATGATAATCAGATCGGAAGGCTGCCAACCACCGGTAACCCTGTCCAATTCAGTAAATCCGGAAGGTACACCACTGAACTGCCCATCCTGGTTTCTGGCCGCTTCAATTTGCTTGATAGCATCTCGCACCAGCGAATGCATATCAAGATAATTGCGGCGCATATTCGTTTCTCCTACGCTGAACAGCTGATTTTCAGCCTTGTCCAACAGGTTGAAGACATCAGTAGTGTCCTCATAAGCATCCTTAATAATTTCAGATGAAATCCTTATTAATTCACGCTGTATAAACTTTTGCAGGATGATGCGTGCATGGAACTCAGTATTAGCAGATGAGGCAACACGGTTTGTAAGTTGGGCAATGTAAAATGGTCCTCCGGCGGTTTCAAGTTCGCCCGAAAATTTTAATTCATTGGTAACAGTTAAAATATCAATGGGTTCTGTTTTTGCAAATAGCCGTGTAATCGCCTGGAAGATAATCTGATGTGCTTCTTTGTAAAATGCATCGGGCCTGATTACATCTATAATAGAGGCCAACGCGTCTTTCTCAAGCATAATGGCGCCAAGCACCGCTTCTTCAAGATCAACGGCTTGTGGTGGAACTTTACCATGTTCAAGTAACTCGCTGATCGGCTGCAGTCTGTTTGCCCTTTTTTTTCTGCTGTCGTTGCTAACGCTTTTATTCTCTTCCATTGTCCAAAAATAGGAAATCCGTTTTATGTAGAAGCCCGTCGAAACAAATTTAGTTATGAACATTGGTAACTGTTATCAGATCAGTAGTTTAATCAATTAGTATCTGCTTGGTTTTCGCCTTTATCCCTTGTAGGCGAAAACACTTCTGTTACAGATAATTTTTTTCATAATTTTGAAGACAAAATACTACGGATCATGCAAATTAATTTCAAGAGAATTATACTTATATCCTTCGGGATGTTATTGTTTTCAAATCTATATGCGCAGGATAGCCTTTTTATTAAGGGGCAGATCCTGGGAGATAAAATCGATAACCTCACATTGGCGCTGTCGGATATCACAACCTCACCACCGGTAGTAACTACTGCAAAATCTGGTGTTGACGGGTCGTTTAGTTTTAAGGTTTCTTCGGCAAAATTGGCGATTTACCGGCTATATCTAACTGCTGACAATTTTTTGATGTTGCTAATGACTGGTCAGGATATTAATTTGAAGCTGAACTCAGAAAAGCTAAATCTTAACCCTGAAATTGCCGGGTCAGATGATACCCATATTTTATATGAAATAGCCAACAAGTCTTCCCTGTTTGATCAGCAACTTGACAGTATAAATAAAGCTTATGGAGCTGCTCGTTCCAATGAAAACCTTGCAGATCAGTTGCCTCTGTTGCAATCGGCGTATGAGCAAACTGCTGAAAATCAAAAGGAGGTTTTGCGCCAAAGCCTGATGGCAAATCCGGCTTCCCCTTCAGCGCTGTTTTTTATTGATAAACTTGATATTGATGCTGATCTTGCTGTATATGAAAAGGTTGCAGGTTCTTTGTTTGCTAAGTTTCCTGATTACAAGTTGGTTTCTGAACTGCATTCAAGGGTTGAACTGGAGAAAAAACTGCAACCGGGTAACCCCGCACCGGAAATTATCATGCCCGATCAGGATGGAAAGCTGATAAAGCTATCATCTATGCGTGGAAAAGTTGTTTTAATTGATTTCTGGGCTTCATGGTGCAGCCCGTGCCGGCGCGAAAATCCTGAAGTCGTTCGGATTTATAATCGTTTTAAAGATAAAGGATTTGATATTTACGGCGTTTCCCTCGACCGTGACGCGAAATCGTGGCATAATGCCATAGCCAGCGATAGCCTTGCCTGGACACATGTTGGGGATATGAAATACTGGCAGACTGAAGGCGCCCTGGCTTATGGGGTTAAATCAATTCCCCACACAGTCTTAATTGACAGGAACGGAATTATAATTGCACGAAAGTTCCGCAGCAAAGCGCTTGAAGAGAAACTTGAAGAGATTTTTGGGAAAGATTAGCAACGATCTAAAGAGAGGATAAAAAAAAGGTACAGAGTCTTTCAGACCCTATACCTTTTTTTCTTTTGTAATTCTTTTGCGAATAATCTAATAGTCTGCTACTTATTTCTTTTCGATTGAGATCAGTTCAACTTCAAATATAAGCACTGACCCACCAGGGATCGGACCTGCACCTTTATCGCCATAAGCAAGTGACGAAGGGATATAGAACATATATTTTGCACCCGGTTTCATCAGTTGAACACCTTCTGTCCATCCTGCAATTACTCCATTCAAAGGGAATTTGATTGATTCGCCTCTCTCAACTGAAGAGTCAAATACGGAACCATCAATCAGTTTTCCGGTATAGTGAACTTCAACAACATCTTCAGGTTTCGGGTTTTCACCAGCGCCTTCGTTCAGTACTTTGTACTGTAACCCGCTTGGTAACTCAATAACACCTTCCTGTTTCTTGTTATTTTCCAGGAAAGCCTTGCCTGCAGCTTTGGCACCTTCAGCATCTGCAGAAGATTTTTTCTGTTGTTTTGCCATCATTTCCTGCTGAAAAGCCATCATAATCTGTTCGGTGGCTTCTGCGCTGAATACTGTATCAACCCCGTTCAGGCCATCTTTTAAGCCTGCAAACATAACCTCAGGAGTTACAACGATATCATTGCTCTTCATGTTGTTGCCTATATCCTTGCCAATTAGGTAGCTGATGGTGTCCTGATGGGTTTTCAAAACCAATTTGTGACATTCCTCAGTGGCTTTAGGGTCGTGATCTTTATCTTTTTTCTTTTGGCTTTTTTGAGCCATTACTGTATTTCCGGCAACAAAAATCAGTATCAGCAGAAAAGCTGCAACAGGATGTTTTCTCATTTTCTTCTTCTTTTTTAAGATTTAGTGGCAAATTTATAAAATTCAGCACCGTTTGGTGCTGCGAAATAGCTGAATTATTAATATTTAACGAATTTTAACCTCTACGCGATGGTAATCCTGTCATCAGAAATCAGGTTCTCCCCTTTGTATTTCAGGAAAAGCTGAACAATTGCGACTACATCTTTCTGGCAATATTCTACAATTCGGGTAAGATTATCATCCTGCCAGAATACTTTGCCTACCTGGCTTCCGTCAATATCATCTTTCGGGGTAGGGATATTGAATATGGCGGTCAGCAGAGCAAGAGAAGTATAGTTCTTATAATCCCCGAATTTCCATAATTCCATAGTATCGAGGTGTTGTACCTCCCAGGGTTTTCGGCCGGCAGTATCAAGTATCANNCTCATCTTTTCCTGCAAAGGATTTTATCCTGAGATTACCATCATTTATAAACCCGGCAGAAATACAGATTATTTTGCCAAATTCCGCGAAAATTCCTGCTCTTTCATAAAGACTTTCTGATGTGTCATCTTCTTTTGTTGATAGTTTTTCAGCTTTTTTGTCCCAAAGTTTTCTCAGATTTTCAGGAACCCGCCCATATTCAAAGTATTGGGGAACTGTCTCAATATCGATAAAGAGAACATTTTCATTTTTTACCTGCTCTAGCATATAATATCGTTTTATATCATAAAGATATGCAGATTCTTAAAACCGGGCAATAATATTTACAAAAATTGTCATGTTTTATCGCTACCTTTATTTGGTTGCTATTTTTGCAATATGAAGATCATTCAGGCATTTATGTTACTCAGTATTCCCGTTATTCTGATCAGTTGCAGTACTGATGAAAATAACGGGCCTGCGCCCTTAATAACTATTTCAGAGCCGCTTGAGAATTCATCCTATTCATTTCTTGATACTGTTTTTGTAAGAGCATTTATATCGCACGATAAATCAATAAGTTATATAAAAGTTAGTATTCTGAACAATGATGCTACACCCGTGTTGCCGGTGCAGTTATTTTATCCCGAAACCAACGAGTATTACCTTAAAACTGCTTTGATTTTTGATAATTTGCTGACCGAAAGCGGGCATTATACCATTCAGGTAAAAGCAGAATCAGGTGGAGAGGTTTCCAATGAATGGGCTCGAATTAACTATACTTCTGCACCAAAGGTTCTTGAGTCCGTGGTAGTTGTAACAAAAGGAGCGGACAATAGTTTCCATGTTTTTGATGTGGGTGATGATAATTTAGTTTTGGAAAGATTTTCATTTTCAGGTGATTATGCCGGCAGTGCTATTTCATCGAGANNCTGCAGTTGTAAATCCGCCGATTCCATATTTCACTGGAATTTATTCTGATGATAATGAGGTTTTTGTTTCAACGCGCGAGGCTTTTATATACGGTTATGATGAAACGGGATTAAACACTTTCCGGAGTGAAAAATTTACAAATGGGATTTTTACATCTTTTATTCGGCATAAGAATTGGTTAACTGCCATTTTTGAGCCCTATAATTCGCCGCTGAAGGAGTTGGTTGTGCTCAATTATCCCGGAGGGACTGTTTTCCAATCGCTGCAATTTGATGGCGAAGTTGCAGCAATCGCTGATTATGGCAATTTAGGCTTATTGGTATTTATCAATAAGGATAGTGATGCGGTTGTATATAATTATCAGTTTGATTCTAACACTCTCGTAAAACTGAAAGAATTTCCTCAGGGTATAATTTATTCGCTGTATATGTCTGATTTTCAAAATGCTTACATCGCTTTCGCTGATGGTGTTTACTGGTACCGACCTGAAACAGGTAGTGCAGTTAAGATCATACCTGTTCAGGATGTTTCTGATATTGCTTACGATTCAGTTTCTGAAATGCTTTTCGTGTCTCACTTCAACAAGCTGGATGTTTACAGAATGCCATCGGCACAATTGGTTGAAACATCTACTTTTACCGATGATATACTAGATATTCACCTGCATTATAATAAATGAACCCGAAATGCAAAACCATGAAATAATTAAAACAGAGGATGGGTCAGATACTCTTTTCAATCTGTCATCCGGTGAGCATTATCACTCCATCCATGGTGCCGTTCAGGAATCAATGCATGTGTTTATTGATAGTGGGTTCCTCTACTCAGCCCCATCAAACACTAATTTTAATATTCTAGAAGTCGGCTTCGGAACCGGCCTAAACTGTTTGCTCACCTGTAAAGAGTCAATAAGCCGGGATGTAAAAATATTTTATGATGCAATTGAACCTTATCCAATTACAAAGGCAATGGCTGATAAACTGAATTATACCGGTTTAGATGGATTATCAGCATTCATAAATGAGTTCACAATGATGCATTCATTTGATGATGGAGCTGTAACGATCGGACCCCGATTTATGCTTCACAAACTGAAATCAACTTTAGAATCAATTGAGTTAATTCCGGATAACTTTAATCTTGTTTACTTTGATGCTTTCTCGGCAGAAGCTCAACCTGAACTCTGGAAAGCTGAAATATTCCTGAAAATCAGAAAAAGTATGGTTCCGGGAGGCATTTTGGTTACTTACGCGGCAAAAGGAATAGTTCGCAGGGCATTGCAGCAATCGGGATTCACAACTGAACGGCTTCCAGGTCCACCGGGGAAACGGGAAATGCTCAGAGCTACTGCAGTTTGAAACAGATCAGGTTTTATCAGAAAGGTTTATCTTATCCTGAATGATTGATAGTTAATAAGCGGTCCACTAAAGTGTCTTACATCCTGAACTATTGCTCTGGATGGCCCTTTTTTGCACCATCCAATAAATACGGCAATCTGCTCCTTTGTTCCTTCAACTTCAATATAAACAGATCCATCAGGCTTATTGCAAACATAACCATTCAATCCCAATGAAATTGCTGTTGATTGGGTTGCATACCTGAATCCTACACCCTGAACCCTTCCGTTAACCTGTATTATTTCATTTACTATATTCATTATCAGGCATTAAGTCTTTTAGTAATTAATGTGTTAACCAATAAATAAAACCGATCCGGCGTCAGAGTCCGCCAGTTTATATCATCTAATTTTCCACCTGTTGCCAGGTAATAGTCAAGCCTTCCATGCTGAATCTCAGCAAGTACATGATTTCTGAAATTTACACAAGCGATCCAGCCTTCATCAAGTTCATCAAACCATTCCTGATAATATGAATCATCATCGGCGTGAAAATTAAGGATGTTTTCACCTATCAGAATAAATTTGTTAACTCCTTCGTTTAGCAATGATTCAGCAATATTGCGTTTCAGGTACATAATATCGTTATAGAGACAATCATTCCATTCTCCCAGCAACTCAATAATAGAATAGCCTATTTTGTAGTCGGTGTATAGGATTTTAAGGTACAGCGTTGCTGATCCAAAATCATCCCATTCAGGATGGATAAAATAATTGTAAACGGAGTTAACACATTCTGTTTCACTGTATTCCCTTCCGAAAAGAGGCGATCGCTGATCTTCCGAGGCAATATAAAGGTGGCGCCAAGAATAGAAGGGCTCAATATTGTGCATTATTTTTATAGTTGGTATTGGCGAATTTCAAATACTGAGCAAAATTAATACTTTATTGATGTTTCTGTTGTGAACTGAATATAAAAGCAATTAAAAAAGAAAGCCGGCGAAAAGCCGGCTTTCAATAAATGAATTGTAGTTGTACTATTTAACGATGAATACTTTGTTTACAATACCATTGTTAAATATAAGTTGCAATGTGTACATTCCCGGGCTTAATTGTGAAACCTCAATACCATGCTGAATAATTTTGGTCATCTGATTTGATTCAAACATCAGATTCCCGGTTGTATTAAACATCCTGATGGTTTTGGGAATTCCAACATTAAGCAAGCTGACATACAATTTGTCGTTTGTTGGATTCGGGAAGAGCACTACCGAAGAAGCATTTGGGGTTAGGTTGCCTGCATTGATGCATTCATCAACATATACAGTGTATTCAGCAGAACCTTCACATCCGAATTCATCAGTATAGGTGTAGGTTAGTGTATATTCACCAACTCCAACAACGCCGGGTGAAAACATATTGTTAGCAACGCCACTGCCTGAATATTCACCACCTTCGGGTAAACCACCTGAGAGTTCCATAGGTCCCCAATTGGAACAAAGGGTATCATATTCATATGAAGCCCAGGTAACGACCGGAAGATCATAAACCATAGCTTCAATTTGATTAGAAGCTACAGGGTTGGTCATGGCACAATAAACACTTGAAGTGAAAATTAACCTTACCATATCACCATCCATAGGAACATAGGAATAACTGGGTGAGCTGGTTCCTACATCAAGTCCATTAACCTGCCACTGATAGGTGGGGCTGGTGCCGCCATTGGTTGTTGTTGAGCTGAAATACATCGTTTCACCAGAGCAAAGTCCGTTTTCTGCAACGGAAATGTTAGCTGTTACTTCAACTACTGGACTAACAATCATATCAATTGTGTTTGAAACTGCAGGGTTATTTGAGACACAAACAAGGTTTGAAGTCAAAACGACCAGCACTTCATCACCATCTTCAGGATAGTATGCAAATTGTGGTGAGTTCGTACCAACATTAACACCATTAACACCCCATTGATAAACAGGTGAGGTTCCACCGTTAACCGGGAAGGCAGTAAATACAACTTCAGTTCCTTCGCAAACATCATTTGAACCGGCCACTATGGTAACAGATGCAGCAGCACCCGGGTATGTAACCATAGTTACAGTATTAGAAGTCGCAGGGTTTCCTGTAACGCAGGTTGTCAGACTCGATGTCAACATAACATATACCATGTCGCCATTGTTAGGGACTATTGTATAAGTAGCCTGATTTGAACCAACTGCAATACCATTCAAATACCATTGATAAGTTGGAGTTCCGCCGTTAACCGGAGTTGCTGTAAATGTAACACTGGTTCCCTGACATACATTATTCTGATCTGGAGTAATACTAACGCTTACAGGTTGCAATGGATTAACTACCATAGTGGTTGTTGCCGAAGTAGCCGGGCTTCCTGAAATACAGGTAAGACTGGAAGTCATGGTAACGTAAACCATGTCGCCATTATTTGGGACGAAGGTATAGGTAGCCTGATTTGATCCAACCATAGATCCGTTACGATACCACTGGTAAGTAGGTGTTCCACCGTTAACCGGAGTGGCAGTGAAAGTAACACTGGTACCCTGGCAAACATTGTTTTGGTCAACAACAGCAGTAACACTTACCGGAAGCAAAGGATTAACAACCATTGTTGTTGTATTTGATGTTGCAGGTGTTCCTGAAATACATGCAGCAATACTGGAAGTCATCACTACATAAACCTGATCATTGTTGTTCGGCGTAAATGTATAAGTGGCCTGGTTTGATCCAACCATTCCTCCATTGAGATACCACTGGTAAGCTGGTGTTGTTCCACCATTAACTGGTGTAGCCGTAAAGGTAACACTAGTACCCTGACAAACATTGTTCATACTTGCAGCCGCAGTTACACTGGCAACGAGAGGTGGATAAACAGCCATTGTTGTGGTGTTTGAAGTTGCAGGATTACTGGTGACACAACCTGTAAGGCTTGTAGTCATTACTACATAAACCTGATCGTTGTTGTTTGGAACGACAGTATATGTAGCCTGATTGGAACCAACCATTGCTCCATTTCTATACCACTGGTAAGTAGGAGTTGCTCCACCATTAACCGGAGTAGCAGTAAAAGTAACACTGGTACCCTGGCAGATATTGTTCTGATCAACAGCAACTGTAACACTAACAGGGATCAGAGGGTTAACCACCATAGTTGTAGTGCCTGAAGTTGCAGGACTACCTGTGATACAGCCAAGGCTGGATGTCATTACAACATAAACCTGATCGTTATTAGCAGGTGCAAAAGTGTATGTAGCTGAATTTGTACCTGCCGCAGCGCCATTAAGGTACCACTGATAAGTTGGTGTTCCACCATTAACAGGAGTTGCAGTAAATGTTACGCTGGTACCTGCACAAATGTTATTCTGATCGGGAGCAGCAGTAACACTGACAGGTAATGGTGCATTTACAGCCAATGTTGTAGTTGCTGAAGTAGCCGGGTTGTTGGAAGTACAGGTTAAATCTGAAGTTAACACTACATAAACCTGATCACCATCAGCAGGAGTAAACGTATAAGTTGCCTGATNNACATAAATCTGGTCACCATTTGCAGGAGTTAATGTATAAGTATCCTGATCAAGTCCGGTCATTGCTCCGTTAAGATACCACTGATAGGAGGGCGTGCCACCATTGGTGGGGGTAGCAGTGAAGGTAACACTGGTACCTGCACAGATATTATTCTGGTCAGGTGAAGCAACTACACTAACTGGAGTACTTTGGTATACTGTCATTATTGATACTGCTGCTGTTAGGTTGCCTGTTGTGCAAGTCAGGCTTGAGAGCATTTCAAGATAAACCTGGTCGTTATTATCAGGTATAAAGGTGAAGGTTGGTTGGTTTGAACCGACCGGAGAGGAATTCAGGAACCAAAAATACGTAGGCGTACCTCCATTTGTAGGAACAGCTGTGTAGGTGACAACTGTACCAGCGCAAACATTGTTCTGATCGGGTGAAATTGATACACTAACCACTACAGGTGTATCCTCAGTAATCACAGCGCTGCCGGTCATAGGGGAGGTGCCACTGCCATTGGTGCCTTCAACTGTGTAGGTGCCTGCAAGCTGGTTTCCAAAGGTAATGGCTGATCCAGTTCCTGCAACAGTTGGCACCTGAGCAACTGCATCTTTAAATAAGGTATAGGTAGTACCTACCTGTGATCCGCTAAGGCCAACAGGAGTTCCTAAGCCGCCTTGACAGTAGGAGCCAGTTCCGGTTACGTTAAATGCTAATGGCACAGGAGGATTAAGAATGGGATTTTCAAGAACATTTGCATTTACACCTGGAGTCACTGGTAATTGGGTGTTGGTAGTCCCAATATAAATTGCAATCCTAGTTGGATAGGATGGGTTTGTAACTGTGTTAGAATTGAACGACATATCTGCAGTTGAGTTCTCAGGAAAAGCAACTGAATTTGTAAGCCTTAACCTGGTAATCCGGGTGCCAGGGGCAACCTGCGATACAACATATCCGTTTCCGGCTCCAGGTGCAGCCCTTCCTGCAACTCTTATAAGGCCCGGGGTAACAGTACTTACACTTATTGGCTCCATTGTAGAAGGAAGATTTGAAAACCCAGGAACAATAGTAGTCATCGTAGGAGTAATTGCACCTCCGTTTAAAATTAAAGGATTGAAATTAATTCCGTGTTGGGTAGTAGCCAGATACATAGGCTGGGTATTGTCGATATCTAAAAGATAGATATCGAACTCAAAGACATTAGGTGAAATCTGAACAACATTTTGAATGGTCAGCAAAAAATCCTGTTCTGCTGTTGGAGACGAAGTCTGTCCTTTAACTACTCCAAAATTTAAAATTAAGGCAATCATTGCAAGAACCTTAATTGCATTTGTAAATGTTTTTCTCATTTTTTTTCGTTTTAATTTATGGTCGGGGGTTACAAATTTAGCACTAAGTACTTGAAAATTAAAATCATTATAAAGAAAAAACAATTCATTGTAATATTTTTGTAACAATCAGATCAGTGAAAACGAGCCATCGGTTATGAAAAACCCATTTTCAATGATCTGTGTGCTTATAGATCAACACTTCAGAAAGAAAAATTACACTCAAAAGTATTGATAATTATCTGATTATGGCAATATTGCACCAACAAAATTAAACTGGTTGTTGTCAATTATTGTAATATCACCTGTATCAACAATTCCATCTCCGTTTGCATCGGTAGATACATATCCATAAACGAAGTCAAATTGATCATTGTCTATTGGAGTTACATCACCGGTATCAACGTAGCCATCCTGGTTTACATCTCCGCCAAACAATACATAATATCCATCACCAGTAGATAGAATATTGTTTCCATAGGCTTTCGTCTGTGCATCAAACAGGTATGTGATAACACTTCCAGCAAATGAAACCGGAGCAGCAGTAGTAGTAACGATTGAATTACGGTGAACAACTGTTAGGTAGTAGTTTCCGCTAAAAGTTGAAGGAATACTTGTTGAAAGTGTGCCATTTTGGTTAAGGTTAACATTGTCAACAAAGTGAACCATATTACTGTAATTACTTCCGTCATGTAATTCTATTCTCACCTGGTCGGCGACTGTTCCTGGATATTGATCTCCAACATCGCCCTGAGCTTTTCTCATTGTTCCTGCCGAGAGGTATAAGCCTTCAAGAAGCACTGTCATATTCAGGGTTTTTGTAGTTGGAGTAGCTGGTGTCGCATTCAGAATAATATTATCAAGCCTGTTGTTGCCTGTAGTACCTGTTGAACCGGTAACTGTAAGTCTCAGATATACATTTGCAGCCTGATCTAATTGGTCAATACCACTCATGTCAAGTGATCTTACCAGCCATGAAGACGTATTGTTAACTGTATTTGTTCCAAAATCAGTATAGGTAACATTATCAGTACTCCAGGCCCACTGGTGCAGGTTGAAACCGGTTGACGTTCCTCTTGTTGCGAAGCTAAAGATAGGGTCCTGATATCCGGTCATAGAAAATTTGAAAACAACGGTTTTCCCGTTTGCGGATGAATTTGCGAGTGCTATTGCATTCCCTGCTATGGGTGATGCAATACGTGGATCGTTGGTTGTTGTACCACTAAAAGCAGTAAGTTCGGGATTGCTGGCAGATGAAAGCCATAAAGATGAACCATTTGTACCATCAGCATAGAAGGTGGCAGTTAATTGAGTGCCAAAGTTTGCAGCAATAGAAGTTGGTGTATTTGGTGCTGGTTCCGTTGCATCAAAGGTCCAGGATGCAAGTGGTAATACATAAGACTGAGTTGTAGCTGTTGCAGTCGGAGCAGCAGGGGTTGTTTTATAATTAATTGCTGTGCCTGAATTGGTAAATGGATAAATGGTAAAATAATAAGGAGTTGCAGGATCAAGTCCGGCCCATGTATATGTTTGGACACCATGAGCAACATTCATAACACCAGAACCATCGGCAAGGTTGGGATCATTTGTTTCAGGAGTCCCATCAACCGGGTCGGTAAATGTACCCGATGTATTTGCAAGAATCAGAAATCCGTCAGCGGGTTGTGCACCATCATTATCAAGCCATGTTAGTGTAATTGAAGAGTAATCTGGAGCAGTAGCAGTAAAGCCGGTTGCGTGATTTGTAGGCTCAGGCGCGATAACAGTGCCATCAAGTGTTACAGATACTGGTGTTGCTCCGGTACTTAGGCAGTCAAGGGTTCCTGTTACAGCTCCAATACTTGCGGTGGCTGAAATTCTGACGTACACCATTACGGGTTCGCCAACGAGGTTTCCACCTGATGCAGGTAATGTCACAGATGGGCTGAATGATACATTATTCGTAGAAACTTCAAAGTTAGTAGTGGATGAAGTTACGGTGACTCCGGCAGTCAGAAAATCCCCTGAAACGGTGAATGACTGTGATGCAGAAGGAGTTCCCGGGAGTGTTTGGAAATTGTTCAAAGAGGAAGGATCTACCGAAATAAGAGGACTATTGGTAGCATTAATTGTCATTACTTCTCGCCTTATAATAGCAGTTGTATTGGCATCAATTCCCCAATCTCCGGTAGCGCTGGTGTTGAAATTAAATATAGTATTATCAGCATTCCGGAATTCTATTCTTCGAACACCATTTGGATTGTTAGCTCCAATAGGAACGATAGCAGGAAAATCTCCTACAACACTGGTTCCTGATTGCATATATACATCGTTTATTGCTAATGGTAATTCTGACTGGGTAGTGTTGGTAGGGTTAGCAATCCTTGCCTGGTATGAAAACAGTGGATCACCCGTTCCAGCAACATTATCATAAACAAGTGTATATTTTCCGCTTACGGCAGCTCCTGAAACACCTTTGATGAATGCACCATCGTCAGTCAATTCTGGTGTACGTGGTGTGACGGCAATATCCAGAGCCGTAATGGTCTTTGTTCCAACAAAATTAGGAGCTGATGGCATTGCTCCGCCAGCTTCAACGAATCCTAAGCGGAGATCGTGAATCTGACCAGCGTCGAATCGGCTTGAATTGCCGGTAGGTTGAACAAAAATCCAGACAGGGCCGCTACTGCCAGACGCATTAGTCGTGAATGCATTCAATAAATTAGAAGTACCAAATGTAGTTCCATTCCATATATTTCCTGCTCCGTAAAGAGTCGCTGCATCAGAAGTTAACCCAAGCCCGAATTTTAGATCATAAGCAGTTGAAGGCAATAGATTGTCAATCTGAACACACATTGCGATAGGAGTTCTGGCGTTATTTGAAGAAGCGGCTGTTTTGCTTCCAATATATTTTGGAATCACCAATTCAGTAACAACCGGTGCCAACATAATGCTATGCAGATTCCCTGGAGTATAAGTACTTCCTGTAATGGTNNTCAGTTGATATCCAGAGTTTGAAACCACTTGCAGCAATATCAGAGGATAGATAGGTACCGCCAGTTGCTGTTGTAACAGAAGTAAGAGTTACAGCATCGTTAATAACCTGAATGGCGGACCGGTATAAAACATTATTCAGCGAACTGGTTTGTACCGGGTTGGCTCCCGGATCAATTCCGGTAATCTGCACCACTGGAGCAGTTGGCGTATAGAAAAAGTCTGTACCAACATTTGTTCCGGTTGANNGTTTGTACCTGAACATCAATTCCGTCATTAAGATTAACAACCGGTGGGATCGTGATTGCAAAGGTTGCAACTCCGGATGCATTTGTAGCTGTTGTCAGGTTAACTGGTGCCGGAGTACTTGAATAATTGACACCGTCAACAACATATACTTCTGTTAGTGCGGTATTTAAATTGAAAATCTGGATATCAGCTCTGAAGGT
>DINP01000062.1:0-1011 GCA_002426025.1 Bacteroidales bacterium UBA5537 | reverse complement strand
GGAGCAACAGCATCAGCCCAGGTAGTAGCGAGTCTAATTGCGTCTACTACCATACTTTGTGACGATGAATATTGTCTTAAACAAACTCTGTCAATGGATGCTTGTCCACCTCCAGAAATTGATAATTCAGGAGTTCCAGCCGCAACTTCAGTTGCGGGAACTCCGCTGGGTAATACCCAAAGGCTGGCTTCCCCTGAGGTTGCTACATTATATTTGAAGATTAATAAGTAAGTTGTTCCCGGATCAAAATCTGTAGGTATAGCTGCATAAGAAGCTGTATTAGAATTTGATATGCCGAAATTGATCTTACCAGCAGTAGTTGAAGGTTTTACATACACCCTGGCAGCAAAACTTGATGAACTTGCGCCAAGGTGATAAAAATAGCCTGAAGCTCCGTTAGTTACATTTACCAATGCTGCACAATACAAAGTGCCTGAAGATACCGGAGTTATTAGTTTTGAATCGTCCTCACCTGTATTATCAAGAAGTGCTGCACCTCCAACACCGGATCCTAAATAACCACTATATATTAGCCCAGTTGTTACATCTATAGGTTGGGTACCCGCACCACTGTGTGCAGTCCAGCCATTATCAGTTAGNNAGCAGGGGCTGAGCCATTCCCTTAAGTCCAATTACGGACAAGAATAAGACAAGCACAAGGCCGGTCAAATTCCGGAATCTGAATCTTGGGTTAGTTTTTTTCATTTGTCAAAATTTATTAATTTGTGATTGTTTTTATTAATTTCATTAAAGTTACGTCCTAGAAAATTACCATTTTTGCTTCCATTTAACCCGATAAAGTTTCTTCGTTTCTAAGGGATCGCAAAACTGGATAAATTTCGTAAAAATATTCTGTATATCAAGCACTAATTCACTAAATTAATATAGAATTAATTCAACTTGATAACTTTATACTACTATTTTTTGCTTCTGGGCATTACAAATCGGAAATTTTAGATGTTTTTACAATTCCCAACTGCTTGTAAGAAGATAATAAACAGCAAATTAACT
>DINP01000042.1 GCA_002426025.1 Bacteroidales bacterium UBA5537 | reverse complement strand
ATTAGAAATTAGAAATTTCAGCTACTAACTCTAAACTATTAGTTTTTAGTTATTACTTGTTCACTGATTTCATCTGGCCAGTATAACCTTCACCGTATTGCTGGTCGTATTGTCGTTACGGTCGCGCACTTTGATGCGGCAGAGATACAGCCCGTTCCGAGCTACCTCGTTGCCAGCGGTGAGGCCGTCCCATTTTATGTTACCGGCAATATAGCCTTCAGAAGCAACAGAAAGCGGTCCGACAATCCTGATGAGTTCGCCGGTTATCGAAAAGACTTCCAATTCAACAGTAAACACCCCATCAAACTGGTTATGGCCAAAACGGAACCACACATCACCGGCAGAAGGATTGGGGTAGGCAATCACCTCATTTACTGCCAGAATAATGTTTCGTTTTACATTAAAGGTAATGCTTGCCGTTGACGAATTGTTAAACACATCCCAGGCTTTCAGCGTAAGCGTATGCTCACCATCGGGCAAGTTAAAGTACTGATACCTTACCACACCCGACTGATAGCTGTTGAGATCGGCTACATAGTAATCGTTCATCAGTACCGAATTGTAGCTATCGCCATCAATGATTCCCACGATATCGTGACCAATGCCGTTGCCGGCTGTATTTATCCCGCTTTCGTCATACAGATAGGCCAGTACCTTGGGATTTTCGCTGGTAAAATCACCATCGTTAAAGGTGGTATCGTTGATAAACAACCTGATTTCAGGGCCGGTCATATCAAGCTGTGGCTGATTGACCGATCCGCCTACAATAATATCGCTGTAATAGCCTTGCGCATCTTCGGTCCCATTGGTGGCATAATAGCTGATCTTGCCTTTGCCGAAACTGTAATCAATATCGCGTGGAACGGGGAAGGTAAATGTAAAAACTCCGTCAGTTACCGAAGCTTGTCCCTGGTAAAGGATAGACTTCTGTACCCAGAAATCAACCGCGTAGCTATCCGAATCCTGACCCAGGGTGCGCACTTTAGAGGGTTTGTCGAATACCTTTACATACAAGACCCCGTTAAAATTGGTCAGTAACTGATTGTTAAAATCGCGCACTTCGCCTTCAACAGTGGCCAGCGTATTGGCAAAAAGGGTATCGGTTGAAACCGAGGTTGTAACAACCTGGTGCTGCGGATAAGGAAGGCGCAGCGATGGATCGCCGAAGAGGGTAAGATGGCGGTTGTTGCCCGAAAGGCTGTTATCGTTCTTGGTATATCGGAGAATATCGCCAAGTGTAGGGCTGGCACCAGTGTTTGACTTTTTCAGCAGTGTATCAATAAAACTCAGGTTTAGCGCTGCATTGTACGAAGCAAAAGCAAGCCGGGTCGTTGTTATCATCGACATTGCCCCACCTTCGGGATTTAAAAATACCAGCTCACCGGCGGATGTATGGGCCGGATTATCGAAGCGAGAGAACTCGCAGGTTGCTGTAAAGAATATCCCCATACGGTCGTAATTGGTCCAGCTATTGATATCTGAAATTTCCAGCACCCTTTCGTCGGCCCAGCCAACCTCGCCACCATGTCCAATATAGTTGGTGAGCAACGCGCCTTTTTCGACACGGGTTACAATCTCGCGGTTAACATCGGGGTAGCGGCTTCCGCCCGGGGTTGATTGCTGCTTATAGGCATCGAAGTAAATTTTCTCGATGTTGTAAACCGGATGATTTTCCACAATCTCGTCAATCAAACCTTCGGCCTGTTCAAGATGAAGGTTTTTATTCTGATCATCGGCAATTACCATCAGTGTATTGCGCCAGTCGCCATGGGTTGGTTCTTCATTGTTCAGGTAAGTCTCTATCTTATCAACCACATCCTTCGCCTGGGCAAGGGTGCGAACCGGGAGCCTTCCGGTAACAACATCCACCAATCCGGTGGTCTGGTTTGCGCCTTCACCATCGTCGAGCAAACCGTAGTAATCATCGGTAAGAAAAGAGGCAACCGGTCTTACAGAGTTTTCGCTCTGGAAAGTGGGAACAAAGCACTGATTATTGGTTATCCTGTCTTTAACATCGTAAGAAGCTGTACCGAAAAGCAACAGATACTGTGGTTTGGCCTCAGCGTAACCACGGTCGTACAGCATTTTCATAAAATCGCGGATGGCGGTAATATCCAGAATACCCGATGAAAACTCGTTGTAAATTTCAGGGAGTGAAACAACGGCAACCGATGCATCCCCCTTATTGTTATGAAGCATCGCTAAGCGCTGGGCTTCTGATTGAAAATCAGGAGGGGTAATAATAATCATATCGTAATTGCCGGTTGCATGAAGGTTCTGATTGGCTATTTTGCCACCAAGCCTCACCGATTTAAATGAGGTCCCATCATAGGCAACCAGTTCAACCAGCTTATCGGTTGCGCGTTTGAAGGTATAATAGTCGCTAACCCTCATCATTTCGACCGATTTAACATTGGTATGGTCGCTTACATCCCACAATTGCAGTCCGTCAACCGGATTGCTCATAGTGTAGGAGGTTATTTTTCCGGGTGCAATATTGCGCGGATCGCGGAAAGCCATTTGCCCGCCGCTGAAACGAAGATTGCAACGCACATTCAGCGCTACGAAATCGAGCCAGCCAAGCGCGGTATTGTTGGGCGGATTAAATTTCACCTGCACCTTAAGGGAGTTCGACTGGGAAGTGAAAGTGGTTGAAGTGGTCAGTTCACGGGCATAATCGTTAGAGCCAGAAATTCCCGACATGGTATTGGTTGCAACAATCTCACCATTGATTAAAATATTGTAAGAAAGCTGAGAGGTGGCACGTCCTGCAAATCCGTAACGCACGCTTACCGGTTCGCTCAGGTCCATATCAGGAAACTGAAACAAGGGAAGATCAAAGGTGCGGTTATAATAATCGAGTTTTTCGCCAAACCATTTCTTGCCGCTTTTTATCAGGTTCACATAATCATTTTCATGCACTACATGGGCTGTATAAGCCACTGTGTAGTAGTTGGGTTCACCCGATGGGGTAACATCCTGCTGAATCCTTTTGCCCGGCACCGGACCAATAGTAACAAAATAGCAGGCTTCATCGGCATAGTAATGGGTAATATGCTCCATTCTCGACGAGAAAGGATTTACATCCCACATTTGCGTTCCCTTTGCATAAAACAACACATAATCGCCCTGCGCAAATACGCCGGGGGAGGCTGTAACCACTTTTATCGCATTTTCTGCAAGATCGTCAATCCGCTCAGTTCCGGCAGCTTCGTTCAACAGATCGCCACCATTGCCAAAAATCCTGATCATGTCGGGGTTTAGTCCGTTCATGCTAATGCCCAGGTTGCGCAAATCGTCATAGGTAAGTTTATAGATTCCGTTTTCTTTGGTATAAACCTTGTACCAGTCGCCTACCGCCAGTACCGAATTCATTGCATAGGTATGCTCGTTTTTAAGCGCCGGACCACCGGTAATGTATTCAAGCGAAAGCGTGAAAGAGACCACTTTGGAAATATTCCCGGTAGCTGCATTTACGCCAAAAGGCAGCATATTGAAAACCGCTACCGGACTACCTTTGTCTTTCATCAGACTTACCATAGGTTCGGGTGATGATGGGAATTCCACATCAACAGTCAGTTGCTTTTCAGCATCGGTAAGGTCAGCGTAAACCACATTGCTGACACTTGCGTTAACAGAAACCGCTTCTGCCGGCAGCGGAATATTGCGGATGCAGGAAGGCAGAATATTATCGGGCAGGCTGAGGTATTGAGCCCCTTTGAACGAAGGCGCCAACACACTGGTATCATTGCCCATAACAAGCGGAGCAGGAGCGGTCCATTCTATTGAAATACTCCGGGTAATCTGGGCCTGGGTTGCCCCGATCATAGCAATAAGTATGGTTGATAATATGACAGATTTCAATTTCATTTTGTAGTTGTTTAGCGTGTAAGGGTTTAGTGTGCGATAACAATTTTAACAGATTTTTCTGACGACAATCCTGAAAGTGTGGTAATTTTCAGCCTGCCGATGTAAAATCCACTGGAAAGAAGGTGTCCGTCACTTCCCCTGCCATCCCACTCGAAACTGGTAGTGCGGAATCCTTCTGCAAATATACGACGGTTTAAGCTTGCTGCCCTGTTCCCTGACAAGGTGTAGATATCCAGTTGGGCTATAAGTTCCTGGCCGGCCTGGTTGTGTTCAATTTCGAGCGTAATTTTGTCTTTCATAGGGTTAGGCCAGGCATCAAATCTGCCCAGCGTTAAACCTTCGCTGCTTGCAACCACAAATTCAGTTGTTACTTCAGATGAGTTGTTGTTTACATCCCAAACCTTCAGTTTAAGGGTATGAGGCCCTTGTGCAAGATTGTGGAATGGGAAGCTGATCACCCCACTTCGGTAGGTGCTCAGGTCAGATTGATAGAAATCGTTCAGGATAAACGGACTATCGGTTTCGTTGTCGAGAATGGCAACAATGTCGTGGCCGATACCGTTTCCGATGGTGTTAATTCCACTCAGGTCCTCAACAAAGGCAAGCAGCACCGGATTCTGATCGGTAAAACCACCTCTTTTAAATTTGGTATCGTTCATAAAGAGATCTACTTCAGGCCCGCTGAAATCCTCAATCTGCCTGTCGCTGAAACCGCCCACTACCACCTGGCTGTAGTATCCGGCAGCATCCATAGTTCCATCGGTGGCATAATAGCTGATTTTGCCTTTGCCAAACTGGTAGGCAATATCGCGGGGAACAATAAAAGAGAAGGTAAATTCACCATTCACAACCTCGGCTTTGCCTTTGTAAATGATATTGCGGCGCAGGCTAAAAACAAATGGTGATGAGGCTTCGGTACCGAAAGTCACGATCTGGTTTTCCTTATCGTAAACCACGGGAATAACTACCCCGTTAAAATCGCTGACCTTGCTGCCGTCGCTGTCAGTAATAATCCCAGAGATGGTAATTTCACTCAGGGCCTTCAGGGTATCGGTTACTTCCGTCACACTACGACCATTGAGTTCGAGTGTTTGAACATTGTAAGCCGGGTAAGCCATTTTCATGGCCGGATCGCCCAGCAATACAAATTTCTTACTGTTGTTGTCAGCACCGGCACTGAGTTTGGCCAGGCGTATCAGATCGCCTAGATGTGGCATCTCGCCGTTTACCGGATCGAAGGCAATATTGTAAAAACTGCGCGCCAGGGTAAAGTTGGGCGTTCCGAAGGTGGGCCTTGCTGTGGTGAACAAAGCAATACCTCCTCCGTTGGGATTCAGAAAAACAAGTTCACCGGCCGACTGCATCTTTGGATCGTCGTAGCGGCTGAATTCGCAGGTGGCAGTCATAAATACCGGCATACGGTCGTAGTTGGTCCAGCTGTTGATATCGGCCACTTCAAGCACCCTTTCGTGCGCCCAGCCAACTTCGCCTCCGTGTCCGGTGTAATTAACAATCAGAGCGCCTTTATCCATCCGCTGGTTCAAGGCGGCACTGGCATCGGGAATGCGCTGACCGCCGGGAGTGGAAATCTGGTTATAGGCATCAAAGAATATCTTATCAACATTATAACTGCGGTGTGTGGTGTCAATCATATTTGCCAGCATGTCAGCCTGCTGCATGTGGCTGTTGCCATCACCATCGTCGGCAACAAACGCAATAACATTACGCCAGTCGCCCTGCACCTTTTCGGATGGGGTTGAATAATACACAATCTTGTCAACGGCCATTTTTGCTTCAGCCGGAGTCTGCACCGGAAGCCTGCCTATCCCGATATCGGGTACATCAGACGAAAGGCCGCCTTCATTATCATCAATACAACCGAAGAAATCATCGGTTGCATAACTGGTAACCGGATGTAGCGATTCAGGCGACTGATAGGTAGGGATAAAATTTGTGTTGGCATCCATCCTGTCTTTGGGATCATACGAAGCATCTCCGAAAAGGAGCAGAAAACGTGGTTTTTGACTACCCTGATTTCTGATCCACAACATACGGATAAAATCGCGGATGGCACTTATGTCCTGTGCACCACTCGAAAACTCGTTGTAGATAGCCTGTTGCTGAACAACCAGCACATCGAGATTATCGCGCTGGGCATGAAAAGTTGCAAGCCTGGTTGCCTCTTCGGCAAAATCGGGATGGGTAACAATAACCATTGAGTAGGTCGAAAGCCCGTGCAGGTTCTGGTTGGGAACTTTCTCAACAAAAACAGGCTTGAGGTAACTCTGATCGTCGAACATAATGTACTCACGCAAAGTATCGGCCAAAGCCCTGAAAGAAGACTCACCGCCTGAAGCAGAAACCGAAAGCTGTCCGGCCTGCAGCGGGTCGGTTACATCCCAGAGCATAAACGGAACCGTAACATCTGAAATGCGATATTCAACAACACCCTGCATTCCCGAATGCCTGAAATCGGTCTGACCTCCTTTAAAATCAAGTTGGGCCAATGTATTTGCCTCAATAGAATTGAGCCAGCCAATGGCTGATCCGGTTGACTTGTTATATTTAAGATTAAGTCCTGAGCTGAAGTCGGGTTGATCAACCACGAATGTTTCAGTTGCGATTTTAGCATAAGCCGTATTGAAATCGGTAACAATAGGAGAAACATACATATTCAGTGTTTTTCCACCGGCTTTCAGCGTAAAACTGCTCGATTGAACTGACCGGGCGACAGCGCTCAGCCGGATTGTAAGCGGTGCGGAAGGAACGGGTCTGAATCCGCTGAAATCGTAATCCCTGCTCGTTACAACATCGAAAACATCGCCGAACCACTCCTTACCTGATTTAATCAGATTGGTTTGGTTGGGTTGCACCGCTTTATACCAGTTGTAACTCCTGACAATAGCAGCCGGAGCAGATGTCGGCTGTGGGAATTCCTGAACGCGCAATCCGTTCTGATCGCCGGCAGTAACAAAATAATATGCTTTGTCATCATAGAGATGTGCCTGGTGTTCAAACAAACCTGTTTGCCCGTTGAATGTCCATTTTTCCGGCCCACGGGCATAAAAAAGAATATAATCCCCGGCATCAAATCTGCCGTCACCGCCATCTACAACTTTGACTGCAATTTCGGGAAGATCGTCATATCGCAGTGCCCCGGCCCTTTCAGGAAGCATCCCGCCCCCAAAACCATGTACCCTGATTTTTGAAGAAGCAAGCCCGTTCAATTGCATTCCCATTGCTGAAAGATCGGCATACGTGAGCTGATAAACACCGGTTTCAGCAACTGACACTTTATACCAGTCGCCACTACTGAGGACAGACGATGAAGCATATACCTGTGCGGAAATGGTATCCAGTTGCCGGGAAAAATCATGAGTGACTTCTATATTGTAGGATTTAAGTTTTTCAGGCTTCCCATTTGCTGGATTGAGGCGCAAAGGAATAAAACTTACCCTGAGCATTGGTTTTCCCTGATCAAAAACAGTTTCATACCTGATTTTGGGTTCTGATGGCAGCATTGTTTTATCCATGTTTTTGATAACATCCGATTCAGAAGTGGTAAGCGGTTCAAAAACACATTGGGTAAGAGTAACCGAAGCTACCGGTGCATCAATAGAACGGTAATATGTTAATTCGGGAAGTCCGTTTTCAGCATTTGATGAACAACTTTCGCAAAACAGGAATGAATTACTACTTCCGTCAGGCAGCACCTCGCTGTAAGGATTATACCAGCGCACGGTTTCCTGAGCTTTTACAGAAATGGCAACAGCTAACAGAAGCATTAAAAAAACACTGAAAAATATAGATTCTGATCTGGTAATTACCTTCATAAGTTCCTCATTAAATGACCATTATATGCTTGCCTGAGCAGAAATGATCCGGTGTTTTCAATTGATTAATCACATGATTTCAAAAGATCAACATTAATAGCGTGCAATAGGTTCATTTATTGTATCTTTGCCATGTGCCTGGGGTAAATATAATTATCTTACGGCATACTAACGGAAATTACTTTTCGTTATTGCAGCAATAAAGGGATAAATATCACATTTTTTATATAGCTGACGTTCGATATTAAAAAATATTCGTAATATTGGCTGCCGAAATTCCAGACAACATGAGATTTAAGCTATTCCTGTTAACGCTTGTTTTACTGACCAGTAGCCTGGTAAATGCACAGGATGCATCATTTTCGCAGTATTATGGTAATCCGCTTTACCTGAATCCGGCGTTGGCAGGGACTAAAATATGCCCAAGGCTAACGTTGAATTACCGCAACCAATGGCCGTCGATCCCCGCCAGTTTTGTGACCTACTCAGCTGCTTTCGATCAATATATAGATGCGGTGTCGGGTGGTGTCGGCATCATGGTTATGTCTGAAAACATGGCAGATGGTATTCTCACCAACACACAAGCCAGTGCAATCTATTCATTCAGGCTTAATTTATCGAAAAACCTGACCATGAATGCAGGTTTTCAGGGAACTTATATCCAGAATAAACTCAACTGGAACAAACTGATTTTTGAGGATCAGTTGATTTCAGGTTATGATGTTACTTTACCCCTGCCTCCAACACAGGAGAGCCCTCCCGATAAGCTGAATATCGGATTGATAGACTTTTCGGCCGGACTTCTTTTTGGTTATAATGAGCGCCTTTACGGGGGTATTGCAGCCCAGCATCTGACCCAGCCTGATAATTCATTTTACAGCAACGGCGACAGCAACCTTGAAATGAAACTGACTGTTCATGCCGGTGCACTGATAGATGTAAGGGACGGACTACGCTCAGGCGATGTGGAAGACTTATCCATTTCGCCAAATTTCATGTACCAGCAACAGGGAAAATTCCACCAGTTAAACCTGGGTATGTACCTTAATATTTATCCTTTTGTAATCGGAACCTGGTTCAGACATAATTTTGAGAATCCTGATGCTGTGATTGCCCTTATCGGATTCCAGCAGGAAAAATTTAAAATCGGGTACAGTTACGATTACACTGTTTCGCGTCTTACCAATGATACCGGCGGTGCGCACGAAGTATCACTGGCCTGGCAATTCGACTGCGGTCAAAAAACTATTAAGCACAAGGCAATAAAATGCCCAAGATTTTAGTTAACTATAATCAACAAACAATAAAACCTGAAATGATCAGCAACAGCAACATCTATCAGAAATTCTTAATTCTGGCATCCGTCTTACTTGTAGCATCCTCGTGTAAACATGAGCAGTCTATGACCACAGGATGGGAATACAATAATCCGAAGAACGGCGGGTTTGAAGTCAATACAAAATATGGCGAACAACCCATTGGACCGGGCCTGGTTATGATTGAAGGCGGAACTTTTACCATGGGCCGCACTACCGATAATCCTATGTATGAGTGGGATAATATCCCCCGCAGGGTAACTGTTCCTTCATTCTATATTGATCAGAGTGAAGTAGCCAACGTTGATTATGTTGAGTATCTATACTGGCTTAGCAGGGTGTTCGGAACCGATTATCCCGAAGTATACCGCAAAGCCCTCCCCGACACCCTCGTGTGGCGTGAGAAACTTGCATACAACGAGCCATTGGTTGAAACCTATTTCAGGCATCCGGCTTACCGCAACTATCCGGTTGTAGGAGTCAGTTGGGTTCAGGCCAACGAGTATTGCCTGTGGCGTACCGACCGCGTTAATGAAATGATGCTGATCCGCAAAGGGGTTCTTGATTTTGATCCTGATCAGCGCAACGAAAATAACTTTAACTCTGAGGCTTACCTCGCCGGACAATATGAAGGTCTGGTAAACAAGCCTCTGAAAGATCTTAACCCAAGTGGAACCGGTGAACGCCGTGCCCGCCTTGAGGATGGCATTATGACACCGAAGTACAGACTGCCAACTGAAGCTGAATGGGAATTTGCTGCCCTCGGACTTGTTGGGTCAACTGTTTACGAACGTGTTGTTGAACGCCGCGTTTACCCCTGGAACGGAACTATTGTGCGCTCTGATCAGAAAAAATATTACGGACAGTTTCTAGCGAACTTTAAGCGAGGCCGTGGTGACTATATGGGTGTTGCCGGCAGCCTGAACGACGGAGCTGATCTGCCCGCCGAAGTTGCTTCATACTGGCCAAACGATTATGGCCTTTACAATATGGCCGGTAATGTTGCCGAATGGGTACTCGACGTTTATCGTCCGCTTACCTATGAAGATATGGCCGATTATGCTCCATTCCGTGGAAATGTATTCACCACTAAAGTAACCGATGAAGAGGGATTCCTTGCTCCGAAAGACAGCCTTGGCCGTATCCGCTATCGTGAGGTTACTACCGAAGAGAGCAAAGACCGTTTCAACTACCGCAGTGCAAACCAGGTAAATTATCTGGATGGCGACTATCAGTCAACCATTAATCCTGACTGGGCTGCTGCTCCTGCCGATACCATTAACACCACCAACATGATGTATGAATTCGGCAAGACCTCACTAATCAGTGATAAATCAAGAGTTTACAAAGGCGGATCATGGAAAGATCCCGCTTATTTCCTGAGCCCCTCGACCCGTCGTTTCCTTGATGAAAATCAGGCAACTAACTTTATCGGGTTCCGCTGTGCTATGGGCCGGGTAGGCGGTGCTTACGGAGGAAAGAAAAAATAAGCCAAGGCTTATCCAGATAAAAACCCACCTGTTAATTCGGGTGGGTTTTATTTTTTTCAGTAAATTTTGATTCTATTTATAAAGCCGGATAAAAACTCATATTTCGCCACCAAAGCACAAAAACACTAAATTATATGAAAATAGATGTGTTGGATTTTCAATATTTTGTAGAATTTTGTGNNTATGCTTATAACCAGCCCTGAGCAACTCTTTGCAATCTACAAACAGCACCCTTATATTAGTACCGATTCGCGTATTGCCCAGCCGGGAAGCCTGTTTTTTGCCCTGAAAGGGGAAAACTTTAATGGAAACCGGTACAGCCCTCAAGCCCTTGAAAACGGTGCTGCTTATGTTGTAATTGATGATCCTGAATACTTTAAGGGAGAAAGAACCCTCCTGGTTGAGGATGTTTTGAAATCATTGCAGCGCCTTGCTTCTGACTACAGGTCAACCTTACGCATCCCGATCATCGGGATAACCGGCACCAACGGCAAAACAACCACCAAGGAATTGATGGCTGCGGCATTGTCGGCCAGGTTCACAACCCATGCTACCGCAGGAAATCTCAACAACCATATCGGTGTACCGATCACCTTGCTTACCATCAAACCCGAAACCGAAATAGCGGTAATTGAGATGGGTGCGAACCACATTGGTGAAATTGCCCAACTTTGCCAGATAGCACGGCCTACCCATGGCATTATCACCAACATAGGCAAAGCTCACCTCGAAGGATTTGGCAGTGCCGAAGGGGTGATTAAGGCAAAGAGCGAACTGTATAACCACCTGCGTACAAACGGCGGAACTGTTTTTGTAAATGCCGACAATCAGTTGCTGGCTGCACTCACGGCTGATATGGAGAAGATTACTTACGGTGAGAACGCCGATGCAAATTACCGTGGAAAAGTTGATGAAGAAGGGCCGCTGCTCAGTTTTCGCCTTCTGCATCCTGCAAAAGCAGACATCCATACCAGACTAGCAGGAAACTACAATTTCGAAAATGCAATGGCGGCACTTTGTATCGCTTTGCATTTCAGGGTTGAAGTAACATCAGCCTGCCGGGCAATTGAAAACTATGAACCACGAATGAACCGCTCGCAGGTTATTCAAACCGGGCGCAATACGGTGATTATGGATGCCTACAATGCCAACCCATCAAGTATGAAGGCTGCCTTAATCAACTTTTCGGCCACAGCCGGACAAATGAAAATTGCCCTGCTTGGCGATATGTTCGAGCTTGGCAATGATGCTCCGGAAGAACACAAAACAGTTATTAAACTGGCAATTGAACGCAGGATTGATAAAATAATTACTGCCGGTCCGCATTTTGCGAAAGCGGCAGAAGGGCAAACCGGAGTAATCAGTTTTTTAAGTGTTTCGGAATTAAGCGAATATCTGAAATCGGAAAAGCTTTCCGGTGCTACCATCCTGGTAAAGGGATCGCGAGGAATGAAACTTGAAACCATTATCGAAAATCTCTGAAGCAATGAAAAGTGCAATAGAGGCAATCGGGATTATGTCGGGCACTTCGCTCGATGGGCTTGACATTGCCTTATGCCGATTCGGGATTGAAAATGAGCAATGGGACTACCAAATCCTTAAGGCAGAAACTTTTCCATATCCGGCTGAATGGCTAAAGAAACTTTCAGAACTACATCAGGCTGATGCCCTTTCCATTTCGCTGGCTAATACGGAATATGGTGTCTGGATCGGACAGCGGTGCAATCAGTTTTTAGCCGGAACAGGCATAAAGCCGCAACTTATCGCCAGTCACGGCCATACCATTTTCCACCGTCCGGATAAGAAAATGACGCTTCAGATTGGCAGTGGCGCAGCGATTGCTGCAGAAACCGGGCTATTGACAGTTTGCGATTTCAGAAGCCAGGATGTGGCTCTTGGCGGTAACGGGGCTCCGTTGGTTCCAATCGGCGACCGGCTTCTATTCGGAGATTTTCTGGCTTGTATCAATATTGGTGGGTTTGCCAATATCTCATTTGAAAATGAGGGTGAAAGGCTGGCCTGGGATATTTGTCCGGCTAATTTTATTCTGAACCGGGAAGCCGGTAAACTGGGACGAAAGATGGATGAATCGGGCCTTATCGCCAGAAGTGGCCGGCTTAATCAGCAATTGCTTCAGCAACTTAACAATTTGCCTTATTATATATTGCCTTATCCAAAATCGCTTGGCAGGGAGTGGGTTGAATCGCAGATTTTACCAATGCTGGCCAATGTTGAATCCGATACGGCCTCAGTCTTAAGAACCCTGGTCGAACATATTGCCATTCAGATCAGCGGTGCATTGCCGGTAAACAAATCCGGCAATATTCTGATTACAGGTGGTGGTGCGCACAACCGTTTCCTGATTGAGCGGATAAGATCGTTGAGTCAACACAAGATTATGATACCTGATAAAGAAACCGTTGACTTTAAGGAAGCTCTCATTTTCGCCCTCCTTGGCGTATTGCGAATTAAAAATAAGCACAACTGCCTGGCTTCAGTTACCGGTGCTTCACGAGATAATTGCGGTGGAGCAGTGTATTACCCCGGAAGCTAAAACAGCCTGCCAGCTTTAACCATTGGAATTTGTTCCTGATTTTTATCCATTTTTTAAAAATATTATCCGCATTATGAACAAATGTTCATAATCTTTTATAATTTTGCTATAACTCTTTATTCAGTAAGAGTTCAAATTCACTAACTAAAATAAAATCAACAATCATGAAGATAGCAGTTCCAAGTAACGATGGCATATTACTTTCTGCGCATTTCGGTCGCAGCAAGGGTTTCGTAGTTTTTGAAACCAACGAACAGGAAATTCTAAAAGAAGAATACCGCCAAAACAACGTGACCGGTCATGCGCTTGGGCTTCACCACGAACATGAACA
>DINP01000040.1 GCA_002426025.1 Bacteroidales bacterium UBA5537 | reverse complement strand
TGCTAATATAGCAATTATCAGCCAAGGATATTTATTTAACCACTTAACCAAAACTGAAAATGAATAACAAATTATTGATTTTGCGGTTTACCATCGCCTGAATTATTAAGGATGCTAATCAAAAGGTGAGCTTCAAAAGTAAATATCTTACTTTTGTACTCAAAATCTGAAACAATGTTTGAATTAATACAATCTGTTGTCGACTGGTACATGTTAAATATCAGCTATTTAACCATTTTTTTATTAATGGCTATCGAAGGGTCATTTATACCTTTCCCTTCTGAAGTTGTAATTCCACCGGCTGCATGGAAAGCGGCTCAGGGAGATTTGAATGTATATTTTGTAGTAATTACCGGCACTTTGGGTGCTTTATTTGGCTCTCTAATCAATTACTTTCTTTCGTATTACCTTGGGCGCAAAATTGTATATGCCTTTGCCGATACCCGTATTGCACGGATGTTGCTGATTACGCCTGAAAAAGTTGAAAAAGCGGAGAATTATTTTGTGAAACATGGGCGCAGTTCTACATTTATCGGCCGGTTGGTGCCGGGGGTAAGGCAGCTTATATCTATCCCTGCCGGACTATCTAAAATGCCGTTAAAAGATTTTATACTCTACACCATTTACGGAGCAGGAATCTGGAATATTATTCTGGCGGCCATGGGCTATTTCCTGTATTCTCAACAGGAATTACTAAGCCTTTACTATCACGAGCTTTCTTATGTAATGCTTGGTCTGGGCATCGCTTTTATTGGATATCTGATCTATAACGGTTTAAAAAAGAAGAAATAAAAGCTCATTATTCGGCGCATGATAAGATCACTTTTAACGACCAATTATGTTGTTATAAGTAATTTTATTAACAGTTCCTTATCCTTTTGCGTTATCCCTTTAATTCTAACATTGGGTTTTCTCTTCCAATTAACGGAACAAACTCCTCTTTCGAGTGTTTAAAATAATTTACCTCCGGACTCAATTCCCCTGTTCCGGTTTTCCGATAATCTAAAATATTTCATGAAACGCAGATTAAACCTCAATAAAGTAAAAGTCAGCAGGCAGACACAAATTGCCCCCGATGTTTTTGTTCTTTCATTTCCCCGGCCCTGGGATTTTGTGGCAGGGCAGGTTCTGGGCATTGGCGCCCACGAAACCGACGAAGCAAGGCTCTACAGCATTGCCAGCGGCGAACTCGACGATGAAGTTGATATCCTCTACAATATTAACCCCGATGGGAAACTTACACCCTGGCTGGCAAAAGTAAATACCGGCGATCATATATGGGTGAGCGAACCGTTTGGCTCGTTTACCGGAACCGGTGAACCAGCCTGGTGGATCGCCTCCGGAACCGGAATTGCACCGTTCAGCGCTATGTTTCGCACCGGCCTGACCCTGAACAAAAAACTGCTTCACGGCGGGCGCACACTCGACACCTTCTATTTCAACGAGCAGTTCAGCAATGGGCTTGGCGAAAATTATGTCCGTTGCTGTTCGCGCGAAAGCAGTGAAGAGGTTTACAATGGCAGAATTACCAAATACCTTAACGAACAATCCAATCTGCCCACCAGCGAAAAGTATTACCTTTGCGGCGGAGCCGAGATGGTGGTTGAAGTACGCGATATCCTTATCGCTAAAGGTGTTCCTTTTGATAATATCATCTCGGAAATTTATTTTTAAACATGTCCGGAATCAAAGAACCCTTATTTGGAAAAACCCTTGCTGAGTTAACCGAAATTTCTCAAACGCTCGGACTCCCTTCATACACTGGAAAACAGCTTGCTTATTGGCTATACAAAACAGATGTGAATTCTTACGATGGAATGAGCAATGTTTCGAAAAAGTCGAGAACACAGCTGGCCGAAAAGTTCGACTTTGGGGTTCAGCCTCCCGAAAAGGTTCAGGAATCAACCGATGGCACCAAAAAGTATCTTTTCAGATCGGGCAACGGTAAATTTATCGAAGCAGCTTACATTCCCGACGGAAAGCGGCATACGCTCTGTGTTTCGTCGCAGGTAGGCTGCAAGATGGGTTGCCTGTTTTGTATGACCGGCAAACAAGGATTTCAAGGACACCTAACCACCGGCGAAATCCTTAACCAACTCAAAAGTATTCCCGAGCGCGAAAAAATGACCAATGTGGTTTATATGGGCATGGGCGAACCTTTTGATAATCTGGATGCCGTTATGAAAAGCCAGGAAATTCTGACTGCTGAATACGGATTTGCCATCAGCGTGAGAAAAGTAACGGTTTCGACCATTGGTATTGTGCCAGCCATGAGGGTATTTCTCGAAAACAGCAAATGTAATCTAGCCGTGAGCCTGCACACCCCTTTTGATGAAGAGCGCCGCCAGCTGATGCCCATTCAGAATGTTTATCCCCTGAAAGAGGTTATTGAAACTATTCGGGAGTTTGACATTGGCAAATACCGACGGGTTTCATTCGAATACATCATGTTTAAAGGGGTGAACGATACCCGTCGGCATGTAAACGAACTGGCCCGTGTGCTAAACAAGGTAAAAAGCCGCATCAACCTTATCCGCTTTCATCCCATTCCGGGCACACCCCTGCTTGGTTCAGATGAAGCGGCCATCATCGATTTTCAGCGGGCACTCAACGATAAAGGGATAGTTACCACCCTCAGGGCTTCGCGCGGACAGGATATTGATGCCGCCTGTGGATTGCTCTCGACCAAAGAACTGGTGAAAGCCCAACAGATAGATTAGCAAAGAAATTAACCGCAAATGAACAGGCACTTTTCAAAACATTGCCTTAACCGGGACGTGAGAACCGTTTTACCGGAAATAGAATGTACAAACTTCAACTATGAAAACACGGGCAGATGCATGACCTCACAGTGGGAAAACCAGCAAAACTGATTTTACAGTTTGCCACTCCTATGCTTATCGGCAATGTATTTCAACAGCTTTATAATGTTACCGATAGTATCATTGTAGGGCGTTTCCTGGGCAAAGAAGCTCTTGCTGCAGTAGGAGCTTCCTTCCCGCTGATCTTTATGCTTATTTCATTCGTTATCGGGATTGCATCGGGTTCAACCGTGGTTATAGCACAGTATTTCGGGGCGAAAGACTATACAAAGGTGCGCAGGTCAATAGATACCATGTACATTTTTATGTTTTTCGCATCCATCACCATTGCCATTATAGGCATTGTATTCAGCGGGCCAATATTCAGACTGATCAAACTTCCCGAAGAGGTGGTTCCACAGGCGGCTCTTTATATGAGTGTTTACCTTTCGGGGATGATTTTCTTTTTTGGTTTTAACGGAACCAGTGCCATTCTGAGAGGACTTGGCGACTCAAAAACGCCCTTGTACTTTCTTATCATTTCTACTCTGGCCAATATTGTATTCGATCTGCTTTTTGTGGTGGTGTTTAAATGGGGCATTGCCGGGGCGGCCCTGGCTACGGTATTGTCGCAGGCCGGAGCTTTTGTTACCCTGATTATTTATCTTAACCGCAGCCATGAACTCATAAAGCTTACCTGGAGGAAACCCGAATGGGACAAAAGTATTTTTATGGCGAGTATCCGTATCGGAGTGCCAACCGGCTTTCAGCAAACCTTTGTTTCGCTTGGTATGCTGGCGCTGCTGCGGATTGTAAACGATTACGGCACCAACACCATAGCGGCATACAGCGTTGCCGTAAGAATTGACAGCCTTGCTTCGCTGCCGGCTATGAATTTTGGGCAGGCGCTTTCTACTTATACCGGTCAGAATATAGGGGCCAATAAAATTAAACGGGTTAAAGAAGGCCTTGTTGCAACCTTAAATATGTCAACACTTGTGGCTGTTGTGACTTCTATATTGATTATGCTGTTCCGCGAGCCATTAATGGGCATGTTTACAACGGATGCCGATGTAATAGCCATCGGTGCCCGATACCTGCTGATAGTCGGAGGCTTCTATATAATGTTCTCCAGCATGTTTGTAATTGGCGGGATTATGCGTGGAGCTGGTGATACACTGATTCCAATGTTTATCACGCTTTTTGCTTTATGGATTATCCGCATTCCCATAGCCTGGTTTCTGTCGCAAAAAATTGGTGTTGATGGCATCTGGTGGGCCATTCCGATAGCCTGGTTCTTTGGGATGACGTTCTCTTATTTTTATTATCGCACAGGAAAATGGAAGAGTAAGAGTGTGGTGAAGTTTAGGGAGATGGAGGAGTAGTTGGCTTCGTTCCATTGGAAATAGCGACATAGCCATGAAGTATTCAGAACTGAGAGACTACCTCGCTAAGTTTTGGATTCTGTCCGTTTTTTGCCTTTCCTTACTTTTTGCTTAACCAAAAAGTAACAAAAAGTCAAGGCTTACTAAAAATGGCTAAAAACAGGCAGCTATTTTGGCTGGAAGAAACGAGGTTGACACTTTCCTCCAAGGCCCTACAACGAGGTACACTATTCTGCTGAGCTCTGCTTTGTTTTTGTCGCAGGCGTTTCTTCTTTAGTTTATGCTGCCTGTTTTCTTAACGCCATTTTTAGAAGGCCAGTCCTCTGATTAATTGGTGAGCAAGGTCGTTGCGCTTAGTGACGGCCTCGTTATGTGTGGTTTATATGTTGATATATTAATTGTTAATTCTATTGTTAACATATATTTACAATACGATACAATATGTTTTAGGTTTTTGTGTTATTTTTAGACCATTATTGAGGTATTGTTTATTATAGTGTTACTGCGTTCCTGTTTTTATTGTAATTATTTAGTGTTGTTAGCTTTAGTTTTTGTAGAAGGATTAGAATAAACAGGTTCACAAGAGTTAAACTTCTGGTTGTTTTTTGATTTTAAGGCTTTTTAGTCGGGCTATTGCTGCTGTGCAATGGATTTTCGGGTTGTGATGTTAACTGAAGCAGTACGAAATTTTCCGGAAGCCCGCTGACAGTGGCCGGAAGCCCGCTGACAGTGGCCGGAAGCCCGTTGACAATGTCAGGTTGTCAGTTAACAGCGTCCGGAAGCTCATTGACATCGGCAGGAAAGAGATTGACAATGACA
>DINP01000043.1:1480-5817 GCA_002426025.1 Bacteroidales bacterium UBA5537 | reverse complement strand
GTACTGATTTCTACATATGCGCTCTGGCTGTATGATCCATCATAATAACTTGCGAAGTTCATCCTGTATGAAGGAAGATCCTGCCAGTTCATTTCTGGTGTGATCAGATAATCGCAGCAGCCGTCTCCATTGTCAGCATCGTCATTGGTTACTGCATACTTGGTGTGTGGAGGAATGGCAAATGCTGAACTACTTCCATTGGTAGTTGCATACCAACCGGTTGTGTTCTGTGTGATTGCCTGCCATCCGGCTGGTGGGAATACGGAACCTTCAAAATCTTCCATTACTGCGATGGCAAGTGGTTCGTCCCATGTTGCTACAAGTGTAAGAGCATCAACGTACAAATTGCGTGGCTTGTACTTGCGCTCAAGCAGAAGAATATCAAAAGTACGGTTTGAAGTAATGTTCGGGGTAATTACATAATCGTCGAAGCCTACTTTGGCTGCTTCTAATATATAATGTCCTTTCCATATATCTTCAAATACAACTGTTCCGTCTTCCGGTACTGTCTGTGTGTAAACCTCGTAAGGATAATCCTGACCGGCAAGGCTTACTACTGCCCCAGCGGGGCTGCCTCCGGTTGATAGACTAACATTACAGGTTACATCAACCAGTAAACCATGTCCTACAATATTAGAAACAATGGTATCGGAGATGAAGCCACCCGGATAATTGGCTGCAACACCATAAGCATACCATCCGTTCGGGAGGTTTGCCCATGTACTTCCACCATCGGTGTAAGTATTGGCATTCAGCGAGTTGGCTAATCCGATCATGGTTCCAGATGTTGGGTTACCATTTGGATCAAAGTTACTGTAACGAATTACCCTATAGTTGCTAACAGATCTGATTGCTTCCTCAAATTCATTGGCAGCTTTATAAGTAGCTGCTCCTTCGTAACCGCTTAAGGCAAGAGGAGCTGATTGTGAGATTAGTCCCCATTGTTTTTTCGGAGAGAGCAATTCTGTGGAGCGCTCAGTTGCAACTGCATCAGTTGCAGCAGGGGTACCATAAACTATTGCACGCATCATCATATCCTGGAAAGGAGAAACAGCCCAGTTGCCACCGGCAGAGATATTACGTGAATAGCTGCGGTAGAGTGTCGGCAAGGTCTGATCAATTCCGATAGGAGCACAGTTTGGCGATACAGCACCCTGAACCATAACAAGGTAAAAATTGCCACTGGTAATTTCTGCATTAAGTCCAGAGAAAGTAACCCATCCGTAATTATCAACAGTAACCGAAATTGAGTCGAGTGTTGTACCCGGTAGTCCACCGGCACCATCATCATCCTTAACCATAGCACCAAATGTAGTACCAAGGAATCCGGTATTGTTGTTGGGGAAGCTACCATCGCCAACATAGATCTTACCACCTATAACGGTTGCAGGATATTCGGCAGGAGTAAACTTAACAGCATTCATATTGCCACGCAATGCCCATGCTGCATAGTTTTCGGCTGATCCGTCATCATAGATGATCTCGTAAGGACCCATTCCATTACCCCAGGTAACAACACATTGGGTATCGGTTGGGTTAACTTCAGCATAAACAAATGATGGAGGATATGCTTCTTCCCATAGTGCTGCATCCAGTGTAGTAATTACTCCCTGAGGAACAGCTACTCCCATTTCAACATGAGACTGGAAACCTGTTTTTGCAAAGCTCACATCATAGGTATCAGCATCAAGATAGAGCATATATTCACCGTTTTCGTCGGTTGTTGTCTGATAACCATCTGCAGTTACAGTAACACCATTCAAAGGCTCACCAGTATTTGCATTGGTAACCATTCCGGCTAACTGAGCGGGAACATAAACATACATTTCATTGGTTATGATAACACTTGGATTGGCAAGGTCGTTTGACTCTACAACCAGTTCCTGGGTATAAGAAGCACCAGGAGCATAGTCTGTTGCATCCCATGTAATAGCTATGGTACGGCTACCTCCTGCAGGAATATTTCCCTGTGATGGCACAACTGAAACGATAAATCCGCCGCCACCGACCTCAAGGGTATAATCTTCAACTTCACCATAAGAAGTTGTACCGCAGGATGAAAGGGTTCCGCCCCATTGCAGCCTTACCCTCATTCTGGTAAGTCCAGGCAATGCATCGTCGGGTACCAGAATGTTGCCATTGAATAATGCACCTCCACCTGATTGTGTGGTTGCGTAAAATTCACCGGCATCGGTAAACAGTTCATTCTGATTCCAGTCAATATAAATACCAACAATATCACTGGAATATGGAACCGGATTTGACACACTGATCGGATAGGTTTCGCCTGGCTCAACTTCAGTTGATAAAGCTGTATAATCACCGTATCCTGAAGCAGAATAACCCGTTGAGTTATTGATAGTTCCTATCTGAACATTTGAAATGGACTCATCACCACCACCACTGGCTGCACAATAAGCCAACGGAGCTCTGATTCCATCATCTTCAACCCATTCAGGGAAACTGAAAGCAAGCGTTCCTAAACCGGTATTGTTAATGGTAACAGTTTCAACCACCTGGTTGTTAACCCAAACTTCATCATAGATATAAGTTGGATTTACTACCATTGTCGGATTGTTCCACTGCACCTCAACTGGTCCGGCCGGTGACGACTGGCCTTCATCATACACTGCCTGCACGGTATAATTATAGGTTCCGTATGTTGGCAGAATATTGGTAAAAGTATTTGCGGCTGTGGTTCCAACCTGAACACCATCGCGCCTGATAACAAAATTAATAAACCCGCTTGACGGTGTAAATGTCCAGTTGAGGTTAACCTGTCCGGTTATCGGGTTGGAGAGCACTACTGTCAGGTTCTCAGGAACATTGAGAGCAGGTCCTGAAACAACCATAGTTATGGGAACAGTAATTGTTCCGACATCAGGATTTGAAGTGAAAACTACTTCTGCTGTATAAACTTCACCTGCTTCAGTACCTTCAGCATCAAAATGAGCCGGTAAACTAAAGTTGGTAAAAGCGTTGACTGTGCCTGTTTCCTGACCAAGAACCAGCCATCCGCCAACTTTCACAAGCAGAGTATAATCTTCTACCTCACCATAAGAAGTGCTTCCGCATGATGAAAGTGTACCACCATACTGCAATCTGACCCTCATTCGGGTTGGTCCGGTTGCAGCATCGTCAGGGACAACTATATTACCTGTAAACGAAGCACCACCAGCTGATGTAGTTGGATAGAATTCTCCTGCATCTGTAAACAGTTCATTCTGGTTCCAGTCAATATAAATCCCAACAACATCAGTTGAATAGGGTACTGGATTGGTAATGGTGATCGGGTATGTTTCGCCACGATCAACAGGAGTAGAAATGGATGTATAATCACCGTAATTCGTACAAGCAGAAGTATTGTCAATAGTGCCAAACTGCACCCTTGAAATATACTCATCGCAACCACCACTAGCAGCACAATAGGCTAATGGAGCCCTGTTTGCATCGTCAGGATAAATAACCTCTGCAGTCCATTCAAGTGGTCCGTTCCCATTGTTATTGATGTTCAACGCACCCATAAACAATTCATTCGGGTTAACGGTAACACTATAAGGATTGGGTGTAACAGCCATTGAAGGTTGTGTAAGTGCAAAATTCTGATAAGTAGTGGCACCGCTGGAGATTAAAACTCCTTCAACAATAATGGTATTATATCCATCTTTTGTTGCTGCCATGGTATAAGATCCGATGTTAATATCGGGAATAATATAAGCTCCATTGGGGCCTGATGTTGCCGTATATGTACCACTGCTTCCCTGAGCCCCTACAGTTGCTCCTGGTAGTGGAACGCCATAGCCATTGGTTACAAATCCCTGAACGATCCCCATTGGAAGAACACTTGAAGGTATCAGGGTCATCTGGATATTCGGTCTGGTTGCCAGCACATTACCTCCTGACATTGAACATCCAACTTGTCCGTCAGCAGCACCTCCAAATGTTTTGCTTGCCACTGCACTGCCATTAACCAAAGACGCACCGTTGTATCCTGTATTGTCAAAGCAGACGTTGATCAGCAGGTTAGAAGTTCCATCCCAATTGAAAGGGGTGGTAAGGGTGATGAATTGCCACCCTGTACCTGCAACGGTGTAAGTACCTGAAAAAGTATTGGTCCATCCGCTGTTCACATAAGCAGAAAGGGTACTACCTGAATAATTCTGCATATCAATGTTGAACCCATTCATCACATATCCGTTAACAAGGGTCACATTAAAGGCAATACTGGTAATACTGCCAGGGACTCCTCCTGCAGCCAGTATTTCAGAGGCATCATAAATCATCTGTGTACGTGAATCTTCCCATAAAGTGTTGTATGGTTGACTCATCGTAGTTGT
>DINP01000043.1:0-1404 GCA_002426025.1 Bacteroidales bacterium UBA5537 | reverse complement strand
CCCGAATAGTTTTGCATATCAATGTTAAAACCATTCATAGCAGGACCACCTACTGTAGAAACATTTAAAGCGATTGACGTAATATTGCCTGCCATACCTCCGGCTGCAATTATTTCAGATGCGTCATAAATCACCTGAGTTCTACTATCCTCGTACAAAGTGTAGAAAGGATAACTAGAGGTAGAGGTACCGGTTCCGATTGTAACGGTAACCTGTGCACTAAGATTTAAGGCAAAGCAGAATGCAATGACTGTGAAAAGCCATATTCGCCAGCCTTTTCCTTTTGTAAATTTTCGCATAGTAGAAAAGTTTTGGGTAAATAATAAAGCGTTTGAAAGCGTTTCATTCAATAAAATACACCTGATTTATGTGTTGGGATCATCATCAGCAATTAAAGTAATTCTATATTTATTTAATCAAACCCAGCGATACCTCCTTTCTTCATCACTTTCAATTTGACAATAGGTTGATATATTGACTGTTATTAATTTTACATTTAAGAAATACCCTGAAATGCCAAAACTTATCCATGTTTCAGGAAAAATCAGGTATTGAGAATTACTGTTATTGTATTGTTTGTAGGAAGGGGAAAAAACAGAATAAAAAGTCGCAAATTTTAAGGAGGATATATCTATAAACCAAAACGGCAGACAGAAAAAATATCTGACTGCATCAAATACCCGTGCAATTAACACGGAAAGAATTGATCCGGCATTTACTTTACTCATTTAACTTCCGGTTTATCACGCTGGGATGCCCGGGTCAGGGGTCCAGTATGATTGGGTTAAGCAAAACAAATGGTCAATCCAATAAAATCAGTAGATGGAGTATAAAAGTAATTCACGGGTGCAATCCGGATAGTAATAATATGAGCACCTCGATTACCTGCTAGTGTTGTTATTTAGGTTGTTTTAACAAATAAAACAATCAACTTTTCTTTACGTTGAAACCAATAATATCACGAAGATATAATATTTAGACAATTAACTTTAAGTTTACCCCTATTCAAAATCAAGAAATAATTAACATTTCGTTGTTTGGAACCCAGCGTAACTGATTTTCCCTCTTTAACTCTATCTACAACTATTATTTCCAGGTTCTACTTTAACACATATTATATATCTGGTTATTAACTAGTTAAACCCCATTCTCATTCCATTATATTCAAGGCTGATTTTGCTCAATATTTTATTCTAAACTATTATTCTTAGTTTGAAATAGGCGGAACCTGGTGGTTCTTAAGGAAGTGTTAGTAAAGTGATAACAAATATAACTATATTGTTGATCTTCAGTAGTATTAGTCTGTTGAAAAGTGCGACTAACTTTAAATACCGGCAAACAAGGAATTTCATTTTACAGATGTAAAATATCAGGAGAGTGCAGCATGAAAAAAGGGGCTCCGTT
>DINP01000069.1 GCA_002426025.1 Bacteroidales bacterium UBA5537 | reverse complement strand
CACTTGAAGAAAAAACTGCAAGCCTTTTTGGGATAGAAGCAGGCCTATTTTGTCCATCAGGAACCATGACCAACCAGATTGCAGCCAAAGTTCATGCGCAACCAGGCGAAGAAGTAATTTTACACAAGCTGTCACACCTCTACTACTATGAAGGTGGCGGATTNNATTTTTAACGCGCTGGCAGTTACCGGACAATCGCCTTCCGAATGTGGATCAATGTTCGATAGCATCTCTGTTTGTCTTTCAAAAGGGCTGGGTGCGCCGGTTGGGTCTGTATTGCTGGGCGACAAAGAGTTTATCCGCAAAGCCAGGCGGATCCGTAAGGTATTTGGCGGCGGAATGCGCCAGGCCGGATATCTGGCTGCAGCCGGAATTTATGCCCTCAATAATCATGTTGAGCGGTTGAAAGACGATCATCACCGGGCTGCCATACTGGCAGATTCTCTGATCAAATTAAAATGGATAGCAGAGGTTATTCCTGTTGAAACAAATATTCTGATATTTAAAGTGAAGGCGCCCCTGCTAGCGATGGATGTTGCCAGATATTTGAAAACCAAAGGCCTGCTTTCAATTGCTATTGATAAAGATGCAATCCGGCTGGTTACCCATCTTGATTTCAACGATGAAATGTTAACTGAAACTTTGAAGATTCTGAAAGAAATCAGTTTCTGAAAATCCGTCATTCGGTTTCTTTTTCTGATATTTACTTACCTGCAACAATTTCAGGTAAACATTCCACGTTCTGTTCTTGTTAAAGTAACAGGCTGTGAAAGCCGTTTATGTCTGAAATCTAATGAACCATATAAAAACATTACTCCTTTCATTGTTGCTGACTTTGTTTGCCTTTACGGGCAAAGCACAGCCACACGCTTTATTGCAGGAGTTCTCAGGATTTCAGCAGGACGATCAGTTGGTATTGCGCTGGACTTTCCGTAGCGGAAGCCTGTGTGAAGGAACGCGGGTGGAAAGATCTGAAGATGGGCTTATTTTTAATCAGATTGGCGAAATTCCCGGCATCTGCGGCAATCCCGAAACAGCATTCAGCTATACCTTTATTGACAGCTTCCCAAAACACAATGCCATCAATCACTACCGCCTTGAATTGGGTAATTATGGATTCACCTCCACCATTGCTGTAGAGTTTCTGAATACGGGCGAAAATGGGTTTATTGTGCTCTCATCCGGCACGGGCCAGACCGATATTCTGTTTCAGAATAAACCCGGACGAAAAGGCAAAGCAATTATATACAGCAGCGTTGGTAAACGAATTACTGAGACGGAGATAATCGGAAAACGGATCAGCCTTGCACCTGGCCGCTTTGCAGCCGGAGTTTATCTGTTGATGCTTATTTTTGACGATAACACTTCCCTCTCAGGAAATTTTGTTATAGCTTATGGCAGTAACCAATAAGTTTCTTATTCCGTTCTTTTTCAGCTTTTCACTCATTGACAATGCCTACAAATCCGGCACATCAGAAACATAGGAAGAAGGTTTGTTAAACATTTACCAGACTTGTTTTTAACCATATAGGCACAACTTGTNNAAACACATAGAGAATGATACCACAGCAGTTATAAACAAATTATCGGATTCAGAATTATCAATGTTTGCCTTTATGCTAATCTCTATATTATCTATTCCCACGAATGCGGGACAAGTCACGCTTACTGTTGTTACATTTTTCTTCGAATTCAATTGTCTTAATTGGAATAGTGGGCCAACTTGATTTAAGTGGGTAAGCAGTTTCAATAAAACCTTTATTTGGACCTGAAATTTAGCTTTCCGGAAACCATTTTAAGGTTTATAGTGTTTATCCTGTAATCATTCACGGTTTTATACGTCTAAAAAACTGATTATCTCAAACTATTCCGGATTTATTCCACATAAAATTTCAAAACCTTTTTTTAAACAACGCAAACCCAATTTTTATGAAATCAATTAAATTGCTACTTATGGCAGCTATTGTATCTCTTACAGGTGGGCAACTGATGGCTCAGAAAAATCAGTTACCCCCTATTGTTGACCGCGAGCTGTTTTTCGACAACCCCGAAATTTCAGGCAGTCAGCTTTCGCCTGACGGAACCCTGATATCCTTTATCAAACCTTACAATGGTGTAATGAACATCTGGGTAAAGAAATTTGATGAACCTTTCAGCGCGGCACATCCGGTTACAGCCGATGTTCTTCGTCCAATCCGCTCCTATTTCTGGTCGCGCAATGGCAAGTACATTCTTTATGTTCAGGACAAAGGGGGTGATGAGAACTTCAATATCTACGCTGTTGACCCAAACGGAAAGCCGGCTGAAGGCAGCGAAGTACCCGAAAACCGTGACCTTACAAATCTGAAAGGTGTAAGAGTGGCCATTTATGCTGTGCCCAAAACCGATCCCGATGCACTTTACATTGGCCTTAACGACCGCGATGCAGCATGGCACGACCTGTATAAAATGAAAATTTCGACCGGTGAGCGCACCCTAATCCGCCAGAATTCAGGCGAAGACCGTATTACAGGTTGGGTGTTTGACTGGGATGATCAACTTCGACTTGCCAACCGCGCCAATACCGACGGAAGTAACGAGCTTTTGCGTGTTGATAAAGATGCTTTTACGCCCATTTACAAAACCAATATTTTTGAATCGGCCTACCCGGCAGCCTTCGATAAAAAGAACGAGAAGATCTACTTAGTCACCAACAAAGGCGATGATGTTGACCTCACCCGCCTGGTGTTGTTCGATCCGATTACCCTGAAAGAAGAGCAGGTTGAAGCCGATCCGCTTAATCGGGTTGATCTGGGCGATGTCTCCATGTCGGAGGTAACACGTGAGATTATTTACACTTCATACCAGGACGAACACAACCGCATCTACTTCAAAGACAAAAGCTATGAGGCAGACTATAACCTGATTATGAAACAACTGCCCGGAACAGAAATATATTTTTCGCGCAGTACNNATATGGCCCAGATGAAGCCCATTACCTATAAATCGTCGGATGGAATGGAGATTCCGGCCTATCTTACCCTACCCAAAGGTGTTGAAGCCAAAAACCTTCCATTGATTGTTTTTCCACACGGTGGCCCATGGGCCCGCAGTGGCTGGGGATTTAATTCTTACGCACAGTTTCTTGCCAATCGCGGTTATGCTGTACTCGATCCAAACTTCAGGTCATCAACCGGTTATGGTAAGAAATTTGTAGATGCCGGCAACAACGAATGGGGCCAGAAGATGCAGGACGACCTTACCTGGGGCGTTAAATACCTGGTTGAGCAAGGCATTGCCGACCCAAAAAGGGTAGGCATTATGGGCGGTTCTTATGGTGGATATGCCACCCTTGCCGGACTGGCTTTTACACCCGATGTATATGCCTGCGGTGTTTCTATTGTTGGCCCTTCAAATCTGCTCACACTGCTAAACTCAATTCCTCCTTACTGGGAAGCAGGACGCGTGGTATTTCACACACGCATGGGCGACCCCAATACGCCAGAAGGCAAGGCCCAGCTCGAAAGGCAGTCACCGCTGAACTCAGCTTCTAAAATCAACGCACCGCTATTGGTTGTGCAGGGAGCCAACGACCCAAGGGTAAACAAGCACGAATCAGATCAGATCGTGGTTGCTTTGCGCGAACGGGGTTTCCCGGTTGAGTATATTGTAGCTCCCGACGAAGGACATGGTTTTGCCCGTCCGGTAAACAATATGGCTATGCTGGCTGCCGCCGAAAAATTCCTGGCAAAGCACCTTGGTGGCCGTTATCAGGAAAGCATGAAGCCCGAAGTAGCAACCCGCCTGGGCGAAATTACCGTTGATCCGAAAACGGTAACGCTCGAAATGCCTGAAAAGGAATAGAAATTCAATAAATGATTAAATCAAACGCCCGGGAGAGATTTCGGGCGTTTGTGTTTTATTGACTGCTGATCCTAAAATCAAGCTGTATTATCGGAAAAATCTTGATTGAAAAGTATGATCAATGATCTTGATTTAACTGGGCAACCTCTGAAATATTGGTCAGGAATGGAAAAAACAAGCTTAAATCACCAACTTATGCCAGACCTTTTCCCGTTCATTTGCAACTTCGATCAGGTAGAAACCACTTTTGATATCTGACAAGCGGATACCTGAGCTACTGATATTTAAACTCCGGACAAGACTTCCGGTCAAATTGTAAATGTTTATCAGACCTGAATAGCTTTCGNNCCGGGGGCATTGTACGAAATCCAGACATTCGCAACAATGGGTGTACTCAAATAATTACAAATACTTTGGACAGCGCAATTGCTAAGCGATTCATTGTACTCGATATTAAGTTCATTCAAGGCAGTATGATCCAGGTTATCGAGCCCGCTCAGACTCCGTAGAATGCCGTTATATGAAATTTCAAGCGTGTTGCCACAATGGGCAAGGGTAATAAGGGAACTTATATCTTCCAATGTCTCATTTTCTATAATGTAAAGGCCATCCCCAATATATTCCAGATTATTGAGGCCATCAAAATTTGTCAATTCAGGGTTTCCAAAAATACTGAGCTCTCCAAAAACAGTAGTTAGTGAATCCAATCCTGTGAGAGAAGAGAGACTAAGACCGGAACTTATATTTAAATTCCCTGCTACGGTGTCAAGTGATTGGAGACCGTCAAGGCTGGCCAGAGAAGGATTTGAACCAATATAGGTGTCGCCACCGATGTACGAAAGCGGACCAAGGCCGGCCATGCTACCCAGCATCTGATTTTGGAATAAAGACAATTCGCCTCCGATACGCTGCAGCGATCCCAGTCCTGTCAGATCATTCAGCAACGGAAGATTCCACATTTGGAAGTCTCTTCCGATTCGGGTAAGGGCATCAAGACCTTCAAGGCTGACAAGTGCACTGTCATTATAAATGACCAGATCACGGCCAATTTCCAAAAGCGACCCTAGCCCCTGAAGATTTAACTGGGCCGGGTTGTGATCAAGAATTAAATCTTCCCCTATATAAGTCAGTGATTCCAATCCAGCCATNNTACAGCCAGGATAATCCAACTTAAAATTATCCACATCTTCCTGACTAAACAGGGATATCCAGGCTATAGAACAAGGCTGACTAAAACTTATTTGCGAAAAAGCAAAGAAAAGGACTATGATCAGCAAAAATCTGTCTTTCATAATATCGCAATTTCTAACCATAATATTTAAAAAAATACCTGGAGTTCTATAATACAAATACTGTTAACAAATATAATACATTCTAATTCAATAACAGATAGATCTGATCGTTTTATTTCATTTCTGCAACAAAAGAATCTATATTTTCAAGCATCTCCTAAGCTGTCGTAGGACATCCTGAAATATGTGGAACAATACCTTTGCTGGCGCTCGTCCTCCCGCAAAAAGCGGGATAAGCTCCGACGCATGCCTGTACACTTCAATAAAACTGCCCCTCAATTTTGAAGATACTGAAGAAAATATTACGTTTGTACTTAATCCCAAACAGTCCACTGGAGTAAAAACAACTAAAAACCTGCAAGATGAAGGAAAACAATTGTGATCAATGTAAATTACGTAAAAAGTATGACGCATCGCCCAAATCACTACTTGGAAAATTCTGGCGCTGGCATATTAACTTTTGTCCGGGATGGAAAGCTTATATGAAATCTTTGGATAATGCCCAAAAAGCAGAAATAATAGATAAGTATCAGCTTGTTTCTAAATAAAATCTCCTTTGGACGATCATCTGAGCCTGACCTTCTTTTCGCAGGGAGGAGACGCGTGCAAGCTTAGGGTCTTCTTTTCGCGAGGCTGTCGCTCAGAGCGACGACCCCGCTATTTTCTCAGCAGGCGCACCAACAAAGGTTTTTAGTTATTCACCCTATTTCTTGCTTTTCAACTATAATGGCTTTACATTCGACACATTGTTGCACTAAGTCATGAAAAAAATCTACGTCCTTCTGCTTATTTCACTATCCTCTTTTAATTCCAGCGTTTATGCACAGGATTTCTGGGAAGTATTGCCGTTTCCTGACAGTGTAAAGGTTAGTTCATTGGCCATTAATTCTCAAGGCGATATCTTTGTAATAACCAGTACCGAAAGCGCAAGTGATGGGGTTTATAGATCCCAGGATGGTGGTGAAACCTGGGAATTAGTTTATCAGTTTTATCAAACAGCAGGGGGCAATTCAATAGCCATCAGTGAAGAGGGAAACATATTTGTTGTTACTAACCACGGAGTAAATAATTTTCTTAAATCCTATGACAATGGGAACACGTGGACTTTAAATAGTTTACCAACTTATAACGGGGGATCTGCTGTAAAAATAGTGAGCATAGGAAGTGATACTTTATATGTCAGCAAGTGGGATTGGGGCGCTACTCTTATTAGATCAGTTGACGGGGGTATTAGCTGGGATTTGATTTTTGTTTCAACCGGAAATGGCGATGAGTATGTAAGAGATTTACTTAAAACTAAGGATGGCAACTTAATAATTGCACTTACGGCTTATGATATAAACGCAGGTGGAATTTATATGTCTATTGATGATGGAAGCAATTGGGAGTTATTGACTTTAATTTCACATCAAATTATGGATATCCAACTCGACACATCAAATAATCTTTTAATCGCTGATAGAAGTAACCTTATAAATGGAACGGGAGGTATATTCAAGTATAGCTTTAATAATCAACAGACTGATACGCTACTGTTTGGCCCGAATATTTGCGGCATCATCACAAATGCTGAGAATAAAATATTTGCAAGCTCGACTTACGGAATACTGTATTCAAGCGATGGGATGAATTTTGACTTTATAAATTCTGGAATCCCTTTTCAAGCTCAAATGGGTGATTTGCAGATTGATTCAAACGGATATGTATATGCGCTGACTTACGGTCCATCTAATTACATTTTTAAGACTATCGAACCTACAATAACGAATATTGAATCACCATCAGTAGGTATAAAAAATAAATTATGGCTTTTTCCTAATCCTATTAATGAAGGAAATGATCTCAATCTGAAATTAGATCAACAGCCTGGTAATTATGAATATAAAATTTATGATTCCTATGGAAGAATGATGTCTAATGGTAATATAACTATAAATGAAAGTATTATCCAGCTAGATACTTCAAACCTGAAAAAAGGAATTTATTTAATTTCCATTTCCAATGAAACCAATCATTTCACTAGCAAATTCATTTCCAATTAACTGAAATAATTAATACACATGCTGGCCCTATGCTAGCGCGCATCAGAGCCTGTCCGACTTTTCACGGTAGGACGCGCACAAGCAGACCCAATAATCAGTAATTGCAAATTTCAAAAAGCCTGTTATACTTTTGGTGAATTTCTTTTACAATCGCCAGCGGATTTCCCTGTGGTTCAGCATTAAATGTTTCTTGCTGATTTGTCCAGCCCCATTCAAAGGAGGCCATCTCTTTATTGATGGCATCCATATTGAGGTCTGAATTGTTTGCCATGCTTGTTCTGAGAATATCGAAGAATTTTTCCCATCGCACTTTATAGTAGGAAGAAATCAGCCCCGAGAGACCACGACTTGCATAATCAATAATGCTGTTTCCTTCGTTGCCCCATGTTGTTATTAAAACCCGCGCATTTTTTTCGTAATAGGCTTTGCTGATGGAATCATTTCCAAATTTTCGGGCATCGCTTAACCATTTTCCTAATAGTAAATCTGATTGAGTAGCCAGCAGGCGGTCCTGATCATCCATAATTGCAAGAAAGAGACTGGTCTGCTTTTCCAGCTCTGCTGCATCTTTATTCACATAAGCTTCATTAACTTTTTTCCTGAGCGGGATAATCAGGTTATCGAGAACTTGCTTTGTAATCAGCACAAGATCTCTTTGATAATCATGGCTTTGCAAACTTTCTTCATCGGCTGTCAGCATTAAAGCCAGAATATTGGTTAATTCTTTATAGTCGTATCTGCTTGGACGTTGGTAACCCTTCAGCCCGGTTAATAAAGGGCGGGCATGCATCAGGCTTCCCATCGCGACACCGGAAACCTGATCATTATAAACCAGATCGAATAAACGGTGATAGGCTTTTTCCGCAACAGAATCGATATGTTTGGTTTTTGATTGTGCATACCGTGTAATCCATTGATGAATATTCGCAACGTCTTTATCCCAGGCGTATTCGAAAAGCCATTCAAACATAAACCGGTTTACACCGAAACCTTCCAATGTTGAACCAATACCAAAAAGTTTCCCGTGAGTGGTATCGTTTTCGGTTTTAACAATTCGCTGCGAAACTTCTTCGATAGGCGCTGCCATTTCGGTATTGCCGCCAAAGTTGCCCAAATAGCACCATATATAAGGCGCTCCGTGCCATGCATCCGTGTTTCTCCAAACCTCTTCTTTCTC
>DINP01000084.1 GCA_002426025.1 Bacteroidales bacterium UBA5537 | reverse complement strand
ATGGTTAAACCCAGGGTGATAAGGGTAACCATTGAGGCTAGTTCCATAAAGAGGCCAAGAAAATAGCGGGTAAGCAGGCGTTTGGTCTGGGCTAAAATGCGGATGGCGGCAGGGTTGTACCTCTCGGGAATCAGCACTAAAAAAGTATCGTACAGCAGGCGATCGTCCTTCAGGAAAAAGAAACTCATAAAGAGGATAGAAAAAACAGCCATAAAGAATGATCCGGTAAACGAGATCAGGTAATTAAACACATTGGTAAAGGTGGCTACACTAACCACTGAATTCAACCATGTAAGTACGGCATCCTGCACACCCTGCCCGGGCTGAAGAATGGAGAAATTATGCAGCATATTATCCACTGCAACCATAGGTTCTTTAAATGCCCTGGCCATAGCTTCGGTATCAATTGAAGAGATAACCGCGGCCTGCTGGGCGATCAATGGGCCAAACAATCCAAAGAAGGCTATCACTACAATAAGCATCAGAACCAACGTAAGTACGGTGCTTAAAACGTGCGGCATTTTAAACTTTTTGATCTTTATCTCATCGAAAAAATCAACCAACGGCCTGCCAACTACAGAAATAACGGCAGCAGCCAGAATATAAAAAACGATGTTGGAGAAGTACCACACAAAAAGCAGGGCAAGGATTACAGATGCAATGCTGATAATAATCCTGACGGTTCGGTTCATGACATTGAAAATTTAGGCTAATTTACAAAGGATTTGTAGATGTATGATATTGATCTCCCTTATTGGGAAAAGTAAGTTGTAAACACCCATGCCAGCCAGGAACTAAATCAAAAATACCTCTACAAGAAGTCCTAACAGGTCGGAAAATAACCTAACAGGTTTTCATCTAACCTGTTAGGTTTAATATTTCGTCAATTTAATATTACGGTGCGCCTGCCTGACTGCGCCATGCAGGCAGGCTGCACCTTTTAAATTCGTGTGTTTTTACTTTCTACAAATATTACGGTGCGCTGCACCTTTCGAGTATTCGGGATTCAGTATAAATTTGCAAATAAATTTAGTGGTCCGGGATCGGCCTCGTGAAAAAGGCGTAAAGAAAACAGGCTGAAACGAACCTAAGTGAAGAAATACCCGCGGAGAAGTTAGGCAGAAAAACAAGAGTAATCGTACACAACAGTCAATAGACCGAGGAAAGTATCAACCCTGTCTGCCTGTGGCATACAGGCAGGCTTATTTCTTCTACTCAAATCAAGCCTGTTTTTAGCCTTTTTCACGCAGCCTTGATTTTTAAGCGCAGTCTTAATTTATATTGTTGGTGCGCTTGAGATCGCTTCGCTAAGTTTGGTACTTTTTCATCAAGGAAAAAGTACAGAAAGCAATTTGCATTCAAAAACAAATTATTGCGAATATGCCTGGGAGTGAGAGAATAGTTGTGACTGCTACAAATCAACGCATGACTTCGGATTTTTTCAATTCTATATAATCTCCAAATTCCAAATAAAAATGCTCAGGCCGCAAAGCCTGTCCCGCTTTTCAGCGGGGGCCTCGTATTCGCAACGCAGCTGCCCGAATTTCTAGAGTTTCGGGTTGAGCTTTTTTTAGAAAATGTCGAGATTAACGGGTCAACGAAATTCAAAAGGCTGCTTATGCGAATACTGATAGATTTTTTAGGCTAATGGATAAGAGGCGTTGAATTCAGGTAGAATAAGGAAAAATCCTGAAAAGATTGAAGTAATTTTGGAAACACTAGTGATATTGCTGGGTAAAACTATATCATCAAATCAAATAATTAAATACCCCAAATCCTCACATACCATAACCGAACGACAGTTTAAAAACAAGATTATCACCAAAACGATCATAGCTATAAGGTCCTGCACGGTAAAGCAGGGCAACACCTAATCCAGATAAAGCGGATTTAATGATATTGTTTATGAGTATGCCTCCTTCGTAGTAACCTTTTTCCATGGTTTTAAATGGGGCATAACGGTGCCTCCAGCTATCTTTCAAGCTTCCCACGCCAGCATTCATAACCACTGCAAGTGTAGGTTCAAAATATTTCGAGCGGTATAACAGCTTCCCGAAACTATGTGTGAAAAAGACAGCTGCAAATTTGTCCATCAGGAATTCATCGGCACGCATGGTTCCAAACGAGGAAGGTGAAAACACGGAAAACCGGAAGCCTCTGCTGCCATGTCCGTTAAACAGCTCGGAGTAAGGTGCCGGACGGTTAACCAGACCACCGGTAAGCTGGATGCTGGTTTTGCCGATTAGTTTTGTAATAAACGAATATTTCAGTTTCAGATCGAGCTTATCGTAATCAAACTGTCCGTCGAGGAAACCTACGCGGCTGCAGGTATATTGCAGCCACAAAACCGGGAAACGGGTTCCGAGCGAAGCCTGATTTTCGGCATTACGGATAAACTTTTCGCCCCAGGCAAATTTCACACCGGCAACCATCTTGCCAAAGGTATGGTCAGAAGTAAGCAAAGCAGGGTCTTCGCGGTTGTGCTGGTATAAATAGTCAAAGGCAGCCTGCTTGCGCGAACGCGAAATGCCGAGTCCGGCTTTGATATAACGCAGCATTCTGAACCCCAGCATGGCTTCGGCTGTTTCGCAACGGTCCATACGGGTAATATACAGCCAGCGGTAATTCTCAGGGGTAAAGGCTGAGCTTACATTATCAAAAAGGACAGTTCCGCCGGTTTCTTCCAGATCGTAGGCATACTTCAGTTTTAGTGTCAGATCGCCATATCGTTGAATACGGAAACCCAGATCAGCACCGTATTTTGTGTCCTTATCGCGAAAGCCATAACCCCAGTAGCCCCCGATTGAAGCCCGCTGTGATAGTTTTGCAGAAGTATGCAGTCCTGCGCCAAGGTAAAATCCTTCGTAGGTGTTATAGCGCGTAAGGCGGTTAAGGTCAAAATCAAAATACCCCAGTGGTATTTTGCCCGAAATAAGTGTGGTAAGGCTTCTTACCCTGGCATCAAATTTATTGGCCCTGCCAAGGCTGTCTATTACCCTGTATGTATTTAGTTCGCGCCTGGTGAGGGAGTCAATGCGGTAACGGTTCCAGAGAATTTCATTCTGTCGGGCGGCATCAGGTGTAATTTCNNGATTTATTCAGATTCACATTATTGAAGATGATTTCGGTATTGAGTTGAACCGGAAACCATTGGCTGCTATCAATAAATTCGTACATCTGCTGAATGCGCATTCCGAAGGCTTCGTTGGGCCTGGCCGGCTCAGCAATCACATTCTGAATTGCCCAGTTGTTGTTGCTGATATACAAAAGGCCTTTCATCCCATCAAAGTTCTTTCCGGGTTTTGGTTTGTAGCCGATCACAAAAGTGGTATCGCCCGGCTGTTTGCCGTAGATAGTATCTTTCAAATGGAAAAAGTAAAGATTATCTGAATTTTGGCTGATAGGGTTAATATAATTGGTGCCAGCCATGCTGATCAGTTCATCGTAAAACGAGGTTGACTGCATTTGCGAAATCAGGAAAACAAAAAGCGGATCTTTAAATCCCGAAATCCGGGTAGCAATAATCTTGTCCTGGCTGCGGTCAGGAAAAAGGTATTTATGCTCCGAGACCGACTCCATCATAAAAAGGTGCTGATTTTCAACTACCTTAAGCAATTTGAGATCAGACGAATCGGGTGGGGTATTCTCATCTTTACGCAATGAATCGGTATTGACAGTAAAAATCATCTTATCGTAGGAGGTGAATGTGTAGGAGCTGATGTTTCGTGGATTGTTGCTCTTACTGTTCGCAACCGCATTATTGATTATTCTTTGGGCAGGGTTTTCACCGGCAACAATCAGTACTTCGCTGAGTTCAGTTTCCTTCCGCGATAAACTGATTCGTAAATTCTCGGTTTTCTTGTCAACCGATATCCGCAATCCGCTGTAACCAACATAACTGAATGTGAGCGATTTGATTTTCTCCTGCGAAACAAGCCTGAAACGGCCGTCAATATCGGTTACACCGCCATGCTGACCATCGTTAATCACAATATTAACAAAAGCCAGTGGTTCAAAGCTCGCCGAATCGGCTACCTTTCCGTTGATGGTAAATTCCTGCGAGAAAATTGAAAACGGAACTACAAATAATAAAATGAAAATGCAGAATCTGTACATATTGAAAAGCAAGCAGTTTTGCAAAACCGGAATACTTCAGCGAAAGTACTAAAAAGATTGCTACCCCTTAAATATGAGCACTTGATAGCTTTAATCTGTGTTCGTTTAATAGAATCGTATAATAATCAGAAAGAAGCAGGTTAATTGAATACCACAATAGTTTGTTGTTATGCGTATAGTTGAAAGAGAGCATCCATAAAATTGTAAGTCAACACAACAAACAATAAATTACCCGATAATTGTTTCGGTTTGTAACGCTTTGCTTGCTAATTTAGCTGTAAATATAATCCAACCACATGCAGCAGCGCTTGTTAACCTATTTTACGCGGCAATCTGAGCAATTTATGCTGAATTTCGGAATTGCACGCGGTAGCTATAACGCTGATGCCATTCACGATATGCGTGTGGCTGTGAAAAGAACAAGGGCTGTTTACCAATTACTTGAGCAATTATTTCCCGAAGATTTTGATGCCATTACGGAAGAAGGACTCATAAGGGATTTGTTCAGAATATCGGGTCGCATACGCGATGCACAGGTGCAACAGCAACTGCTTGACAGTTACGCCGCATCGCTCGGAACAACTTTTTTGGAGTACACCAGATATCTGCAAAGCGGAGAGAAAAGAGCCATCAGGAAATTCAACAAATTCCTTACATCTTTTGATGCTGATAGCTTTCTGAAACAAAAGCAGGAGAAAGTAAGCGAATTGATTTCTGTTGCCAGCAACGATCAGATTCGGCACTGGATTATCCGTTTAACGGATGCGCTTATGAAATCGGCCGGCGAGATGCGTACCGGTCAAAAACAGGACGAACACCTGCACGAAATCAGGCGCAGGTTAAAACAGTGCCAGTATCTTTTAACGGTTTTCGATCAGAATGATGCTGATTATTCCCGTTTGAGCAAAACCATAAAGAGCCTCGATAAAGTGAATGATCTGCTTGGCGATTGGCACGATGTGTTTGTAGCCGTGGAAATGCTCGACAGGTTTATGATTAAATACAGCGAGCGTGAACTAAGCGGCGAAAACCGATATCTGCTTCTGCACGAAAAGCTTGATGAGAAAAGAGAGCGTTTACAGGCTAAGATTCTGGGTTATTTTGAGGAAAAGCTGGGGATTTAGTCTGTAAACTTACCCGAATGATTACTGCAATTTGGGGTTTTCCAGATGACGTTTCCCATCTCTCAATGTTTTCTTATCGAAATTCTTTATAAGGGCACTGGTGAGATCAATACCGGTTTGGTTCGCGAGGCAGATCAGTACAAAAAGCACATCGGCCATCTCATCGGCCAGATCGGCCTGCTTGTCCGAATCCTTTTCCGATTGTTCGCCATAGCGCCTTGCCATTATCCGGGCTACTTCTCCAACTTCTTCCATCAGAACAGCTGTATTGGTCAGCTCATTAAAGTAGCGTACACCTTTTTCGTGGATCCATTGGTCAACCAATGCCTGGGCTTCAGCAATCGTCATTTTTTCAGTCCTTTAGTTCGTTGTCGTCTGTAGTATCTTCTGAAGGTCCATCCTTAACTTCGAGTTTAAACCCCGATCCATGTACATTCTGAATCACAACATCGGGATCGTGACTCAGGTATTTTCTGAGCCGCGCTATAAAAACATCCATGCTTCTGCCGATAAAATAATCGGTATCGCCCCAGATCTCTTTCAGGGCGGTGTCGCGGGGGAGCAGGTTGTTGCGGTAGTTGCATAGCAATTTAAGCAATGAAGCCTCTTTGGGTGTAAGTTTCTGCTCAGAACCGTTTAGGGTAAGCAACAGGTTGGTTGAATCAAAACTGTATTTCCCGATACTGATCACACTGTTTTGAGGCCTCATTCCACGGTTCATACAACGTTTCAGAATGGCTTCGATGCGCAGTGCCAGCTCTTCGCTGCTGAACGGTTTGGTTATATAATCGTCGCAACCGGCCCTGAAACCGCTGATTCGGTCATCGTTCAGGTTACGGGCGGTGAGGAAAACGATGGGCACCTGATCATTTATCTTTCGGATATCAGCAGCAAGACTGAAACCATCCTTTCGCGGCAACATAACATCGAGAATACACAGGTCGAACCGACCTTTGTTAAAGGTTTTCAATCCTTCATCCCCATCAGCAGCCAGTGTGGTGATATATCCGAGCATTTCGAGGTAGTCGCAAAGGACCGCACTCAGATTTGGATCATCTTCAACCAGTAATATCTTGGCTTTCAGGCTCATGTATTTCGTTTATAGGTTCGCTACTTAGCTCAACAGGCAAATGGATTTCAAAAGTACTTCCTTTCCGTAACTCGCTTTTTACATTAACAAAACCATTGTGGGCTTCAACAATTGCCTTAACATAGTATAAACCAAGCCCAAAACCTTTAACATCGTGAACATTTCCGGTTGGTACCCTGTAGAGTTTCCTGAAAATGTGTTTTTGGTTCTCGGGGCTTATACCAATGCCTTTGTCATACACCTCAACAACCAACATTCCATTATTGTTTTTGGTGATGACCTGAATTTCAGGATAACTGCCCGAATATTTTGCAGCATTGTCGAGCAGGTTGTTGATGATGTTTTTAAAATGGTTCTCATCGGCAAATATCCGGTGCTCAGTAGCTTCGGGCTTAAAATTGAGGAAGCCTCCCAGATCCCTTACAGTAAGTTCAAAACTTTTCAGGCAACTATAAATGGCCTCATGGGCATCAAAATGTTTCTTTTTCAGATGAAATCCGCCTTTATCGAGCACAGCAATCTGCAACACCTGATCTACCTGGTGTTTCAGGCGAAGGTTTTCGTCAAAAATAATATGAGCGTAGCGTCGTGTGCGTTCAACCGATTCGTTTACCACCGGGTTTAGCAGCATTTCGCTTGCCAGCGATATTGTTGATATTGGTGTTTTAAACTCGTGGGTCATATTGTTGACAAAATCGGTTTTCATTTCCGAAAGCTTTTTCTGCTTCAGGAAGGAGAAAATAATATACGAAAAAGCTGAGATCATCACTGCCAGAAGGAAAAACGAGAGGAGTAACCACGGAAAAATTCTACTCCACAACACACCACGCTCCCCGGGGAAATAAACGCCAAGCATCAACTGCTCACTTCTGTAAAGGCACGAAAGCGAAACAGAATGATTTGTTTTCAGTAACTCCGACTTATAGCGACCTGCGTTGCCCGATATTATTTTTGATGATTTTGGATTAAAAACGCCCCAGGCATATTCGCGGGTTATTTTCATACCACCAAACTCTTCGCGCATAAGCGAATCGAGGCGCACCGGGTTAATTGCCGACAGAATCTGTAATGTGCGGCGATCGCAATGCTCACCGCAAACCGATGGGTCAACCGGTTCGAAGTCGCGCTGGTCGAACATGCGGTTTACCACGCTTTTCAAGGTAACTTTCACCTTGTTGTCAAATTGCTCTTCCTGCAGCTTCATGCCGTTTCTTACCCAGTATAATTGTATAAGAATAACGCCAACCAGCGAAACAGAAGTCAGAATAATCAGCAGTGCTATCGTTTTCTTTTTCATTCTATTGTGATGATTGTGCAAAGGTAACTTATTCACTGACTGTATCCTTATGATTTTAACAAGCCATTAACAGTAATTAACGCCTTGTTAACAATAAACTGTCCGATGGGGTTGTACATTTGTGATCTAACTAAAAACATAACAACATGAAAAAAATAGTAATTGCATTATCTGTATTCGTATTTGTACTGGCATATGCTGGCGAAAGCCTTAACGCTATGGCTGTTGCCGAAAATGTTTACAGCACTTCAATCTCTTTCGACAAAGACCCTAAAGCCGATGGTACCAAGAAGGACAAGAAATCCAAATCAAGTGCGGTTTCAACATCAGCTAAGTCGGCTACATCAGGTAGTTGCAGCAAATCCTGCGATAAATCTGCAAAAGCTTCCAGCGAATGTGGCAGCAAAAAAGCCGAGTCGGCTGAAGCAATGCCAGCACCCGACACCAAGTAAGCTTAACTCAAATTATAAAAACCCTGCTTCGGCGGGGTTTTTTGTTTTAAGTGCTAACTTTGCGCAAAAATCAGAAAATTTATGGCAATTACTTCCGAACTCGAATATATCGGCGATCTGCAGTTGCGCGCAACGCATTCCAAATCAGGCCAGTCTTTTATAACCGATGCCCCTGTTGACAATAACGGTAAAGGTTCGGCTTTTTCACCAACTGATTTGATGGCTACTTCGCTCGGATTGTGTATGATTACAATTATGGGCATTGCAGCAAATACGCACGGTTTCAGTATTGACGGCACCAAAGCAAGAGTCACCAAAATTATGGCTTCCGATCCAAGACGGGTGAGTGAAGTTATTGTTGAGCTTGACTTTCCGGCCAATAGCTACTCAGAAAAAGAGAAGAAAATAATCAGGAAATGTGCTGAAACATGTCCTGTTTCCCAAAGCCTTTCAGCCGGTTTGAAACAGACGGTGATTTTTAACTTCTGATTCGTTAGTCAAAATGATTTTAAGACATTCAACTTTGAATTTATACGCATAAGTCTTGCACCATGGAATTTGATATAAAGCCTGCAACTGTAGGTTATCAGGAAATAATTGTTCAGTTAACAGATACGGCAGTTAATTTTGGATCGGGACTGATTGAGGTTTTTGCCACTCCTGCTATGATTGGACTGATGGAAAAAACTGCTCAACTTAGCATTCAGGAGCAATTGACGCAGGGATATATTACGCTGGGTACAGAAATCAACGTGAAGCATGTTAAAGCTACCCCTGTCGGGATGAAGGTTTATTGCAATTCTGAATTGTTGTCAGTTGATGGGAAGAGACTGGTTTTTAAAATCAGCGCCCGCGATGAAGCCGGATTGATAGGGGAGGGTACACATCACCGATACATAGTTGAAGCCGATCGGTTTATGGAAAAGCTGAATCAGTCGGCTAAATTGCATCTTTAATTCACTTTAATCAATAATCAAATGGCAATGCAACCCGGAAATAATAGTATAAAAATGCTGGCCAAATCACCTGCCGGTCTCGAAGAAATCCTTGCCGGAGAATTGCGGGAACTTGGAGCAAAAAACATTGAGCTCCTGAACCGTGCCGTTGCATTCGAGGGGGATAAAAAACTTTTGTATGCAGCAAACTACCGTTGCAGAACTGCTTTGCGGATACTGGTTCCCATTTCTCATTTCAGTATTGAAACGGAGCAGGATCTATATACAGAAATCAAATCAATCCGCTGGGAAGACTATCTCGGCAACGGCAATACCATCGCTATAAATTCCACTGTTACAAGTTCGGTTTTTACACATTCGCATTATGTTTCGCTCAGAGCTAAAGATGCGATTGTTGACAGGTTCAGGGAGAAAACAAGCGAGCGGCCATCAGTTGACATTGATAATCCTGATTTCAGGATAAATGTTCACATTTACAAGGACGAAGTCAGTGTTTCGTTCGATAGTTCGGGTGCGTCTCTGCATAAGCGCGGCTACCATGTTTCGAATGCCGAAGCGCCCCTTAATGAAGTGCTTGCAGCCGGAATGATTTTACTTAGTGGCTGGGATGGTCAATCCAATTTTATTGATCCCATGTGTGGATCAGGTACTTTGCTGATTGAAGCTGCGATGATCGCTATGAATATTCCCGCCGGTGAATTCCGCGAAGAATATGGTTTTATGCGGTGGAAGGATTTTGATGATGAACTCTGGGAAGAGGTCCAGAATGATGCTCTTGAACAACAGCGCACGTTTGAACATAAAATTATTGGCTCCGATATTTCGGAACACAACCTCAGATCGGCCTATGCCAACCTGAAACAGGCCAGTCTCTCCAAAAATATCAGTCTGAAAGTATCGTCTTTTCAGGATATGACTCCACCCGAAGGTGGTGGCGTAATGATTACCAACCCGCCTTATGGTGAGCGGATTCAGGTTGAAGATATTGTCAGCCTTTACCAGGACCTGGGCGATGTATTGAAACAGAAATACAAAGGCTACCAAGCCTGGGTAATCAGTTCCGACCTGATGGCATTAAAAAAGATCGGGCTGAAACCAATGAAGAAATACATCCTATTCAATGGTCAGTTGGAATGCCGCTTTGCCGGATTTGATCTTTATGCAGGTAGCAAGCGGGCAAGGTATCAGACTGGTGATGAAAATACTGCTCCAGAGGCTTCAGGAGAATAAAAATGTCACAAAGTGCAATATTCTTGCTACAGGATTTACAAGGTAGAACAATGGTCCTCAGCTGGCGGTAAATCAACAAAATAACTAAACCCTTCATCCTTTGAACGGCGAAGCCATTGAATGTAAGAAGTACAATGAAACCTTAACCAAATAATATTTAGGGTAGATAACTGTTAACTGTTCACTTTTAACTGTTAACTAATCAAACAGCTCCTCTGCCAAACGTATCCCCAGCTCCCGGATCGCCGGTATCCCATCCTTTTTTGAACCATTTCATCCGTTGGGCTGATGTGCCGTGGGTAAAAGCATCGGGAACAACCCTTCCCTGAGATTGCATTTGAAGGTGATCGTCGCCTACAGCCGATGCTGCTCCAAGGGCTTCTTCGATATCGCCGGGTTCAAGAATATCGAACTTGCGTTGAGCATGATAAGCCCATATTCCGGCATAAAAATCGGCCTGTAATTCCAGTTTAACTGTCAGCTTATTGGCTTCAACCTCTGGCATCCTTTGACGCTGCTGCTGAACATCGCCCAACACACCAAGCAGGTTCTGAACGTGATGCCCTACTTCATGCGCAATCACATAGGCAATGGCAAAATCTCCGGGTGCTCCAAGCCTGTTTTTCAGCTCATTGCAGAAACTCAGGTCAATATACACTTTTTCGTCGCCGGGGCAGTAAAACGGGCCGCTTGCAGCACTCGCCATCCCACAGGCTGACTGAACCTGTCCGCTGAAGAGCACAAGCTTTGGCTGGCGATAGGTCTGACCTGAATTTTCAAATATCTGGGCCCATACCTCTTCGGTATCAGCAAGTACAACAGAAACGAACATTGCCAATGAATCTTCGGCTGCAGAAGTTTCAACGGTTTGTGTCTGGGCATTTTCTAATCCGCCAAGCATNNCCGCTTCCGCGACGGTCTTCTATGTTTGTGCTACCTCTTCTTCCTGTCCAGCGCATGGTAAATCATTTGAATTAAACGAATAACTGAAAGCATATTATTAGCCGGACTTCATCCCGGATAACTGCAATTGCCATTTAGTAACAACAGATTATGCAAAATGCAAATACTGCCCACAGGAGCAGTTAATTACAAAAATACATGGTTTATATTTTAAAAACCAACATCAGGAAATTAAAATGATATACTTTAATCGTCCTTTATAACTTAAAAGGACAAAATCACCCAAATTTGTTAATTTCGTTGAGCAAATCAAACGCTGAAAAATAAATGACAGATTGAACTTTCTAAAAGGGAAACATTAAGTTTGATTTCCTGTAAACAAGTTCAACTGAAAAGTAGCTTAAATGCAAAAAACAATATTTCCTACATATATCAGCGGTGCTTTAACTGCCCCGCCCAGTAAAAGCATCACTCAGCGGGCGATCGCGGCTGCTTTCCTTGCAAAGGGCGCCTCCACGCTAATCAATCCTTCGTTTTGCGACGACTCTGTGGCAGCGCTTGAAATGGTCAGAAAACTGGGTGCTGATATTGTCCCCGGCAGGGATGAAATAACTATGCTGGGTGGTTTTATGATTCGCAACCAACTGATAAACTGTGGCGAATCGGGGCTGGCTATGCGCATGTTTGCACCGATTGCAGCACTCCACCGGAAGCAGATTACTTTTATGGGTGAAGGCTCTTTGCTCAAGCGGCCGGTTGCCATGATTGGTGAGGCGCTGACACAATTGGGTGCCGGTTTTGAATCGGAAAACGGCCTGCTTCCATTTGTTGTAAAAGGGCCAATGCAAGGCGGTGGAGCAACAATTGACGGCTCTATCAGTTCGCAGTTGCTGACTGGTTTGCTGATGGCTTTGCCACTGGCTGAAGATGATTCAGAAATCAGTGTCATCAACCTTAAAAGCAAACCTTATGTTGAAATGACCATTCGCCTGCTGGCCGATTTTGGCATCAGAATCGAAAACCATAATTTCAAACTTTTCAATATCCCGGGTAAGCAGCAATACAAAGCAAGGGAATACAACATTGAAGGCGATTGGAGCGGTGCCGCATTTTTGCTTGTTGCAGGGGCCATTAATGGAAACCTTACAGTGAAAGGATTACAGCAAAACAGTGCACAAGCCGACAAGGCGATTATGGAGGTATTAAAAAATACCGGTGCAGAATTTAACATCAGTTCCGATGCTGTTCAGATCGAAAAATCAGAACTACTACCTTTTATCTTCGATGCAACAGAATGCCCCGATCTGTTTCCTCCGCTGGCTGCTCTGGCGGCTAACTGCAAAGGAATTTCTCGAATCAGGGGTGTTGAAAGGCTTATTCATAAGGAGAGTAACAGAGCCGATGCGATTCAGATTGAAATGGGTAAATTTGGAATCAACGTGCAGGTAAAGGGGAACGAAATGATAATTGAAGGTGGAAAAATATCAGATGCCAGGGTAAATTCACACAACGATCATCGTATCGCGATGATGGCTGCTGTAGCAGCTTTAGGTGCAGATGGCCCGGTAATTATAAATGATTCAGCTTGTGTTGCCAAATCCTATCCCGGTTTTTTTAACGACCTTGCAAAGCTGGGCGTTCAGGTTGATTAGTTTGCATTGCTCAATTCAGGTATAACTTCTTGTAAAATAAAAACAATGAATACATTCGGACAGATTTTCAGGCTTAGCATTTTTGGCGAATCGCACGGAAATGGCATCGGCGTTGTTATTGATGGCATTCCGCCGGGTATTCCCCTGACCGAAGCCGATTTTATGGGCGACCTTTCACGCCGCCGGAGTGGTGCGCCTGGAACTACCCCGCGCAAAGAACCTGATTTGCCAAAATTGATGAGTGGAACCTGGAATGGATTTACCACGGGTGCGCCTCTAGCCGTGTTTTTTGAAAATATCAATGCCAGATCGGCCGATTACGATAACATCCGCGATATTCCACGTCCGGGTCATTCCGATTTTACTGCCCGGATGAAATTTAAAGGATTTGCTGACCCAAGGGGCGGAGGCCACTTTTCAGGGCGGATTACGCTTGGACTGGTTGCGGCAGGCGTTGTGGCTAAAAAGATAATCAACCCCATATCCATTTCATCACAGATTCTTGAGTTGGGCGGTAATGCCAACATTGATAAAGCAATTGAAGAAATCGAAGATACAGGCGATTCAATCGGAGGGATAATTCAGTGCATTGCCACAAATATTCCTGCCGGCTTAGGCGAACCGTTTTTTGGTAGTGTCGAATCAACCATCAGTCAACTTGTATTTTCTATTCCAGCCATCAGGGGAATTGAGTTTGGAGCTGGCTTTGGCGCGGCACGTATGCGGGGCAGCCAGCACAACGATCTTTTTATTTCTAACGATGGAAAAACACTTACCAACAATGCAGGTGGTGTAAATGGTGGCATTACCAATGGCAATGATATTGTTTTTCGTGTGGCTATAAAGCCTGCTTCTAGTATTTCGCTTCCGCAGGAAACCATTAATATGAAAACCGGGAAACCTGATATCCTGAAGATTGAAGGGCGTCATGATGCATGTATCGCTTTGCGGGTGCCGGTTGTTGTTGAAGCTGCTGCGGCTATCGCCCTGGCCGATTTGTCTCTGATCAGCAATCGGACTAATATCAAACGCTGATAATTGTGTAAGTTTGCTTCTTCATATTTTCTGAAACTTCCAATGCCCGAAGAATACATCACTCTTTTTGCCGAAGTGCTTCTGCCCATCCCTGTAAAGGGCTATTTTACCTATCGTATTCCTCAGGAACTGAACGATCAGGTGATGCCCGGGATGCGTGTTGTGGTGCAGTTCGGCAGGAAGAAATTTTACACCGGACTGGTAAGGCGTGTTCATGATAAAGCGCCTCAGGTGATGTCGCTTAAATATGTGCTTTCAGTAATTGATCCCTTGCCTGTGGTGAATGAACGGCAGTTTTCATTGTGGGAATGGATGGCCGGCTATTACATGTGCAAGCCGGGCGAGGTAATGAACGTTGCCATGCCATCGGCTTACAAACTGGCCAGTGAAACCCGCGTAATTCTTGATCCTGAATACATTAAAGATAGTGATGTACTCAACGATAATGAGTTTCAGATTGTTGAGGCGCTTGATATAAGGAAGATTTTAAGCCTTACTGATATCAGCCGGATTATCGGGGTATCCAAAGTAATTCCAATCATTAAAACCATGATTGAGAAGGAGATACTCAGGGTTGAAGAGGAGATTACCGAGCGCTACAAGCCCCGCACTGAAACCTGCATAAGGCTTTCAGAACCTTACCGCGAAGAAGCAGCAATGAATGCGTTGATGGATAAACTGAATAAGAAAGCATTCAAGCAGTTACAGTTATTGATGGCTTTTGTAAGTTTATCTCGATGCTTTTCTGAACACGAAAAAGAGGTTAGTAAACCTGAACTGCTCAAAGCTCCGGGAGCCTCACAAGCTGCGCTCGATGGCCTTATCAGGAAGGGAATACTTGAATCTTATCCGCGCAATGTTAGCCGTTTGCTGCATCCCGATGCAGTTGCCTCACCCGAAGAAGTTTTACTAACCCCAGCCCAGCAGCAGGCTTACGATGAATTAAAACCTCATCTCGACAACAATCAGGTAGTTTTGTTTAAAGGGGTTACTTCGAGCGGTAAAACCGAGATTTACATCCGGCTTATCAATGAGGTTATTGCCCGGGGAAAGCAGGTTCTTTATCTGCTTCCGGAAATTGCGCTGACAACCCAGATTATTCAGCGNNGCACTATTCCTTCCATTCACTGATCTGGGCCTTATTATCGTTGACGAAGAGCACGATACATCTTATAAGCAGAACGATCCGGCACCCCGCTACAATGCCCGCGATTCAGCCGCTGTGCTGGGGCAGATTCACAAAGCCCCTGTTTTATTGGGCTCGGCCACGCCATCCATCGAAAGCTATTTCAATACACAACAGGGTAAGTACAAGTATGTTGAATTGAAGGAACGTTATGGCGGGTTGAAAATGCCTGAAATAAAGATTATTGATATCAAGGAAGAGAGCAGGTATAAGCGGATGAAATCGCATTTTTCTCCGCAATTGATTGATGCAATGGGAATGGCACTGAAAGCTGGCGAACAGGTAATATTATTTCAAAACAGGCGGGGATTTTCGCTCAGGCTCGAATGTGAGACTTGTCATACAACGCCTCAATGTGTTAACTGTGATGTAACCCTTATTTATCACAAACAGATAAACCTGCTGAAATGCCATTATTGTGGTTATTCAATTCAGGTGCCACCCCGGTGCCCTGAATGCGGCAGCCCTGCATTGAAAATGAAAGGCTTTGGTACCGAGAAAGTTGAAGAAGAGTTAAGCCTCTTTTTCCCTGATGCGATTATCAGCCGCATGGATCTTGATACTACCCGCACCAAATATGCCTATCAGAAAATAATCGGGGAGTTTGAATCCGGTAAGATTGATATACTTGTTGGTACACAAATGGTAACCAAAGGGCTCGATTTCGACAATGTTAGCCTGGTTGGCGTTTTGAATGCCGATGGTTTGTTGAGTTATCCCGATTTCAGGGCTTTTGAGCGAAGTTACCAGTTGCTGGCACAGGTTAGCGGCAGGGCGGGGAGAAAAAACAGGCAGGGACTGGTGCTTATACAGGGTTACAACCCAAAGCATCCAATTTTGCAGTGGGTAATTGAAGACAATTACCCCGAAATGTACAAGCAACAGATACAGGATCGCTACACCTATAAATATCCGCCATTTTACCGCCTGATTGAGGTTTCGTTGCGGCATAAGGATGCTGAAGTGCTAAACAGGGCTGCCAATGTCCTTGCCGGGATGCTGAAACCGTTTTTTGGTAAAATGATGCTGGGCCCTGAATATCCGATGGTTATGCGTGTCAGGAATCTTTATATTAAAAACTTAATACTAAAAACAGGGAAAAGGAATGAAGCAGCTCAACTCAAATTTGAGACCGCCCGCCAGATAGAAAAATTTCTTGAATTGCCCGATTTTAAAAGTGTAAGAGTGCAGTTAGATGTTGATCCTATGTAAATAAAATGCTATATCTTAAATTTTAGAAATTAGAACTTGACTCTACTTCTCTTTCTCCTCAACAATCATATAAATATCCTCGTTATCCTTCTTCATCAGGTATTTCTCGCGGGCAAACTTTTCGAGGGAGAGAGAATCAGACATGATTTCCTGTAATCCTGTGCTATCTTTTAAAATTTCATCCTTGTAAAAGGCTTTCTGCTGGCGTTGCTCGTTCAGGGTGCGGCCCAGCTTGACCTGTGCAATAAAATTGTTGCGGTCGAAAAAGGTAAGCCATACCAGCAGGGCAAACCCGGTAAGGATGTATTTATTGCGTAAAATCGGAGGTATCCGCTGCCACATATTGCTTAAAGTTCCAATACAAAAATAGGGAGAAAAATCAGGTTAAAAGGTGAATTGGTGAAATAAATTACGGACCGATCTAAACTAAGGTGTTGCAGTTAAGAAACCTTGCTAACCATCAAATGCTTTTATTCAAATTTGTTGCTCAGAAACGTTGCAACTAGAATTCTCCTTTATTCAGGAGCATTAACAATGCAACTACACAGGCACCACATTCGTAATTTGTCAATCGCAAATCGTAAATCCATTGCGCTCTGAACCCAGCATTCGGATGGTC
>DINP01000021.1:65133-69061 GCA_002426025.1 Bacteroidales bacterium UBA5537 | reverse complement strand
GAACCTTTGAACCGCGAAGCGATAGAACCCAGAACGAAATTTTTCGCTCCCTCGCTGTTTTCCGCTTCCTCGCCTTTTTTTCGCCTTTTCGCTCCCTCGCCATTTTGCACTCCCTCGTTCTTTTATTGGAACACAGATAACACAGATTAAAACGGATAATCACGGATATTTTTGCAAACCTGAACGCAAACCTAGAACCCAGAACTCTGAACCCAGAACGAAATTTTCCGCTCCCTCGCCTTTTTTCGCCTTTTCACTCCCTCGCCATTTATCGCTCTTTCGCCATTTTTCGCTCTATCGCCCCATCACTCCCTCGCCTTTTTTCGCTCCCTCGCCTTTTCACTCCCTCGCCTTACTCCCTATTAACCATTACCCGCTTATAATCCTTTAGCATATAAACAGTGGTCGCGGTATTTTCATATCCGCCATTTTCGGTTTTCCAAAACGAGAACGCGGTGCTTAGTCCGTGGTGGTTAATGCTACTCAGGCATTTGGTAAAACCATTGCCATAATTGTAGAGGTTGTTAAGGAAGTAAAAACTGATATCATAGCCCAGGTAGGCCATTTTATCTAACTCCGGTTCAGCTTTGTATTGTTCTTTAAAGGTTTCAATAAATGATTTAACAGTTTTGTCGCTGTAATTTACAAACCAGGGATTAAAGAGGTGGGTATTTAAATCAAGCACGTAGTGGCTGTCGAGTTCGAGGTACTCCCACTCGGGAAGTCCAAAAAGGGTCATTTTGTATTTTTCGCCCGCATCGCTCATTCTGCGCAACAGAGCAGGCAGCAAGGCCTTGTCGGATGTCAGCATCATTACAACATTCTTTTTCCCGGCCACCATATTATTAAACAGACCGGCATCCTGCGACTGACTATAAACAACTTCGGTTACCTTAATAGAGCCGTTGCTATGCTTTTCTATGGCTGATTTAAGACTGCTGGCCATGCTTTTGTTCTCTTCGGCATTCCGCCTGAGGATGATCAGATTAGCACCTGAAAAATTATCGGCAATATACCTGGCCGTTTTATTATACTGGCTCCAGGCCGATGGTTGCACCTTGAAAACGTAAGGGTTTTCGTCAAGTATTTCGCTGCGTTGCGAAAGTGGGTTTACCACCGGAATTGAATGACTGGCTGCAAATTCAGCTACCAGTTCGAAACTCTTCGCGAAAAAAGGACCAATAATCAGATCGGCCTGCGATATTTCTGCATTGGCAAGTATCCTGCGGGTTTTAGAGGTATTATCACCTGCATCGGCATCAAAAACGTGAATCTTAACATTCATTCCTGCCCTCGAAAGAGAATCAACCGCCAGAAGTGCCCCTTCGTAGAACTGTATAAAATCGAGTGAACGGTATTCTGAAGGCAATTGTAATGATGCAGGATCACCGGTGCTGATGCTGTCGGCATCCTCAAGCCTGAAAGGAATTAAAATCGCTACATTAAACAGTTTTTTAGAAGGAGACAGCGCACAGGGAACTGCAGTTTTATTTTCAACAACGGGATTGGCTTCAATTTCTTTAACNNGGATTGATCTTAATAATTGCATCAAGACTAACTCCATACTGCTTTGAAATGCCGTAAAGCGTCTCTTTTCGCTGAACGATATGTTCCTTATAATTTTTTTGTTCCTGGGGCTGTTCAGTTACCTTTGTCTCAGTTAAGATTACCCGCGGTTCTGGCTTAATTTCCTGTGGTTCTGGTTTAAATTCCTGTTTTTCAATCTTCACAGCCTGTTTATCAGGAATGTTCAGCACCTGCCCAATCTTTAAGCCTTCCGTTAATCCCGGATTGGCAAGTTGCAAATCCTCAATGGTAATATTGTATTTTTTTGAAATGCTGTATAAGGTCTCCTGCGCAAGAACAGTATGCTGATTATCAGAAGCTTTATCAACAATTGGCTCGTTAGCAGCAACTTCCGGAATATTTAATTTCATCCCTATCCGCAGAGTATCAACACCCGGGTTTGCAGCAAGCAGATCCTTAATTGGTATCTGATAGTAACGTGAAATTCCGTACCAGGTTTCTTTGGGCTCAATAACATGAATTTTCCCCGCTCCGGTTTTTGTTTTTACTACTTCACCGGCCGGTTTTTCATTTTCAGTTTCAACAATTGCTTCATCTGGTATATCTGCAGATTTCGTAATCTTTAACACCTGGTTAGCCTTTAAGCCATTGGCAATTTCAGGGTTCAGGCGGGTTATCTCCGCAGCCGTAACATGATATGCTTCAGCAATAGCCTGTAAGGTTTCACCCGAACCAACGAAATGGATATAGTAATCCTGGCCTTTGAGATTTTCGATTATCCCCGAACGTTTTACTTTTTGCGCCTGCGCCATTACGCTGATAATCAGCGCAAGGCAGCATATAGTAATAAATAATATCCGTTTCACTTAACTGAATTTTATCCAAATGTAAGGAATTATTCCCATTCGATGGTAGCCGGTGGTTTGGAGCTGATATCGTAAACAACACGGTTTACTCCTTTAACCTTATTAATGATGTCGTTTGAAACCTTTGCCAGGAATTCGTAAGGCAAATGCGACCAATCGGCAGTCATACCATCAGTTGAGCCNNGCTTTTAATCCATCAATAAAAATGGCATCAGCTTCCTGCAAAATCCTGATCTTCTCCCGGGTGATTTCACCCAATATGCGAATACCCAGTCCGGGGCCGGGGAATGGATGGCGGTTAAGGATATCGGGGTCAATTTCCAATCCACGGCCAACCCTGCGCACTTCATCTTTAAAGAGACTATTCAGGGGTTCAACTATCTTCAGTTTCATATAATCGGGCAAACCGCCAACATTGTGGTGCGATTTGATGGTAGCCGAAGGGCCGTTCACCGAAACCGATTCAATCACATCGGGATAAATAGTTCCCTGAGCCAGCCATTTTACATCGCTTATAAGGTGTGCTTCATGGTCAAACACTTCAATAAAGGTTTTACCGATAGCCTTCCGTTTCAGCTCAGGATCGCTGATGCCATCCAACGCTTTGATAAATAGCTCGCCGGCGTCAACGCCTTTCACATTCAAACCCATGTGTTGGTATGAGTCCAGTACTTTCGTGAATTCATCTTTGCGCAGCAGGCCGTTGTCAACAAAAATGCAATGCAGGTTTTTGCCAATCGCTTTGTGCAGTAATACTGCGGCAACAGATGAATCTACCCCCCCCGAAAGCCCGAGCACAACCCTGTCGTTACCCAGCTTTTGCTTCAGCTCTTCAATAGTTGATTCAATAAATAAAGCCGGGGTCCATTGCTGATGGCATTTGCAGATGGCAACTACAAAATTCATCAGCAACACCACACCTTCGGTTGAATGGTAAACCTCAGGATGAAACTGAATGCCCCAGGTTTGCTCGTTGTCAACCTGAAAACCGGCTATTTCAACATCGGCCGTACTGGCAATAACTTTAAAGTTGTCGGGCTTATGCAGAATGGTATCGCCATGCGACATCCACACCTGGCTGCCATCGGTCATGCCCGCCATCAATTGGTTGGTAATATCAATAAAGCCGAGGTTCGCCCGGCCATACTCCCTGTTCTTCGAAGCGGTTACTTCACCACCCGAAATCTGGGCAAGGTATTGTGCTCCATAACAGACCGCCAGCATAGGAACTTTTCCGCGTATTGCTGACAGATCGGGATAGGGTGCATCCTTGTCGCGCACCGAAAACGGGCTACCTGAAAGAATAACCCCTTTGATAAACGGGGTAATTTCTGGTATTTTGTTAAACGGATGTATCTCACAATAAACATTTAACTCCCTCACCCTTCGTGCAATAAGCTGGGTATATTGAGAGCCGAAATCGAGAATTAAAATGGTTTCCTGCATGGCGGCAAAGATAGGAAAAAGGGTGTGGGATTTTTTAATTTCAGATTGTGGATTTCGGATTTTTGATTTTGCGTCTCTGCCAAAGGATT
>DINP01000021.1:43179-64887 GCA_002426025.1 Bacteroidales bacterium UBA5537 | reverse complement strand
CGATACGGTTCAGGAACAATTAAATGAAGCCATTGGCCACGGATTTGATGGAATAATTGTTTACGTTGACCAGGCAGGTAAGCCTCCAGAGCTTTACGCCGCAGGCTGGCACGACCGCAAAAAAAAGATCCCGGCCTACCCGCAGGCCTTATTCAAAATAGCCAGCATTACCAAACTATATGTGGCTGTTGCTACCGCGAAATTAGTCAAAGAAGGTCGTTTGTCACTGGATAAAACACTCGCCGAATACTTCCCCGAACTAGCGGGACGAATTGAAAACTCGGAGAGAATAACCCTGCGAATGATGCTTCAGCATAGGAGCGGCATCCCCAATTATGTAGATCATCCTGACTATTGGACAAAACCTCCGGAAAGCAGGCAAGAAACGCTTGAATACGCACTCGATTTGCCGGCCGACTTTGAACCTGGTGAAGATTATGGCTATTCAAACACCAATTATATGCTGATTGAAGACCTTATAGATAAAACCCTGGGCTACCCCCACCAGCAATATATCAGGGAGAAAATTTTGAACCCACTGGGGCTGAAAAACACTTTCGGCTCACTGAGTGAAGTGAATATTGACGATGTGATGAGTGGCTATTATGTTGGCGTTGACGAAGATTTTAAGACCAAAGAAACAGGTTTAATGATAGCAACAGCAGAGGATGTAGGCAAATTCATCAGGGCATTAAACGATGGCTCGGTCTTTAACAAAGGTGAACAGGAAATCTATTCCTCCATCTACGTGTACGAACACACAGGGCTGCTGGTTGGTTATCAGAGTATTGCAAAATACCACAAAGACATTGATGCGGTAATAATTCAATTTAATAATACGACTAACTTCGATGGATATGAATGGAATTTAGCGGAAATCGTGTACAAACGTATTCTGAAAATCGTGAGAAAAAAGAAGAAGTCGTGACAATATGTTTAACTAAATATCTGATTACATGCAGAATAATGAGAAGAAATACGGATTAATTTCCGGAATATCACTTATCATAATGGCACTTGCTGCAGGTTTTTCATTCGGTTACGTTCAAAATAGCCTGCTGCTTGATTCTGCCGAACTTACTTATAAAAACCTGCTGAACCACAGGCTGCTGTTTTTTGCGGGTTTGTCGGGCTGGGTTATTATTTTTATCACCGACTTAATTGTTGCTTTTGCACTCTTCAGGTTCTTTCGTACAACGTCTGGTCAGGTTTCAAAACTAACGGCTGTCTTACGAATCATTTACACCATGATTCTGGGTGTTGCTATTTTTCAGTTGTTCAGCATAATTCCAGGTCTGTCAGTAAATTCAACCGGCACAGAGTCATCAACTGCAAATGAAGTTGTAATGCATTTTCAGCAATTCGAAAAATTCTGGTCGTTGGGCCTTATCATTTTCGGGTTACACCTCATTGGATTGGGTTTCTTATCGGTAAAGTCGCCTTCAGTACCGGTCATCCTGGGTTATTTACTCTATCTAGCAGGTATAAGCTATTCACTTTTACACACACTCAAACAAATCAACCTGTCCGATGCTGACTTTATAATAATTATCGAAAATATACTCAGCGTGCCAATGGCGCTTTCCGAAATACTTCTGGCTTTCTGGCTAATTTATAAAGGAATTAAAAAAGAAAGAATTTCCACATAAAAAGTAGAAGAGTAGTTAAAAAGTCAATACTCACTATTCTACTGGCACCAGGTTTGCGTGCGCTTATAGCGCGTGCCAGGTCGCTTTATCAATAGTTAATGCTGGATTATTTTCAGAGCCCCTGGAATATGCTTTTAGTTCAACGTCACTCCGCAGAGACGCCATGCCTCGCTTCTCTACCATCGAATTCAAAAAACGAAAAACGCAGAACCCAGAACGCTGAACGCTGAACGCCTTCTTTCGCTCCCTCGCCTATTTTCGCCTTTTCTCGCTCCCTCTCCCCATCACTCAATCACCCCATCGCTCCCTCGCCCTTTTTGCGCTCCCTCTCCTATTTTCGCCCTTTTCTCTCTCCCTCACCCTATCGCTCCCTCTCCCTTTCACTCCCTCGCTCCCTCTCCCTTTCTCTCCCTCGCCCTTTCACCCCATCGCTCCCTCGCCCTTTTTGCGCTCCCTCTCCCCTTCGCCCCATCGCTCCCTCGCCAAATCGCCCCATCGCTCCCTCACCCCATCGCTCTCTCGCCTTCCTTCTTGCCCTCGCCATATTGAACCTATTAATACCCCAGGTGTATTTAACAGCTAAGCCATAAAATTCTTCAATATCATTCCCAAGGAAAACCATTATACTTGATTTTTTATAAAATTGAGTTACATTTGTGTGAATTAGATAATAAAATCAATACTACTCTTAAATTAATAAAAATGAAAAAAGGTATTATTTTGCTAATGTGGTTTATCACATTCCATCAGGTTCATGCAACAATAATAACCGTGGATAATAATTTCCCTTCAATTGGAGATTTTACTACTCTTCAAGCAGCCCATGATGCTGCGGTGGATAACGATACATTGTTATTATTCCCTTCACTTGTCTCCTATCAGGCTATAACCATAAGCAAACCTATATCAATAATAGGAAATGGTTATTATTATCCTTTTGAAGCACAAATCCAATGGACTAAAATAAATGGAGCTATAACAATTCTTTCTGACGCAAATGGCACTTCGATACAGTGTCTTGAAATTATAGGTTCTTTAGATATTTATGCCTCAAATGTGATTATTAATCGGAATAAAGTTGAGAAAATCAGGATTAGCAGTGGGAATAATATCCTGATTTTAAATAATTATATTACTGGTGGCAATTTTAATAGTGTTGAATTTAATGATCAGACAAACTTTTCGCTAATTAGTAATATTATTATAAGTCAATATTCTGGCCGCAGTTGTTTGCGCAAGAGCACAGAAACTATTAATAATGTGAACATTACAGCAATCAACAATCTTTTTGTTCATTCTGATGAACCCTCAACTGGTGCTTCAATATATATTGAACTAACTGCGAATAGTTTCATAAATAATACGATTCAAGGAGCTGCATATGGTATAACCAATTCTTCACATAATATATGTTCTGGAAACCAGCTCCCCAATAACAATAATAATCAACTAAATGTTGATATGAATACTGTGTTTTTAAACTACGGCGCAGGTGATTATCATCTAAAGCCTGGATCCCCCGCAGTTGGCACTGGGCTTAACGGTGTGGATATTGGCCCTTATGGTGGTGATACCCCCTTTATTGATAACGGGCTACCACAATTACCCACCATTTATTTCCTTGATGTTCCTCTAACCGGTAGTCAGCAGGGTGGCCTGCCCATTACAATTAAAGCAAAAAGTAATGATTAGCAATCATTTACATGAAAGGATTTAAATACTAAAATATTTTAAAAAACGAAAATGAAAAAAAGTATCATTTTTTTAATGTGGTTAATCACATTTAGTCAGGTGCATGCAACTATTATTACTGTTGATAATAATTATCCACGCATAGGTAATTTCCCAAATTTACAAGAGGCACATGATGCGGCAAGCTCCGGTGATACGCTGCTTGTTTTTCCTTCTTCGGCTCATTATCAAGCCATTACTCTGGAGAAAAAGCTATTTATTATTGGTGCTGGTTCTGAGCTAATAGGAAATACAAAAATAACCTTTCTTACCGGCAGTTTAGTATTTGGACCGGATTCTGATGGATCTGTTGTCAGTAGTTTCAGTAGTGCCTATGGTTCGCTTGTTGTTGACATAAATGCTAGTAACATTGTGTTGAAGAGGGTACACCTTAAAAATTTGATAGTTCATGAAAATAGCTGTAATGTGCTTATTACTGGCTGTAATGTTTCTTATTTTCAGGGCATACAGATGAAATTAATAGAAATCCTACCTGGAAGTAATGTATTAATAACCAATAACATAATTAGGGGTACCTACCCTAATTCCGGTGGTATATACCAAGGAATTGTGATAAGCAACAGCAATGTTTTAGTTAAAAATAACATAATTCAAACAACAACAAGTTCTTGGGGAGGGTATTGCATACAGTATTCTAACAGTAATGTTATGGTAGCTAACAATATACTTCTTCACGGAAATATGACGATCGAAGAACCTTGTGCTTACAATAATAATATCGGCATTGGAATAAATAACTCGTATACTAATCTCCCAAGTTGCGGTACGAGTAACATCACAGGCAACAATTCTATTGACGACATTTTTATTGATTATGAAAATGGCAACTACCATCTTAAGGAAGGCTCATGTGCTATTGGAAATGGTGAAGGAGGAACAGATATTGGAATTTATGGTGGTGAGATGCCGTATCTTGATGGAGGGTACCCTGAACTTCCTACAATATATTTCCTTGATGTTCCTCTGACCGGCAGTCAACAAGGTGGCCTACCAATCACAATTAAAGCAAAGACTAATAATTAATTAATTCAAAATGAATGAATTAAAATATATATTTAGACCTGCACTTATTATTGCTTGTTGTATTTTATTCTCAGCAACTGCTAAATCACAAATTCTTAGCAAGATTAACTATCAATCTGCAATTGAAAAATACAATCAAGACTCCCTTCTAAAAAAAATTGATTGGAATATTTATGAGTTGATGACTTATGTTTCAGAAAGACAATATGCAAAAAGTAATATTCCAATAGATTCAATTATCACCAGTTTTAAATCACCTATATTGCAATTTGATAGCCAGGGACGTCTTCTCTGTTATTTATGGCTAAAAGAAGCCCTTCCAAACAGGTCATTATATTTAATGCTGACAAATATTAATGAGGTCCGTGTAATTTCATCTCAAGAAAAATTTAAGTTTATCGAAGCTTATATTCCTATATTGAATTTTATGCAGATAGCTAAAATACGGAGCATTCATCAAATAACCCCGGTAAGTGAAGGTATTACGAATAGTGGACAAATTTTAACTGAAGGTGACCATATATTGAATGCTGATATTGCCAGACAAAAGTTTGGTATAACTGGAACAGGAATAAGAATTGGCGTAATCTCTGATGGAGTTACACAAAATGGACAACCAGTAACTTCACAAAATCAATTAGAACAAGCTGCTACTGAACTGCCAGAAGTTACCAATACTCTGAACGGACTAAATGAACAAGGACCTCAACTTTGGGTTATGAACAACAGCAAAACACCTAATACTGCCGAAGGTGCTGCTATGTTGGAAATTGTACATGATTTATCTCCTGATGCTGATTTGCTTTTTTATACAGCTTGGCCTACCCCTATACCTCCGGGTGATGCAAATTTTCTATCAGAAGCAATTAATGCGTTAGCAACATCCGGATGCAATGTTATTGTGGATGATGTTGCAAGTCTGGACCAACCCTATTTTGAAGAAAATAGTGGAATTAGCGCACCAGTTTTTGAAGCAATTAATGATTTTGTAAATAACGGTGGATGTTATATTTCATCTGCTGGTAATTATGCTTTTAACCATATTGAAAATCAATTTTCTGATATTGATAATAATACTTATCACAACTTCGCGCAAAACGACGAGGAATTAAATTTTACCCTACAACCAGAACAAGCTATTTTTTTTTATTGTCAGTGGAGTAATGAATGGGGGAATGCGTCTTCAGCCATAAATTTGGAGATATGGAGAAATTCAATACTTGGCGATGAATTAGTTGCCGTTTCGAATATTCCAGTTGGGGGTATTCCATTTATTTCTATTGGTTATGAGAACCAGAATTTGCTTCTAAATCAGTCTTGCTATCTAAAATTAAGAAATGCAGTTGGTCCTGCAAATTATCGTTTTAAAATATTCTATTTCTATTACCATAGAAATCCAGAACAGGAATTGGAGAGGGTAAGCGGTTTTGTCGATGAATATATCAATCAAAATGGGTCAATATTTGGGCATTCATTTTTCGACAATTCAATTGCTGTTGCTGCAATTTCTGGACAACCTGATCAACCTCAAAATAATACTTATGAAATAACAGAAGACTTTAGTTCTATGGGGCCGGTTTTATTATGTGTTGATTTTGAAAATCAAATTTTTGAACAACGTAATAAACCAGATTTAACAGCTATAGATAATGTATCAGTATCAGGTGCATTTAATTTCGGTACTCCTTTTCCAGGCACTTCTGCCTCAGCCCCCCATATAGCTGCGATAGTCGGATTGATCAAATCTTCATATCCCAATCTTTCCAACGAACAAATAAAATCCATTTTAAATAATACCGCAATTAAAGTCGGACCCTATGATTATAATCCTGTAACTAATATGAGTAACGAAACAGGTTTTGGTAGAGTTGACGCTTATAATGCTTTGCGTATCGGCAGAAATGAGAATGAATCTTACAGCTACACACAAGAATTTATTGATTGTTATGTAAGTGATGAGGTAAGAGATGTAATACATAATCCTGGACCACCTGTTGAAGATGTAAATATCAATTGGTACGGTAATGAATTCAGCAAACAAAAATTTCAAAATGGTGCGATTTTCTATCATAAAGGCCAACCCAATGCCTTTTGGCTTGGCGAAGGAATCTGGAACAAATGGATAGAAATCAATGGCCCGGCAAGTTATATTGGTTTGCCGTTAACCAATGAGATAGAAGATACATACAATAACAATTATCCAACAGTTTATTTTCATCATGGTAAAATCTATTGGAACGGTACCGAAGCTATTGTTTGTCCTTTCCTCGCAAATTTCTCCGCTGATGTTACTGAAGGTTCATTACCATTTACAGTTCAGTTTTCTGACGAATCATTGGTAGAGAATGCCTCTATTTCAAATTGGTTGTGGGACTTCGGTGACGGAACCTCCAGCACAGAAACAAACCCTGTTCACACATATCTAAGCAATGGAATTTTTAATGTTAAGCTCACCATCTTCGACCATCAACATGGGTTTGAAAAAACAAAAAATAATTATATTTCAGTTTTCTCAAATCAGGCAACTGCTAGTATTGTAAGGATTGAATATTTTTTTGATAATGATCCGGGTCTTGGCAATGCAACTCCTCTCTCTTTAACACCATCACCATATATCAATCTTGTCTCCAATCTGGATGTAAGCTTTATTAGTACTGGCTTACACCATTTGTATATCCGAGCAAAAGACTCAAATGGTAAATGGTCTGCCCTGCTCTCCAAGATAGTTTTAATAAATCAATCCTCTGCTTTAGTTAACTTAACAAGGTTAGAATACTGCTTTGATTCCCTTGTTGAAGCTGGCAGCGGTTTTTCAATACCATTTACAAGTAACTCAACTATTAACATTACCGATAATATCGATCTGTCATCTCTGTCCTGTGGTATGCACATAGTTTATTTCAGAATAAAAGATGAAAATGGCAACTGGAGCGCTGTCCATTCAAAGCAATTATTTGTAAATAAAAGTTCATCCTTATCAAATATTACTCAAATTGAATATTGTTTCGACAGTTTGGTCGAACAAGGAACTGGGCTATCAATACCGGTTTCTCCAAACTCAACAGTCAACATTACAGATAATATAGATCTTTCATCGCTTGCCACCGGGCTACACAATGTTTATTTCAGGGTTAAGGATGATCAAGGAAACTGGAGTCATGTTCTTTCAAAACAGATTTTGGTTATTAAAACATTACCCGGTGAACTTCCCCCTATCACACGAGTCGAATATTTTATCGATACTGATCCGGGCATAGGGAATGCCAGCCCTTTAAATTTTTCGCCGGATTCCGATGTGAATATTACAGATAATATCGCACTAAGCACACTACCAATGGGGCCTCATCGAATCTATTTCAGGGCGCAGGATACAAATGGAAATTGGAGCTCACTTCATTTTTCCGATTTTGTATCCGAAAAAGGATTTCTGGCAGTGGCTCTGCTCGAAGGGTTGTACAACCCCCAAACAGGCTACATGAATAAAGCACAGGATACTACCGGAGATAAATTCCCCGATTATATTGCCGACCAGGTAACCATCGAATTTCGTGAAGCCGGATTTCCTTACAATCTGGTACACACAATTCAGAACTATAATATTAAGACAGATGGATCTATAATTGCAACCTTCCCTGCAAATTTAAATGGCGACTACTATATTATTATCAAACATCGCAATTCCATCGAAACTTGGAGCGCGCAACCTGTTTCATTTTCTAACGGAACCATCTACTATAACTTTACCGATAATATAACCCATGCATACGGTAACAACCTCAAATTTATCAACGGCAGATACTGCATTTTTGCAGGCGATGCTAACCAGGATGGCTTTGTTGATACCGCCGATATGACATTAGTCGATAACGATGCAACCAATTTTGCTTTTGGCTATCTGGCTTCCGACATAAATGGCGATGGTATGGTTGATACTGCCGATATGACTATCCTCGACAATAACTCCTTCAGTTTTGTCGGAAGCATTAAACCTTAAACTTTCTTGGGTTTCCTTTACTTTCTGCATCATTTTACTTCCTATATTAGCAGTGCCTTTGCGGTTTGTTGAATACTTGCATTAATTGCAAATAGTAAAAGCATTACGACTCTTTATTGTGCATAACTTATATTATTCCCAAAATCAGTATGCTACAGATAATCAGCAGCCAATGTTAGCAAGAGTGTTGACTTATAACATACACTTCTGGCCCAAATTGCTACATTTGTTAATTAATTTAACGATTTTAAAAAGAAGAAAATATATAATGATTGATTTTAAAGAAAAGGCAAACCTCATTTGGAAAGTAGCCGACTTATTGAGAGGAGATTACAAACAGTCAGATTATGGAAAAATAATCTTGCCTATGACTGTTTTAAGGCGTTTGGATTGTGTGATTGCACCAACAAAGCAAAAGGTTTTAGACTATATGCCTAAAATTGAAAAACTTTCGGACAGTGCAAAAGATATAACTTTAAACAAAATCGCTGGACTTAATTTCCACAATCGTAGCAATTACGATTTTGTAAAAATTAAAGCCGACCCGAATAACGTTGCTGCCAATTTGAGAAACTTCATTAACGGATTTTCAACGGGTGCAAGAGAGATAATTGAATACTTTGATTTTGATTCACATATTGACAGATTAGACGACCCGAAAACCGATTTGCTCTTTAAAATAGTTGAAGCCTTTGCCGATATTGATTTGTCAGAAATGACTTCAATGGAAATGGGTTATGTTTTTGAAGAACTAATCCGCAAATTCTCAGAACTTTCAAACGAAACCGCAGGGGAACATTTTACGCCAAGAGAGGTAATAAAACTCATGGTAAATGTTTTATTCGTTGACGAAAAAGATATTTTCAAAAAAGGAATTGTAAAAACTTTGTACGACCCAGCTTGCGGAACAGGCGGAATGCTTTCAGTTGGCGAATCGTTTATAAAGGAGCAAAACCCTGATGCAAAAATGGAAGTATTCGGACAGGAGATAAACCCCGAATCATACGCCATTTGCAAATCGGACATGATGATTAAAGGGCAAAACCCTGCAAACATTAAGTTTGGTAATACTTTTACAGTTGACGGACTTGAAAACGAAAAGTTTGATTATATGCTCTCCAATCCTCCATTTGGCGTGGACTGGAAAAAAGCTCAAAAAATGATTACTGACGAAGCCGAGAAAAAAGGCTTTGCAGGGCGTTTTGGTGCTGGATTACCAAGAATTAACGATGGTTCGCTTTTATTCCTTCAACACATGCTTTCGAAAATGAAACCCGAAGGAAGCCGAATTGGAATAGTCTTTAATGGTTCGCCTTTATTTACAGGACAAGCGGGGAGCGGTGAAAGTGAAATCCGTAAATGGATAATTGAAAATGACTGGTTAGAAGCTGTTATTGCAATACCCGACCAGCTTTTTTATAACACAGGTATTTCAACTTACATTTGGATTTTATCCAATAAAAAAAGTGCCGACCGCAAAGGGAAAGTTCAATTGATAAATGCTACAGGAACAAAAGACGAAGAAATAGGGCAAAACCCAAATCGCTTTTGGCAAAAAATGCCTCGCAGTTTGGGAAATAAGCGAAAAGAAATTCCCGAAAACGGCGACACAAAAGGAATTGGTTATGTGACCAAAATTTACGGAGAATTCACTGAAGGCGAATTTTGCAAAATTTACCCAAAGGAATTTTTCGGTTATTGGCGTGTAACAGTCGAACAACCTTTGAAAAACGAAAAAGGAAAAATTCAAAAAGACAGTAAAGGCAACCCAAAACCAGATTCAAGTTTAAGAGATTACGAAAACATTCCTTTTCTACGAAAAGATGAAAACGGAAACCTTGTTTCACAATCTATTCAGGAATATTTCGACCGTGAAGTCTTACCCCACGTTCCCGATGCTTGGATTGATGAGACAAAAACCAAAACAGGTTACGAAATAAACTTTACCAAATATTTCTACGAGTTTAAAAAGTTACGCTCGTTGACTGATATTAAAGAAGATATATCAGCACTGGAGAAAGAAACTATTGAACTTGAAAAAACAGTTCTTGAATTATGAAAATAAATATAAAACAAGCCATAAAACACTTTTACTCAAGCCATTCCCTTCTATTGGTTTTTGAAGAGGCAATTTGTAATTCGCTTGATGCATCGGCTTCAAAAATTGACATTAATATTGCAATTGATGAGTTAGAAAAGCCAGATTCCATAACAATGACAATCAAGGATAATGGAGAAGGTTTTGTAAAAGAAAGATTTGAAAAATTTTGTAAACTACTTGAAGTTGAAGAAGATTCACATAAAGGAATTGGGCGGTTAGTGTTTCTGCATTACTTTGAAAAAATTAACATTCTTAGCAAATATGGTACTAAGCAAAGACAATTTGACTTTTCTATTGATTTTGATGAGGATAACATTAATAGCGATGAAGTTGAAACAGGAATAGAACAGCAAGAAACAGTCTTAACTTTCCATGATTATTACCCTAAAAAGCTAGCAAAGTATGATTATATTTTTCCAGTATATTTAAGAAAATATATCCTTGAACAATTTTATCCAAGATTATATTTGCTCAAAAAAGAACAGAAGGATATTGAAATTACGTTTAAACTAAACGTAAAAACTGTAAAAAAGAATCAAGTAATAGGCGCAAGAGAAACTAAAATCACAGTAGCTGATATACCGGAATTGGAAGTTGCAAAAATAGATTCAGGTTTTTTGCCATTATTTAATGAAACCGAAGTCAGGTTTTCAATCACACAAAAAGAAATACTGACTGATACATTTTTAATTACGGCACTTTGTATTGATGACAGGACATTCAATTTAGATGATATAATATCAACTGAGAACTTACCTTTAGGCTATGAATTGATATTTCTATTTTATTCGTCTGAATTGAAAGGTAAAACTGACCCATCTCGGCAAACTCTAATCGTTGATGATTCGCTTTTAAAAACAATAAAAAAAGTATTCAGACAAAAGATAACTGAAATTTTAATAGATAAATTACCGCAAATAGTTGAAAAAAATAATAAAACAAAGGAATTATTTACGGAGCGATACCCTCATCTTTTAGGATATTTTAATCAAGATGAAATAGGAATTATTTCAAAAAGTAAATCTCTTGAAGAAGCTCAAAATAAATTTTTAAAAGACCAAAAAGAATTATTAGAAGCAACAACATTGTCAGATGAAAAATACGAAAAAGCATTAGAAGTTTCTGCCCGTACTTTAACAGAGTACATATTATATCGTGAAAAAATTATTGGAAAGATTAGCGAATTTACACATGAAAATTCTGAAGCTGATATTCACAACTTAATATTGCCTAAAAGAACTATTTTAAAAGATAATAATGATTTAACAAGTATCTATAACAACAATTTATGGTTGTTGGATGATAAATACATGACTTATACAAAAGCACTTAGTGAAAGAACTATGAAAGAAATTATTAATGAACTTTCAGATAGTGCTACTGAAGAAAATAGCAAAAAACCTGATATTGCAATTATATTTTCTGGCAATCCGGATACGGAAAATTCAAAATCAGATGTTGTCATTGTTGAACTCAAAAAAAGAGGTATAAAATTAGCAAAAACAGAAGAAGTTATAAGTCAACTAAAAGAACGTGCAACCAAATTGATGAAGTATTATCCGAATAAAATTCAGAGAATTTGGTTTTATGGAATTGTTGAATTCAATGATGATTTTAAACTGTCCTTGAAAAATAGTCAATACACCCCTTTATTTTCTAAAGATATTCTATATTACAAAGAAGAACCAATTTATTTGTCTGTTGATGATGATAAGCCGTATATTATTGGCACTTACATTCTTTCTATTGATGCCTTTATTGAAGATGCAAAAGCAAGGAATGCAACATTCTTAAAGATATTAAAAGAGGGGTTTTCTAAAGCAAATAATACTGACAATGAGTAGATACGAAAAATATAAAGACTCAGGCATTGAATGGATTGGTGAAATTCCAGAGCAATGGGATGTAAAAAAAATCAAGCATAGATGCTATGTGAAAGGTCGTGTTGGCTGGAAAGGCTTAAAATCAAGTGAATTCCTTACCAATGGTTTTTCTTATTTAGTTACAGGAACTGATTTTAAGAATGATACCGTTGATTGGGATAATTGTTACCATATTGATGAAGAAAGATATAACGAAGACCCTTACATTCAATTACAAAATGAAGATTTGCTAATTACAAAGGATGGTACGATTGGGAAATTAGCAGTTGTAACGAATTTGGATAAACCAGCTTGTTTAAATAGTGGAATTTTTGTAGTTCGCTCAACCAAAGAAGATTTTTCAACAAGGTATTTGCTTTGGGTTTTGAAATCGAGCATATTTACTGATTTCAATGGTTTAACCGCCTACGGTTCAACTATTCAGCATTTGTATCAAAATGTTTTTGTTGAATTTGCTTTTGCATTTCCACCTGTAAATACTCAAATTTCTATCGCTAATTATTTACAAAAGAAAACCGCCGAAATCGACCAAATCATTTCCAATAAACAAAAGCTTGTTGCCCTGTACGAGGAAGAAAAACAGGCAATTATTAATCAAGCCATTACCAAAGGTCTTGACCCCAATGTAAAACTGAAAGATACGGGCATTGAATGGTTGGGGGAAATACCAGAACATTGGGAGGTGAAGAAATTAATGTATTTGGTTAAGATATTAAGTGGATATTCACCTGACCAATGTCAACCAACCGACAATGGTGAGATTGATTATATAAAAGTTGATGATGTAGACAAAAATAATTTTGAAGTTGCTAATCCATCCTCCTATACATCAAAAAATTTTATTGTCTCTACTGGACAGACTATTTTGTTTCCTAAAAGAGGGGCAGCAATAGCCTTAAATAAAGTTGGTGTTGTAAATAAACCTATTTGTTTTGACACGAACCTAATGGGTTTAAAGTTAATTTCAGAGAAGAATGAAGTATTTTATATTGCATATGTATTAAAAAGTTTTTCGTTAATTTCTATAGCAGATACTTCAACAATCCCTCAAATTAATAATAAACATATTAGCCCATTTCAAATTCCTTTACCACCTCTCAACGAACAAAAAGATATACTTGAACATATTAATATTGAATGCAATAAATTGAATACTATTATTGCAAAAGTAAAGAAGCAAATAGAACTTTTACAAGAATACAGAACCACGTTAATTTCGGAAGTTGTAACTGGTAAAATTAAAGTTTGTTAAATTTGAGGGTATGGAAACACAAGTAACCGAATACAAAAGCTTACAAAAAATACAAACCGGTGACAAGGGTTTTAAAGAGCTTGCCAAAACGTGTGTTTGTCTTGCCAATGCGCAGGGTGGTGTAATTGTTATTGGTTTCGACGATAAAACGAAAGAACCGCCTGATAACCAGGTAATTGAGCAGGCTCAAATTAACGATGCCCTACAACGTTTGCGAAGCCATACATTTTCGGTTGGGTTGTCACCCTCCGAAATCTTAACGCACGAAAACGGTGGGCAATATTTTCAGATTACAGTATTCCCTTCGCAAAAAATAGTGGCTACCACATCCGATGGTAGAATTTACATACGCATTGCCGATAAATGCGAACCAGTGCGTGGCGAAGATTTACAACGCATTGTTGCCGAGAAAGATGCTTTCCAGTGGGAGCTGGTTAGTAAAAATATTCCCCTCAATACCATACCTGAAACTAACATTCAAAAGTTGGTTAAGGACATACGTTTATCCGACAGGGTAAAAGATAGTGTAAAAGAGAAGAGTGATGTTGAAATCTTAGAACATTATAGCTTAATACAGAATTTTCAGCTTACCAATTTGGGTGTTTTGTGGTTGGGAACAGCACAGCAAAGGGCTAAATTGTCGTACCCAATTACCATTCAATACATTGTTTACGATGCTTTAGAACAAAAAACACGCAAATATCTTTGGGACGATTATACGTTAAACCCCAAGGAATTGCTATTTTCTATCGAAAAAGAAGCAGTTGAGTTAAATTATAGCTATGAATTCCCCGATGGGCTTTTCAGGAATCAGGTGCGGCATTATCCCAAAGAAGTTATCCGTGAATTGCTTATTAATGCCATAGCCCATAAATCATACTTAATATCAGCCGATATAACTATAGAGGTGTTTCCTGATAGTTTCCGCATTTCAAGCCCGGGTGGTTTGCCCTTAGGTATAACCAGTAACAATATTTTGCACGAAAAGCACCGTCGGAATCCACATTTGATAAAGTTACTTCACGATTTAAAACTCATGGAGGGCGAAGGCTCTGGTTACGACTTGATTTATGAGAAGCTGAGTGCCGATGCAAAGCCTTTTCCGGTTGTAGAATCCGATTTTAATAAGGTTTCTGTTACCTTGGAATCGAAAATTATGGATTTAGAAGCCTTGCGTTTGACTGATTATATTACCCAACATTTTCAATTAACCCAGCGAGAAAAAATTGTAGTTGGAATTGTTGCAAGGCACAAGAAAATTCTATCAACAGAGCTTACCCGCATTTTGCAGCTTTCTGAAGAAGATAGGTTAAGAAGTTGGTATTCGAAATTGGTGGAACGCAAGATTATTTCAGACAGAGGAATAAAAAAAGGCAAAGAATTTTTAATTAATCCTGAAATTATAAAATATTCAGAATTAAACATTAAACCCAACTTAAAGACAATTGAACCTCATCGCTTGATAGCTCTTCTTGAAACTGACATATCAACTTATCCAAACAGTTCAATTAGCGAAATTCATAAACGATTGCCAGATGTAGATATAAAGGATTTACGTAAAACAATATACCAAATGGTTGAAGATGGAAAACTCCAAACCTATGGAGCTCTAAAAAACAGAACTTATAAATTGGCATAAAAAAAACAAATAAAAAAGAAATCGAAAAAAGAAACAAGCTAATTAATTGATATTCAATGTATGTTTCTTTTTTTTACACTAAAATACAAGAAAAAGAAACCCAAATAATGAGCATAACTACCGAACATACCTTTGAATCCGCTATTGTCGAATCATTAGTTCAACACGGTAACTATACACAAGGCAATGCCCCCGATTACAGCCCTGAATTGGGTATGTTTAAATATGAAGTAATTGCATTTTTGCAAGATACACAGCCAAAAGCGTGGGAAAAAATCACTGCCGTTCACGGTGCTGATGCTGACAACCGTATTATTCAGCGCTTATTCAAAGAACTTGATTTACGGGGCAGTTTAGACGTTTTGCGTAATGGTTTTATTGATTATGGTGTTAAGTTTCGCATGGCATTTTTTAAGCCCGAAACAGGTTTAAATGATGAAACCATTGAACTTTACGGTAAAAACCAATTAAAAATAATCCGTCAGGTTTATTACAGCAACAAAAACAAGAATTCAGTTGACCTTGTAATTAGCTTAAACGGCTTACCAGTGGCAACATTGGAACTTAAAAACCATTTTACAGGGCAAACTACCGATAATGCTAAAAAGCAATATGCAACCACAAGAGATAATAAAGAATTGCTTTTTGCCTTTAAAAGACGTGCCTTGGTTCATTTTGCCGTTGACCCTGACGAGGTTTATATGGCAACAAAAATAGATGCTGAACGCACTTATTGGCTACCATTTAACAAAGGTTGCAACAATGGAAAAGGAAACCCGCAAAATCCCAATGGTTACAAGACCGCTTATTTGTGGGAAAACATCTTGGTGAAAGACAGTTTAATGGATATTCTCTATCGTTTTGTACACTTACAAGTTGAAGAATACGAATTTGAAGGTCAAACAAGAAAAAAGGAAAAAATCATTTTCCCTCGTTTTCATCAATTAGATTCAGTTCGGAAAATCACTTCCGATGCTAAAATCAATGGTGCAGGTAAAAATTATCTGATTCAACATTCGGCAGGTTCGGGCAAAAGTAATTCAATTGCTTGGTTGGCTTATCGTTTATCGAGTTTGCACAACCAGTCAGATGAACGAGTTTTCAACAGCGTAATTGTAATAACCGACCGCCGTGTACTTGACCAACAATTACAGAACACCATTTATCAGTTTGAACATAAAACAGGCGTAGTCCAAAAGATTGACCAAGACAGCACACAATTAGCCAACGCAATTATCTCAGGAACACATATCATCATCACAACTTTACAGAAATTTCCCTTTGTAATTGATAAAGTTGGAAACATTCCCGACCGCAAATATGCCGTAATCATTGACGAAGCTCACAGCTCGCAAGGCGGAGAAGCAAGCAAAAAAATGAAAGAAGTTTTAGCTGCAAAAACCTTGGAAGATGCCGAAAAATCAGATGCAAACGATTATGATTTAGAAGATGAAATAAATGCAGAGGTTGAAAAATCGTGCAAATCGAGAGGACAACAACAAAACATTTCATTCTTTGCTTTTACAGCAACACCAAAAACAAAAACTTTAGGCGTTTTTGGTCAATTAAATGCTGCTGGTAAACCTGAACCTTTTCATTTGTATTCCATGCGTCAGGCAATCGAAGAAGGATTTATTTTGGACGTTTTGAATAATTACACAACATACGAGCGATATTTTAAACTAACCAAAGCAATAAATGAAGACCCCGAATTAAACAAAAAGAAAGCAGCAAAGGCAATCGGGCGTTTTGTTTCGTTGCATCCGCATGAATTGGCTCAAAAAACCGAGGTAATTATTGAGCATTTTCGCCAAATTGTTTGCAAGAAAATTGGAGGAAAAGCAAAGGCAATGGTTGTAACTGGTTCAAGACTTCATGCAAAACGCTATTTTGTTGAGTTTAAGAACTACATAAAAGCCAAAGGTTATAACGACATAAAAGTATTGGTTGCATTTTCTGGCAAAGTAATGGACGATGATTATCCCGATGGAGTTTCAGAACCCGAATTAACAGGTTATGGTGAAAAAGAATTGCCAAAAATATTCAATCAGGACGATTACAAAATATTGATAGTTGCCGATAAGTACCAAACAGGCTTTGACCAACCGCTTTTGCATACCATGTATGTTGATAAAGCACTTTCGGGAGTAAAAGCCGTTCAGACTTTATCTCGTTTAAATCGTACTTGCCCAGGTAAGGAAGATACTTTTGTTTTGGATTTTGTAAACGACAGGGAAACTATATTAGCATCGTTCCAGCCCTATTACCAAAGGACAAGCGTTTCAGAAAACCCCGACCCAAATCACTTGTATGATTTAAAGGGAAAATTAGACGAAAAACAAGTTTACTGGCAATCGGAAATTGAAGCTTTTGCAAACGTGTATTTTAAACCAAGCAACCGTTTATCAATTAAAGACCAATCAACACTTTACGCATACATTGACCCTGCCGTAGATAGATTTAAGGCATTAGAAACGGAAGAAGTAAAAGACGAATTCAAAAAAGGGTTAAGAACATGGTGCAATTTATATTCTTTCCTTTCTCAGATAATGCCTTTCTCAGATTCTGATTTTGAGAAATTCTATGCTTACGCAAAGCTTTTACAAACCAAATTACCCAAACGAGATTTGTCCGAAAGTCTTCAATTAACTGATGAATTGGCAATGGAATATTACCGATTAGAGAAAATTGCTGACGGTACAATTGAATTGCAAAAAGAGGATGGCGAACTTGACGGTTTGACAGAAGCAGGTATAAAAAGAGCTAAAGAAGAAAAGGCTCCATTATCACAGATTATAAATGTTTTAAATGATAGGTTCGGGACAGATTTTACCGAGGCTGACAGATTGTTCTTTGACCAAATGGAAGCCGATTTGCTTTTAGATGACAAATTAAAAGAACAAGCACAAGCCAATAAAATTGACACATTCAAATTTGCTTTTGAGGATTTGTTCCTCACAAAACTGATTGAGAGAATGGACCAAAATCAGGACATTTTTGAAAAGATTTTAGAGAATAAAGCATTTGGTGGGGTTGTAAAAGAATTATTAATGAAAAGTGTTTATTTGAAATTAAATAAAACAGAAAACAGCCAACACTAATTGCATACACATTTCGAGGCTATACATGCCTATGTAAAACAAATCTAGGTTAAAGGGCTGGCAAAACTAACCTATTTTACATCCTTTCAGCACCGTTACAACCCAAAAAAAAGCCCGGCAAAACCGGGCTTCAAAAAATTACAACCTCGCCTTTATCAACCCTCTACGCCTTTAGCCTGCGTAAGGCTAAAATCTATCACAAGGCTGGTTTCGTCGGTTTCAATATTCACCTCTGCCTGTTCGGGCACCTGGTAACCGGGTGCAAAACAACCAATGGTATAATCGCCTGTGGTTAGTTCATCAAACAGGTAATACCCATCCTCATCGGCATTAATAACACTGCCATGTTGCACCAGGGTAACAGTAGCCCCTGCTACGGGCAAACCCGTAAGGGCATCGGTAACCGTTCCACTTATATCGCTGTCGCCCAAATCGGCACTGCCATTGGTATGCTGGGCAGGCCGGGGCCTGCGTAAGCGGCGGAAACTGGCATACAAATCCGGAAAAGCAACCTCCTGCAGAGCTACAAACCTGTCCAGGTCGTTGCGCAGCAGCCTGGTGTTGCTTTTCAGCAGCACCCCAAGCTGGTCGCGTTTCACTTTGCGTTCATTAAAACTAAGCGTAATTTCATCGGCAATAAGATCAAAATTATCAATCTTCGCCTGTAGTGTGGTCATCAGCTCTGCAGCTTCAAACGCGGTTAAAAGTTCAGGATACCTGTTCAGTTCAGCGCTCAGGTGTACAGCCATTTCATAAATACTGTAAAACCTTGCACCCTGTATCCTGTTACGGTAGGTCTTCACCAGCATAAGCAGCGTTGCATCCTCTGCCTTGCTGGCCACAAGTACACCAAGGTCAGTTGCTTTATACATCAGCTCCTTAAAATCGCGCCGGTATTGCACCCTGGGTGCCACTATGGCCGATCCGGGTCTCGACAGATCCGAAATCAGCGCGGTTAATTGTTCGTTGTTTAAAGCCATGGCATCAACCGATGCCTTCACAAGGGGCTTATCCTCTGTTGCCTGCGGACTGTTTTTCAGTATTTTATGCAGGGCTTTGTAGCGCTGTAAGCGCTCAATTGCGTTTTTCATTTTGTTTTTTTGTTTTGTTTAAAATCTGCTTAAGTCCCCCTTTTCAGGGAACAAAAAAATGATCAAACAAAACAAGGAGGGGAAGGCCCCGGCGCCATGGTAGCAGTACGGTTTCTGATTAAAATACGCACATCGGGCTGGTGAAAATTTATTCGTATAGGTTTCTTTAACAGGCGGATAACTAATTTCGGATAAACCGGCAACACTGGCTTAACCATCACCACCGGGTTCATCAGGTACTCTTCCCAGTCGCCATAGTTAAAGTGTTCATCGCTCAGGCTGATAACCTCCGGCTCTTCAATAACAAAGCCCTGCTCCATCAGCAGCCTTTCATCCTCATTATAAATCCGGTGTGTACTCATGGCAGAATTTTCGATTTCGATTTCTTATACGCCATCAAAACATCGGCAGCCATCGTTTGTCCGCCGTTTTCCGGCTCATAAAAAGGGTTATTCTCAATCAATTGCAAATGGTATTGCCTGGCTTTCATCTGCTGTAATATTCCGGCCTCTACCAGTTCATCAAGCAGGCTTTCATAGCCAACAACTGCAATTTCCATCTTCGATGCCTGCATTCTGATAGCAGCATCAGGGCTTATCAGTGGGGTTAAATTATCATAGGCATACAACAATATAGATAAATCGGCGAGGGTCATGCCTTTGTGCGCGGATTTCATTTTCAAAAGTTCCTCCCACATTTCATCGGTAATCGGTTCTATCACCGGATACCCGTTAGGAGTTAAAGTATTGCCCGAAGTGGCCAGGCCGGCCCTTTCCCAGGCAAGTGAAGTAGTTTTCAGTTTATAACCGAGCTTTTGCAATTCGGGCAGCAGGTTTATGCCGGCTAAATCCGTCACCGCGCTCACATCAAGGCATAACGTTCTATTCATTTTTAAGATATTGGTTAATAAAATCTTTATAAGGCAGGCCGGTAAGTTCAGCCGCCTTGGTATGCGATATATTTCCTTCGGTCAGTGCCCGCATCAGCAATTGTCCGAAACGGGTACTGTCGTCGGTACTATTATTACTGCCAATATGTAATTCAAAAGGGTCTTTTCTGATTTTCTGGAACAGATGAACCATCCGGTGTTTGGCAATCACCTCCAAAGCTGAGGCCCGCATCACAAAGGCACCTGCCGAAATACCATATTTATCCTTAATCAATCCCATTTCATACGTCGAAAAGCTGGTTCGGGTACTGCCAAAATGCCTGTAAAACACCCTTCTCGGAATCAGCATGGCTCCNNACACTTGTATTTTCGCGCACAACAATCACGGGAATCTGCTCATTCACCGTAGCCGAATACCCTTCAAAATCATTATCGGCTTCAATCTCAATCACTTTAAATCCCACATCTTCAAGCAGACCCATAACGCTTCCTATTGGGTTGCTTCCCAGTTTCCAAGCCTCGTGCAGCTTCTCGGCGGCCAGTTCAACATCATTACCACTGCTGATAATCATATCCTTTAGTGGGTTAACAAACGATTCATTCACATTCAGCAGGCGTTCCAGTTCAAGGTAGTGTTCAATCCTTGTTGCGATCAACTCTTTGAGCATCTCTTTCTTTCGTTTTCCCAGGCTTGCCTTGGCTCTGAACTCAATATTCTCAACATCCACTTCAACAGGTTTAAAGAAAAAATCAACAGGCTGATCCAACGCCTTAGCCAACACCTCAATTACATTGGGCCGGGGAACCATCTCTCCCCGCTCATACTTGGCAATGGCAGTCTTCTTCACCATGCTTCCTATGCGTTCCACCAGCCCGTCCTGCGACAAGCCGGCCTGCTTGCGTGCACTCACCAACCGGGTGCCGAAAATTCTCTTCTCCATACTCATAATTTTTTAAGTTACTTGATTTATTAATATTATTATCCGAACAAAGTGTTCATCAGCTGCAAATATAAAACAAATGAACACATTTCAGCACTACACTTTCTTTAAAATTATCAACAATCCCCACCAAAAACCTCCTATATCGCTGAAATTCAACTAATAACAATGTTGAAAATGTTAATAAATCCCACCCTCGCACCGCATTGTAGAGACGCGATGCCTCGCGTCTCCGCCATCGAAATCAAAAAACGAAAACCCAGAAACCCAGAACAAAGAACCCAGAACGAATAACCCAAAAACCAGAACGCAGAACCCCATAGAGACGCGATGCCTCGCGTCTCCGCCATCGAAATCAAAAAACGAAAACCCAGAAACCCAGAACAAAACGCA
>DINP01000021.1:33558-43155 GCA_002426025.1 Bacteroidales bacterium UBA5537 | reverse complement strand
AACCTTTGAACCAAGAACCTTTTATCTCTGTGTCCCTCTGTGGCTCCTCCGTGTATCTCTGTGTAATAATTCTTTTTACACCATAAAGACGCGAAGCATCGCATCTCTACTATCAAATCGAACCGACAAAAATTTCACATGAACTCACAAACATTTGGTATAAACCGAAAAACATTTCACATGAACTCACAAAAATTTGGTATAAACCGAAAAACATTTCACATGAACCCACAAAAATTTGATATGAACCCGCAAAAATTTCACATGAACTCACAAAAATTTGATATAAACCGACAAACATTTCACACGAACCCACAAAAATTTGATATGAACCGACAAACAATTCACATGAACCCACAAAAATTTGATATGAACCGACAAACATTTCACATGAACCCGCAAAAATTTGGTATAAACGCGCAAACATTTCACATGAACCGACAAAAATTTGATATGAACCGACAAAAATTTCAAAAAACCACCGAAACCTAACCTGCCGAACACCTTCAATAGCCTCTGCTTTCTCCATTTCCCTAAGAAAACCTAAAAAAATGCCTGCAAATAAAAATTTAATCGGATAATATTGTCCGAATTGATATTTTTGTATTTTTGTGGTCTAAAACAGAAACAATGTTTTCAAAAGCTTGCGAATATGCAATCAGGGCAAGCATATATATTGCCCGGCAATCAATGACTGACAAGCGTGCCAGTTTAATTGATATTTCGCAGGAAATCGCTTCCCCTGTATCCTTTACCTCCAAAATTCTTCAGCAATTGGTAAAAGCCGGAATAATTTACTCCATACGCGGCCAAAACGGTGGGTTTGGAATAGATGCCGCAGCGCGATCAACCAAAACCATAGCTAACATAGTTACTGCTATTGACGGAGATGCAATTTTCATTGATTGCGGCCTGGGCTTAAAGGAATGTTCATCCACTCAGCCCTGCCCCATTCATCAGAAATTTATTGGCATCAGAAATGAATTAAAGCTGGTTCTGGATAGCACTTCTATCGAAGAGGTTGCATCCGGACTTAAAGATGGAGAGACTTATCTGAAAAGATAATTTTTTTATTACTTAATAGGTAATACTGTACTTAAATACGCTGAGTATTACACATTAATAACAAATCAATCGCAATGCCTTAACCAACAATCACTGAAATTCAAAAACCGAAAATCAAACAACATGAAAAAAGAAAAAAAACTCTGGATTGGATTTGCCCTTGTGGTAGGAATCTCCTTTGCTGTTTTAGGGTATTTCGGATACCAGATATACCAGCAGGCTCCACCAATTCCCGATAAAGTTGTTACTGCCGACGGAACCGTCCTTTTTACAGGTCAGGATATTAAAGATGGTCAGAATGTATGGCAAAGCATCGGTGGCCAGGAAGTTGGAAGCATCTGGGGGCATGGCGCCTATGTTGCACCCGACTGGACTGCCGATTATCTGCACCGTGAAGCGACATTTATTCTCGAAAAATGGTCTGCCGCAGATTATAATCTATCCTACGACAAACTTGATGGCGAACAAAAAGCCGCACTTGAAAACCGCCTCCAGAAATTGCTCCGCAAAAACACTTTCGATCCTGATAGCCGTGCAATTACCGTTTCACCTGTCCGTGCCGAAGCAATGGCTTACCTCAGCAATTACTACAGTGGTCTTTTTACCAACAATCCCGATTTCGATAAACTGCGCGATGATTATGCCATTCCGCTGAATTCAGTCAAGACTCCTGAACGAATGCACAAAATGAATGCATTCTTCTTCTGGGCTTCCTGGGCTTGCGTAACTGAGCGTCCCGGACAGGCCATTACCTATACCCACAACTGGCCTCCCGACGAAATAATCGGCAACAAACCAACCGGCGACCTTATTCTCTGGACCGGGTTCAGCGTAATTATGCTCCTTATCGGGATTGGTATCCTGGTATTTTACCATGCCCGCACCAAAGAAGATTCCGAAATAGAGATGCCGAAAGAAGATCCTTTGATGCGTCAGAATATAACTCCTTCCATGAAAGCCGTTGAAAAATACTTCTGGATTGTGAACTTCCTGATTTTGCTTCAGATAGTAATGGGAATCGTTACGGCCCACTATGGCGTCGAAGGGCAGGCGCTTTATGGCTTCCCGCTTTCCGACTTTTTACCTTATGCAATCTCCCGCACCTGGCATGTGCAACTGGCCATTTTCTGGATAGCCACTGCCTGGCTCGCCACCGGACTCTATATCGCTCCAGCTGTTTCAGGCAAAGACCCGAAATTTCAGAAACTGGGCGTTAACTTTCTCTTTTTTGCCTTGTTGGTTATTGTCTTGGGCTCCATGGCCGGACAATGGTTTGGGGTAATGCAGCGCCTTGGATATGTCGAAAACTTCTGGCTCGGACATCAGGGCTACGAATATGTTGACCTTGGCCGTTTCTGGCAGATATTCCTGCTGGTGGGTCTGTTCATTTGGCTTGCCCTCATGGCTCGTCCACTGATTCCGGTATTCAAAAGAAAAACCGAAGAAAAGAATCTGCTTATTCTGTTCCTGATCGCTTCAGCGGCCATAGCGCTTTTCTATGCTGCCGGTTTAATGTGGGGACGCCAAACCAACCTTGCCATTGCTGAATACTGGCGCTGGTGGGTGGTTCANNCTGTTTGTAAGAATGGGGTTGCTACGAACAAAAACTGCCACCAACAGTGTACTGTTTGCAACCATTATTTTCCTTTCCGGAGGAATTCTAGGTACCTTCCACCACCTTTACTTTACCGGTACTCCAACCGCCATCATGGCACTCGGGGCAACCTTCAGCGCTCTGGAAGTTGTTCCCCTTATCCTTATCGGATTCGAAGCATTCCACAATTATCGGATTAGCAAAGCTACGGCATGGTTGAGAGATTATAAGTGGCCCATCTACAGTTTGCTTTCAGTTTCTTTCTGGAATTTCCTCGGTGCCGGAATCTTCGGATTTGTAATCAATCCGCCAATCGCACTCTACTATATGCAAGGGCTCAATACCACCCCTGTGCATGGTCATGCTGCCCTGTTTGGCGTTTACGGTATGTTGGGTATTGGCTTGATGCTGTTTGTACTCCGCAGCCTNNCTGATGATCTTCCTGAGCATACTACCGGTTGGCTTTATGCAAACGGTTGCCAGTGTTAATGAAGGCATGTGGTTTGCCCGTTCATCCGAATTTATGCAACAACCTACGCTCATCGTATTCAGATGGCTGAGAACCATTGGTGATACCATTTTTGCACTTGGCACCTTAGCTCTCTGCTGGTTTGTGTTCAGGCTTGCAATTCAAAAGAAAATCAGATAAATAAAAACAACAAATATGGAAACTACAGAAAAAAAGACAATAGGTAGTTATGTAGCTGAAAATTACAAGACTGCTGCTGTTTTCGACAAATACGGAATTGATTTTTGCTGCAGGGGAAACCGCTCACTCGACGAGGTTTGCCAGCAGCAAACCATTGATAAGCAGAAACTGACAACAGAACTCGGTGAAGTTTTAGCCGAAAAAGTTCAGGAAGTGAACGATCCCGGAAGCTGGCCCCTCGATTTGCTGGCCGATTATATTGAAAAGAAGCACCACCGCTATGTTGAAAAGGCCATTCCTGAATTACTGGCTTATCTCGAAAAGGTTGTGGCAGCCCACGGGCCAAATCATCCCGAAGTAAAGGAAATCGCTGATCAATTCATTCAATCGGCCGGAGCACTTTCACAGCACATGAAGAAAGAAGAATTGCTTTTGTTTCCCTATATCAGGAAAATGGTAGATGCTCAGCATCATGGACAGGCACTGCAGTCAGCTCAATTTGGCTCGGTGCAGAACCCGGTTGGTGCTATGATGCAGGAACATGAAAATGAAGGTGAACGCTTCCGCAAAATTGCGGAACTAAGCAACAATTACCAAACACCGCCTGATGCCTGCAACACTTTTAAAGTCACTTATGCTTTGCTGAAAGCATTTCAGGATGACCTTCACCGCCACATACACCTCGAAAACAATATCCTCTTCCCAAAGGCAATCGACTTGGAAACTGCAATTCAGCGTTGAAAACCTGATTATTTTAAAATCATTAAGCCCGGTTTGTCTATAATTTAAAGACTTTCCGGGCTTATTTTGTCATATTGCGAAAATATCTGATACTTTTCACTTTAGACTTTTTACTTTAGACTTTAGACTTTAGACTTTGCTACTTACCGAAACACAGGAAGAACAAACTGCCAGAAAATATAAAACAAACTAAATCCTGAAAGGAAAACAATACCCATCCATGCATACACAATCAGCCATTTTTTTGGTCTTGCTTCGGCAGGAACATGATTGTGTGTTATAACCCTGAAGTTAAGAATAGCAAGAACAGGTGCTGTAACAAAAGAAATTGTGGTTGCAAGATCAACCATAAAGCCCATACTGCCTGATAAATAACCCAGCAACAACAATGAACCGGCAACCACAACAAGGCCCCAAATCCAATAGAGCTTTTTGCTGTAGTTATTCAAACGCTTTGTTTTTGGGAAAAGCAAAACTGTAGAGTGGCTCAGCACACGTGGGTAGGCATCGAGACAGGTAATGGTGGTGCTGATCATAGTAGTAAGCGCAGCGATTGCAATAACAGGATAGGCCCAGTCTCCAATGCTATGGGTGTACATTTTAATAAGCTGACCTGAAAACACTACCCCAGCCGGCGAAAGTTGCTCACCAGATCCAAACATTATCAGCGCCCCTAACGATAAAAACCCAACAGCCAACACTGCGGCACCGATATAGCCAATATTGAAATCGAGCAGTACCTGCTTCATAGCCGGGCGTTTTCCAAGCTGATCTTCCTTGGCCAGCGACCAGAGCGAATGCCATACTGAAACATCAATTGGTGCAGGCATCCATCCAACAAAAGCGATTAAGAATAAAATATCGGCATGTTTCGACCAGTCAAAATTTCCCGACAGGGAAGACTTATCAAAAAAACCGGCACCAAAAGCATAGATTACAGCTACAATTGTAGAAAGAGCAAGAGCTACAATAACCCATTTAATAATAATATCAAGTGCTGCATATCGGCCCAGCACCAGCACAATCATTGCAATAATCAGAATTACGGCAGTAATTACCTGCATGGGCAGATGAATATTGAAGATGCTGGCAAATAAACCAGCTGTTACCACACTTACTGCAGCTTGTATGGCAAACATGCTTGCCAATGTCAGCAATACATATAAAATCAAGGCATACCGGCCNNGCGGCACCAGCAAACAACAAACCTGGTCCTAAATTCTTGAAAAAACGGATTGCATGCCCCATTTAATTATGTTTCAGCAAAAATATTCTTTTTGACTGAAGATAAGGAGCAAGTAGAAGAAATGACAACAGCAAAAGTCACAGCCCTATGTAAATCCCATTTCTATTTTTAGCTTAATGGGTGGACTTGTCGAACAATACCTCTAACTTTAAACTTTGAGCTTTGAGCTTTGAGCTTTGAGCTTTCTACTCAACCCAGTCAGCAATAAACAAATTGGTAAAATGCGTACCACCATTATTCCGGTTTGAAGAGAAAATCAGTTTTTTACCATCGTAGGAAAACATTGGAAAAGCATCAAATACCGGATCGAAAGTAATTTGTTCGAGGCCGCTGCCATCGGTATTAATCATATAAAGGTTAAACTCGAAACCGCGTTCACCGGCATGGTTTGAGCTGAAGATAATTTTCTTTCCGGAAGGATGATAAAAAGGAGCCCAGTTTGCTTTGCCCAAATGGGTTATTTGCTGCAAATCACTGCCATCAACATTGCAGGTGTAAATTTCCATATTGGTCGGCGCAACCAGTCCTTCGGAAAGCAGTTGCTTGTATTCACTGATCTCTGTTTCTGTTTTGGGGCGCGACGATCTGAAAACCAACTTCTTCCCATCAGGCGAAAAGAAAGCACCGCCATCGTATCCAAGTCCGAAAGTTACTTGCTTCACATCGCTGCCGTCAATCCTACAGGTAAATAGCTCAAGATCGCCGGTTCGGTCGGATGTAAAAACAATCAGATCGCCTTTTGGCGAAACCGTCGCTTCAGCATCATAACCTGGATTTTTCACGAGGGTATCAACAATTTCGCCTTTCAGATTGGCAATATAAATATCGAAATCAGCGTAAACAGGCCAAAGGTATTTCCCATCTGCCCTGCGCTCTGGTTCTGGAGGACAGGCATCTCCACCCGACCGGGTAGAGGCATATAAAATAGTGGTATCGCCCGGCATAAAAAACGAACAGGTAGTCCGGCCAATGCCATTGCTGATCAATTGAGGCTGCCTGCCGAGCATGTCGCCATCACTGAACGGAAAGGCATAAATCTGATCACATTCAGCGCCCCAGCCCTTGCTTTTTGCCTGGAAAGAGATCATCGAATCGTCAAAACTGAAATATGCCTCCGCATAATCGCCCTCTTTTGTCAGTTGCCTGATGTTGGTCAGGTGCTTTTCGGCAGGATAGTGTATGGTACTATCGGCCGAGGTTTTGCCTTTTTCATTTCCATGAAGTTTGCAGTAATCTGGATGGTTATCAGAAAAGGCTGACATTGACAGGCTTAAAGATATCGCAATAAAAGAGAGAAATATGCTTTTCATTGTTCAAAAAATAGGGTTATAGGTCTTTCTGTTTAAGTAAAATGATTGTCAGCATTTATAAACCCCGCATAAGGGTTCAAGGTTCAAATTCGTTAAGCTTTTGTTAATTTCCTGATAAAGCAAAACAAGTTAATAAATTTGAATGCCAGTATTTTAAGCAGACTTCAGGGTACAAATAAATTATTATTACAAATTCGAAACCCGCATTTTAGAGGGCTTATTGGCCTTTGGATAGTTACCGGTTTGCTGAAATTGAAAAATTAATCCCATTTGCAGAAAGTGGCTGACAGGTTTATCTTTACATCCATTAAATACATGTTGAATGGAAATACAGTTTTTTACCGATCCTGACGAGTTCCGCGGCTGGCTCGAAAATTACCACAACAAAGCAACTGAACTCTGGGTTGGTCTGTATAAGAAAAAGAAGGGCTTTATCAGCGGTTTTGATTACAAAAGCGCAGTTGAGGTTGGCTTATGCTATGGCTGGATTGATGGCAAGACCCAATCAATTGACCAGTTCAGCTATAAAATCCGTTTCACCCCCCGAAAGCCAAACAGCAACTGGAGCCTGAGCAATATAAAAAGGGTTGAAGAACTCACAAAAGCGGGGCTTATGCATCAGGCAGGCCTCGAAGCCTTTGCCCGCCGCAAACCTGAGAAATCGGGTGTTTATTCCTTCGAACAGGAACACGCGAAACTGACCCCTGAAATGGAAACAGAATTCAAGGAAAATCAGAAAGCATGGTCGTTTTTTATAGGCCGCTCGCCATCCTATAAAAAAACCTGCCTGCACTGGGTTATGAGTGCGAAACAGGAATCAACACGTCGAAAGAGATTGAAAGTGTTAATAGATAGTTCAGCTTCAGGATTAAGAATTCCCCTCCTCAGAAGCAATTCGGGCCATAAAAAACCCGATAATTAAACACCATTTGATTCATAGTTAAAATCGGTATCTTTATCAGGATGGAAAGAATGAAGTATTGTGCTCTCGTTTTCAGCATAACCATACTTTCGCTTTTAGCGAACGGACAAAATAGCAACCTATCAAACGGCTCTGTTTTTGATGGCGAGCCTTATATTACTGTTAATCCATCAAACCCACAGCACATGGTGGTTGCCTGGATGGGATATGTTTTCCTGAATCGGATTGTGATCAAAACAAGGACAAGTTTTGATGGCGGCAATACATGGAGTCCGGTGCAAACCACGCCTCATGCGATGCCTGATTATACCTCTGCCGATCCTTCCCTCGCTTTTGATGCGAATGGAAATGTATTCCTCTGCATGATAGATTCAAGGCCCGATCATACAGCAGGGGCAATCTATCTGAGGAAATCCACCGATGGTGGCTTATCCTGGGGCAGCCCTGTAGAAGTGATGGACTTTAATGCTGACCCCGGCAAATTGGCAATTGACCGGCCATGGATATGTATTGATCGCTCAGGCGGATTAATGGACGGAAATATCTATATAACCTCGATGAACGCCAAGGGTGCAAACGGGCCACCATACCATCCCTATTTCAACCGCTCCCTTGACAATGGCGAAACTTTTGAGCCCTGGCGATACGCTGATACCACCGGCTGGTTGGCAGGCTCACTGATTCCCCAACCAATGCCAACTCCGCTTGTAACTGCCGACGGAACCTTCCATTGTGTCTATCCAAGTTATGTGTTTTCACAGAACATTCTTCCGCAATATATCCTGGCTACCTCAACAAATGCCGGAACTGGTTTTACGTACCAAACTGTCTTGGCATCCTGGTTTACCAATGCTGTTACCGATACATCGGCTAAGAAAGGATACCTGCTTCGGGCTGATCCTTCAAACAGTGATCATCTGGCTTTTATTCATCTAAGCAATGAAAACGGAGACTCGGATATCAGCTTCAGGGAAACTTATGATAGCGGTGAAACCTGGTCAAACAGCATCAGGGTGAATGATGATCCGGTTGGGAACAACAGGATGCAGGACCTGGCATGGGCTGCTTTTGATACCGATGGGGATATGGTAATTACCTGGCGCGACAGGCGCCATGCAGCAGATACCGGTTATTCAGCATCATACGAAATATATGGTGCTTTCCGACACAGGGATTCGGTAAATTTTTCAGCTAATTTCAGGATTTCAGATGGCAGCATTCCATTTGATGATATTCTGCTTGGAAGTGGAAATGACTTTATGAGTGTTGAACTCTACAACGACACCCTGAGCCTGGTTTGGGGCGATACCCACACCGGAACGCTCAATATCTGGTTTCAACGGATGACCATAAACGGCGCACCGGTTTCTGTTCAGCAGATTGCTGCTGAACCGCTTTATGATGTGAATATAAGACAAGGTGCTTCTGCTAAAACATTCGAAATCTCAGCTGAGATGATTGATCATATCAATGTGTCCGATTTATCGGGCAGATCGTTGATAAATGTAAACCTGCCAAAGAATTCAGATCGCTATCTGCTCAATTTATCTGCATTTCCCACTGCTTACTATGTGATAACCATCAAGACTCAATTGGGAAAAACAGCGCGGAAAATGTATAATAATTGAGCCTTGTCATATTCTTTTAAACTTTTCATTTCATTGAATTATTAATGAAAACTTGGCAGACTAGCACAGGGATTAAAATTACCAGAATTTTGGGTGGGCGTAGCAATGTTTTCCTGGTTTCAAACGGCAAAATTAACTTACTGATTGACACCAGCCCGGCTTTTATGCGCCATCGGCTTATGAAGAGACTTGATCATTTCAACGTTAAATCCATAGATTTTCTGATTCTAACCCACACCCATTTCGACCATGCTGCCAATGCTTGCCAGTTAAAAGAAAAATTCGGGTTAAAGGTTATCGTTCATGAAACGGAAGCTGGATTTCTCAACTCCGGCGACAGCCCTATCCCGGCAGGGACCAATACTTTCACCCGTTGGCTGGTCAGAAATGCCGGTGAGCGGTTCAGAAAGATGGTCAGGTACAAATCCTGCAATCCCGATCT
>DINP01000021.1:31100-33547 GCA_002426025.1 Bacteroidales bacterium UBA5537 | reverse complement strand
GAATTTCTCAAAAAGAATCTTAGAAAAAGATTGAATATTTCCTGATTGAGCAGTAATAGAAAGGGAATTGTTCAGTAATTGCCCGAATTGGGGCATTTTATACACACATAATCAAGATGATCGTGTTGTTTATGTAATTGATATAATGTACGTTATAAGTACAACTCATAAATGGCTTGTATTTTGACATTCTGATAAAAAATCAAAAAAACTACTTTATGAAAAAACTGATTTTATTCTTAATTGCATTACCTTTTCTGCTGGCGTCATGCGAAAACAAGGAACAAATTGCCAGAATAGCCCAACTTGAGAAGGAACAGACTGAATTGATGCAGGTTGCAAATTCTAAGGATTCACTGATTAATGATTTTCTTGAAAGCCTTAACCAGATAGAAGCCAACCTGAATGAGATAAAGATAAAAGAGAAATTGATCGGACAGGAAACCGCTGCAGGTAAAGAACTTAACAAACCTACCCGGGAGCGTATAAATGAAGATATCAGGCTGATAAATGAACTGATGTCTGAAAACAAAAAGAAAATAGCTTCATTGAGTTCGAGGTTAAAGAGCTCGAACCTGAAAATAGCTGAATTTGAAAAAATGCTGGAAATGACCAATCAGCAGCTTTCTGAAAAGGATCTGGAGATTGGCAACCTGAAAACTGAACTGGCTAATCTCAATTTCTCAATTGCATCGCTTAACGACACCATCAGCACGATAAAAAACCGCAACCGCGAACTGGCTTCTACCATTACTGATAAAACCAATGAGATGAATGTCGCTTATTTTGTGGTTGGCCCTAAAAAAGAGCTGGTTGAGAAAAAAATATTGAACAAAGAAGGTGGATTCCTTGGCATCGGCCGCACTCAGAAACTGGCCAGTGATGTTAACCTGGCAGATTTCACTAAAATTGACATCCGCTCTTTGAAAACCATTCCACTTGGCGTGAAAAAAGCCCAAATCATGTCGGTTCACCCAGCCGGATCGTATGAATTGATAGGCACTACGAAGAGTGTTGAAAAACTCCAGATTAAAGATGCTACAGCTTTCTGGCAAAAGTCAAGAATGCTGGTAATCTCTACAGAAGACTAATTCAGTTTACAAAGATCATTCACCTACTGGACAGGAAATTGATTCTTATAAGTCAGGCCCCGTGCGAAAGTACCGGGGCTTTTTTTATGCTTATTAATAAGATGAGATTGTTTTACTTCATTGATCACACTCTGTAAGCTTCATTTGCAGATTATATTTTAAATGAGCTTACCTTTGCGTGAAATGAAGAAACAAGGTCAATCAGAAGGTGTAAAAGGCAAGGTGCTTTCGGGCTTCTTTATGCTGCTGATTCTTGCTTTGGGATCAGTTTTAATTATTATCCGCCTGGCAACCCAATTGACGCCACCCGATTCGGGCACTTCTGAATCAGTCATCAAACTTACGCTGGTAAGCAATATGCTGTCGGAGTTAATCGAAGCCAACGGGCAGGCACGCACCTATATTACCACCGGCGAAAAACGCTACCTTGCCCGATACCGCAAACTCGACAAAGACATCCAGAAATTAGCCGACTCACTCAAATACTTTAGCGCCTTACAACCCGAACAATATAAAAGGATGTTGGTGGTTGACAGCCTTTTGCAAATAAAACGGGCTACTATGGCTAACTTTTTCAGGATGCGGAAAGAGGGGGACACCCTGGCTCTTTACCCTGAGATAATTGATAAACTGAAATTTGACCCGAATGATTCCATTGAGGATTCAGAACCTGCTGTTGTCCGTGCATCAGGAGATAAGGCTGTTTCTACAAGAAGTGATGAAGATGAGTCGAAACAGAATTTTTTCAAAAAAATCTGGGACAATGTATCCGGCAGAAAATCAAAAAAAGATACCCTTCAGCGCCTTCCTGTTCAGTTAAAAGCTAAAAAAGATTCTCTGAGCATCTTTGCCCTTGACCGCGATACTACCATTGAAATGGTAAAATCGCAGTTGCAGCGGATGGGCGAAAAAGAAAGGCTTGTCAGGCAACGGTCAATTGAACGCGATTTGCTGCTGATGCGGACCGATCAGGTAATAATGGATGAAATCAGAAATGTTTTCCTGTTGTTTGAAAAAGAGGAAATCAACAGAACCATTGATGATGCAAGACACAGCCGTGCTGTTTTCAAACGGCTCTGGAATACTGCCATGACGTTGGCTATGCTTGGTCTTCTAACCATGATAATATTTGTTATTCTTATCTGGAAAGATCTGGCACGAAGTAATTTCTACCGCCGCCAACTCGAATCAGCACGCCTTCTTGCNNTCAGTTCCGTTTATCCCTGCTTACCTGTTCCAACACGCTTTTGAAACCCTACAATTTAAAGCCGGTCTAAAAGGGCTTGAAATGCATTATGCTTCCGATCTTGACACAGCACAAGCGGTAGTTGGCGATCCCTTAAGAGTGAGACAAAT
>DINP01000021.1:5408-31070 GCA_002426025.1 Bacteroidales bacterium UBA5537 | reverse complement strand
GTTGGTTTAGAACTCAATCTATATCATGGCGAAGTTGCTGAACTGACTGAAGGAAACCGGAATGTTACAATAGACCTTAAAGGCCATAGAGTTTTATTAGCCGAAGATGATGAAACAACACGCATTCTCTTAGCCGGATCGCTCAAGGCTTTCGGGGCCGAAGTTGCTGTTGCAGCCGACGGGGAATCAGCCTGGAAACTTTTCAGCGAAAATCCGCAAGCATTTGACATAGTATTGACTGATATACAAATGCCCAATCTGAGCGGCCCTGAACTGGCAGAAAAAATTAATAGACTTTCAAATGAGATTCAGATTCCTTTCCCGCCTGTCATTGGCCTAACCGCTCACGCCACTGGCAGTGAGATCGAAATCTTCATTCAAAAAGGCATACAAGATGTTTTGATTAAACCTTTCAGGCAGTATCAACTGGCAGAGTTGCTTGGCAAGGTTTTGAAGATTGCTTGTATAAGTATGTCTGAATCAGCAAATACTATGCCCACTAACCATCGGAATATAAATCTTGAATCATTCCTGAAATATTCAGGGGATGATAAGGAAGCGTTGAATAAGATACTTATATCACTGGCTGATAGCATACAGAATACGGGCAGTGAACTGAATAATTCTTTTAATAAAGGCAATTATCATCAGGTTGGGCTGCTTTCGCATCGCATGTTGCCAAACATCAGAAACCTTGGTGGTGATGCAGAAGCAGGCATACTTCAAAAACTGGAAACCTTATGTAAATCAGAGAATCCCGATAAGGAAACCGTTAACAGTTTGCTGAAAAATCTGATGCCGGGATTGGTAGAACTGGAATCTGAATTAAGACAACTAACTGAAAATCACTGAAGCGGAATGTCGAACTGCTTCATTTTATTGTAAAGTGTTTTTCGGTCAATATTTAACAACTTGGCAGCTTTCGATTTGTTGAACCTGACTTTTTCCAGCGTACTCACAATTAGTTCGCGTTCGCTTTTGTGCGCGGTTGCTTTAAGGTTCAAATCAACGGATTCCTCTGTATGCTCAATCACTGGAATTTCGTATCGGGCTGCTTCACTGATCAGTTCGTCGGGCAGCGACCCAACCTGAACGGTATTTCCTGTTGACAAAAGCACCGAACGNNTCGGGCGAAAATCCTTCAACACTGCGGTTCAGTTCCTTATTGGCGAGGTTCAGAAAATGATTTGTAAAGATGATCAGATCGTCGGGACGCTCGCGCAGGGGCGGCACCTGAATCGCGAACTCGTTTATCCTGTGATAAAGGTCTTCCCTGAAATCACCAGTGTTCACCGACTTCTTAAGGTCTTCGTTTGTGGCAGTAATTATTCTGACATCAATCGGGATCTCGCTTGTAGATCCAATCCTCCTAACTTTTCGCTCCTGAATAACCCTAAGCAACTGAATCTGTATATCATAACTCAGGTTCCCGATTTCATCAAGGAAAATAGTGCCACCGTTGGCAGCTTCAAATTGCCCCTGCTTATCAGCAATAGCACCAGTAAAAGAACCTTTCAGGTGCCCGAAAAACTCACTTCCGGCAAGGTCGCGTGGAAGTGCACCACAATCAATGGCTACAAATGGTTGTCCGCTACGGGTGCTTAACTGATGGATTTTTCGGGCTACATACTCTTTGCCTGTTCCGCTCTCGCCCATAATCAGTACCGACATATCAGTAGGGGCAACCAATCCGGCATGTTCTATAATCTTTTGAGCTTCATCACTCTTTCCTTCGACAAAAAAAGAATTAACAAGCTGGGGTGAGCCTGACCCGCCAACCGTCATTCCCTGACTCAGGGCACGGTTGATGGTAACAATGATTTCATCGGGATTAACCGGTTTGGCAACGTAATCAAAGGCACCGAGTTTCATAGCCTTCACGGCAGTCCTTATGTCGGCATAACCCGTCATAAGGATCACAGGTACACCGGCAGCTTCGCGCAGGGTGTAATGCAACACCTCAAGGCCATCTTTATCGGGCAACCTAAGATCGGTAAGGATAATATCCGGCCCGAACGATTTAATTTTCTTTATGGCTTCACTATAAGAAAATGACTGTTGAACCTCAAATCCCTGCTTTTGCAGGAAAGTTTCCAGCATCAGGCAAAAGGTTACATCATCATCAACAATCAGTACTTTGCTCATCGGGTAAGTTTATGGCATTTCTCAAGACAAAAATAGAAAGTTATCTCAATAACAACTCTTACTCATCGCGATTTATTGGATTGTAAAATAAATCAAAAAAAGGAGAAAACATGTACCAGTCTGTTTTCCACATTATTGAACGTTTTAATAGTATTAACTTTAATCAGTAATAATAGATTTACAAAAGTCGGGAGCTTTTACCAAAATCATCAATACTGGCAAAAGGCCGGGATAAATTGAATAAATTAGCCGCCTGATGCAAAGCAGTGAAACTTTTTACGATATTATAATTATCGGGGGCGGGCCGGCAGGCCTATTTACCGCATCAAATATCAACTTCGGCAAAGTGCTGCTAATTGAGAAAGGTGAACGGCTGGCCCGTAAGTTGCTGATTTCAGGCACAGGGCAATGCAATTTTACACATGCCGGAAACATAAGTACATTTCTAAAACATTATGGAAACAATCACAGGTTTTTGAAATATGCACTTCACGAATTCAGCAACACCGATGCGATCAGCTTTTTTAAAGAGGCTGGGGTGGATTCAGTTGAAGACAAAAACGGCAAGATTTTCCCGGCATCTCTAAAGGCGTCGGATATACTGCAGGCTCTTGCCAGTGCATGTAAAAGCAAGAAGGTTACGATTTTGAATGGTAGTCCGGTAATCGAAGTTTCCGCTGATGCAGGACTGTTTTCAGTAAAAACCGCTACAAATGAGTTTATTTGCACCAACCTGGTAATTACCACCGGAGGACTCTCCTACCCCGCAACCGGCTCAACCGGAGATGGTTATCAATTTGCCAAACAATTGAATCATACCATAGTCACACCAAAACCAGCACTTTGCGCAGTAAATATTCAGGATTATCACATGGAAGCCTTGTCAGGGATTTCACTGTCGGATGTATTAATCAGCCTTTATCACGATGGACGCAAAACTGCCGAGCACCGCGGCGATATTGTATTCACACTCAAAGGGCTATCAGGGCCGGGAATTATTGATTTTTCGAGATTTATAAATGACGGGGACACACTGAAAATCAATTTCATTGACAGAAATATCAGTGACTTTAACTATGATTTTGTTGAAGCGCTGAAGTCCACCGGAAAATCAGCACTGCAGACATGGCTAAAACCATACAATGTTCCCAGAAATTTGCTCAGGTACCTGATTGAAGAAGCTGGTGCTGAACCCGACCAGCAGATTGCAGCTATATCGCGGCAAACGCGAATGAAACTTGCCACTTTGCTTTGTGAGTGTAGCTTCGTTGTCGCAAAAGCCGGAAGTTTTAAAACTGCGATGGCAACTGCCGGAGGCGTTTCACTTGATGAGGTTTCTCCTAAAACCATGGAATCAAGATTAATTAAAAACCTTTACTTTGCCGGTGAAGTGCTTGATATTGACGGCGATACGGGTGGTTATAACATTCAGGCCGCATTTTCAACTGCTTATGTTGCTGCCGGGGCAATCAACAAATCAAAAAAATAAGGCACTCACCTTTCGGTAAATGCCAGAAATATAGAATGATTAACAAACGGGGCTATTCTATTCCCGAAAAATGTTTCATAAACTGAACACGTTCGTAAGCAGCAGGGTTATCGGCTTTTTTAAAGCTCATCTTACCGATAAATTCGTCAGTTGTTGCAAAGCCTTGTTTTTCCATCCAGGCAGTCAAACCTGAATTCATTTCATTTATTTTGTCGAAACCGTTTTTATAAAGTGTTGAAGCTATCTGAACAGCCTTTGCCCCTGCGAGTAATTGTTTGATCAGACCTTCACTGTCGTGTACGCCGGTTGAAGCGCAGATATCGCAGTACAGACGATCGCTCAGCATGGCAACCCAGCGAAGTGAGGTTGTAATTTCTTCGGGCGTGCTGAAAACATTTGAAGCCACCACTTTCATCGTATCTATATTGATATCAGGCGAATAAAACCTGTTGAACAGTACGATCCCTTTGGCCCCGGCCCATGAAAGCTTCAATGCCATTTTAGCAAGGCCCGAAAAGTAGTAGCTTATTTTGAGTGCAACCGGAATACTAACCTGCTTTTTTACCTCTTCGAGAATAGTAAAATAGGCTTTTTCGTTCTGTTCGGCACCAGCAGTCGGATCACTTGGTAAGATGAAGATATTAAGCTCTATCGCATCGGCTCCGGCCTCTTCAATTTTTCGTGCAAAGCTTGTCCATTCATCTGCGGTAACACAATTGATACTGGCAATGACCGGAATTTTAACTGCAGCTTTCGCATCCCTGATCAGTTTCAGGTATTCATCAACACGGCGGTCGCGGCTATGATTTGAAATGTAATCATAAGCCTCGGGGTAAAGATTCGCGCCTGGATCACTGGCAACAGTATGCGAAATCTCAAACTTAATCTGCTCTTCAAACAATGACTTCAGTACGACTGCACCGGCACCTCTCTGCTCAAACTCTATAATATTCTGAAGTGAATTGGTAAGTCCTGAACTTCCGATAATTAGGGGGCTGTTTAGTTTCAGTCCCATGTAGCTTGTTGCGATGTTTGTCATAAGGTCGGATGCTTGAAAAATCAATGTTTACAATAAAATGGCAATTCAATTTTGTGTTAACAAAATTAAAGATAGATTTCAAAAATCCTATTAATGAACGTGCTTTTTTATAAGGAAATGTAAAGATGCGATGCTATTGAATAAATGGATTGTTTCGCATAAAAAGCTAGTTCTTAATCATTCGAAAGTCAGGCGAAACTTATATGAATAATTCTGATTAAAAAAAATCCGCATTATCGAAATAACGCGGATTTAATATTTCAGTTTCGCTGATTACATTGCGATACTCAACTTACGGAACATGTTCTCTTCATTCATCACTTCAACAGCGCGCATCAGTTCATGATCGATAGGGTTAATCATTTCAAAATACGCGCTTACATCAAACAGGTTGCGCGCAATCAGCCCCCTGATTATATACCTGATTTCATTACCCGAGGTCTCAAGTCCTTCATTATCAAGTGGCACGCCTTTCGATGCAGCGAATGTTGTAAATTCACTCATCAGATTATCGTCCATAACAAAATCTTTGCGGTATGTTGCAAGATTGGGGTAAAGACTATTGAGTGATTTCCTGTTGTTTTCCATATAATCTATTACAAACTCATTCATCAGCCCTTTGCGCAGAATATCTAAATAGTATTTTGAAGATGCCGTTGTATCGAGTGGAACAAACACATCAGGCATAATGCCGCCGCCTCCATAAACAACTCGTTTGGATGGAGTGTAGTATTTAATCGAATCGGGGAAATGAATACTATCAGCGGAAACAAATTCACCATGCTTAAATCGGTTGGTAAGATCATCATAGTAATTATCGGCACCTTCTTCGTATGATTTTTGAATGCATCGGCCCGAAGGTGTATAATACCTGGCAGTTGTCAACCTGACGACTGAACTATCGGGGAGATCAAATGGCCTCTGAACAAGACCTTTTCCAAACGATCTGCGTCCCAGCACCAGACCACGGTCCCAATCCTGAACGGCACCGGCAACAATTTCGCTGGCCGATGCACTGCCTTCGTTTACCATCACAATAAGCCGGCCTTTTTCAAATCCACCGCGCGAAGTAGCCTTAAAATCCATCCGTGGACTGCGAAGCCCCTGGGTGTAAACAATCAGTTTTTCAGAAGTCAGAAACTCATCTGAAAGATCAATGGCTACATCCAGAAAACCGCCTGAGTTATTGCGAAGATCAAGTATCAGGTTTTTCATCCCTTGAGACTTTAACTTCGAAATTGACTCTTTGACTTCAGAAAGTGAGGTACGGGCAAAGCGGGTCAGCTTGATATATCCTATATCATTGGTAACCATATAGGTAGCATCAATGCTGTTGAGCGGAATTTTATCTCTTACGATGGTATAATCTATTAAACCCCTGCGTCCTTTGCGCGCAATTTCAACATTCACTTTTGTACCCTTGGCTCCACGCAAGCGCTCCATCACATAATTATTGTTCACTTTAGGACCATAGGCTATTTCACCGTTGATTGTAACAATTTTATCGCCAGCCATAATCCCGAGTTTATCAGACGGGCCACCGGGTACAGCAGCAACAACAAGAATGGTATCGCGAAACAACTGGAACTGTATTCCAACCCCTTCAAAATTTCCCTGCAAGGGCTCATTGGCTTTCTTAACCTCCTCTTTGGAGATATAAACCGAGTGTGGGTCAAGCTCTTTTAGCATGGCTACAATTGCCTGTTCTGTAAGCTTTTCCTGATTGGTTGAATCAACATAGTAATAGTTGATGGTTTGCAACAATGCTGCAAACTTTTGAATTGTAGCCCTTGAATCGCTTTGCCTCTGCGCTTTGACGCTCAGTGTCGAGATGTTAAAGATTAAAAGTAGTCCGAAAGCTTGTGTTATCAAGCTTTTTATTCGTAAGGTGCCCATAGGAAAGTATTTAAATAGAAAACTATCTGACTAAATCAGATTACAAAGTTAAGGATTAAAAGCAGTGCATTCATGAACAATTATTATTCCATTATCGTTTAGTTCATTAAATAACCAACCTATTCTGATCTCATCCAAAACAAACAGGACATAGTCCACAATTTAGAATGTTGATAGTCAGTTTGATAAATACCAGGAGGTACAGTATATTACTGGTGTTAGTAATTTTGTTTTCATTAGGATCATGTAAGCATGAGCCGGAAGAGATGAATACCAATGTAATCCCCAACCCAAATGACTCTATAATCAATGGAGTTAGCTGCGATCCCGATTCCGTTTATTTTCAAAATGATGTGTTTCCCATCCTGATTTCAGGTTGTGCAAAATCGGGTTGCCACGATGCCGCGTCGGCTGAAGAAGATGTAATCCTTACCTCTTTCCAGTCAATTATTAACACAGGGGAGATTGTTCCGGGAGACCCTTCGGAGAGTAAGCTTTATGAAGCGATTACCGAAAATGATCCCGAAAAACGAATGCCCCCGCCGCCCAATGCACCACTTACCACCGAACAAATCCTGATCATCAGAAAATGGATTGAGCAAGGGGCAAAAAACAACTATTGTACTTCAGAATGCGATACAAATAATTTTAGATTCCAAACTGCAATTCGACCTATGATTAATACCAACTGCAAGGGATGCCACAATGCCATTCAGGCATCGGGAGGCATCAGGCTTGACGATTACAATTCGGTAAAAGCTGTTGCCGAAAATGGTAAACTGATCGCGACGATCAAACACGATCCGGGTTATTCACCAATGCCCAAGGGAGGAAACAAACTTTCAGATTGCAAAATTACCCAGGTCAGAAAATGGATTGCTGATGGAGCCCCTGATAATTAGAAGTTACAACCTGAATTAAAATGAATTTAGTTTGACTTGTCAATGTTGTACCTGATAAGCATCCTAATTAAATCAAATCAAATTTTCACTAATTTAAATGGAAACTATGAAAACACGTTACCTTTTTTTAATCCCGGTTTTAGTATTAATTCTGGCTCTTACACAGGCTTTTTCTGGTGATAACGGCCTTAAATATCCAACGGGAGCTCCTGCCGGTCACACCGGATCACCCGGCGATGGACAGAATTGCACAGTCTGTCATGGCGGTACTGCCACAACAACCTCGGGAGTGCTGACATCGGATGTACCTCCTACCGGTTATGTTGCCGGACTCACCTATAATTTCACTGTTACGCTCACCGGATCAGGAAAGAAAGGGTTTCAGGCTTCACCACAAAATGTAGCTGGCGATCAGTTGGGTACGTTAATTGCAGGTAGCGGCTCACAATTGAATGGGAATGGCAAATATATTACCCATACCCAGGCAAGCAATGCTGCCACAGCCACCTGGAATTTTCAATGGGTCGCCCCTGCTCCGGGCACCGGAACAGTTACAATGTACCTGGCAAGAGTTATTAGTCAACCAAATGTTGCACTATCATCATTGGTATTGAATGAAAACTTTAATGTCAGTAGTGAAAATCAGGCAATAAATAATTTTAATATTTATCCGAATCCTGCAGGAAGCACTATATTTGCAGATATAAACCTTTTAAAAAGCGGACACGTTACGGCAGATGTTTTCGATCTGAAAGGACAGAAATCAGCTATGCTTTTTGATGGCGACCTGAATTCAGGTAACCACAGTTTGCGTTTAAACAACCATCTGGCCAAAGGATATTATATTCTGAGACTTAGCACACCTGATGGAAATAAAAATGAAAAGTTGATCATTCAATAACCTACGCGCAGCCAGAACCCGGAATCAGATAAGCTCTTTTTACCCGTCTTGACGACACGTAATTAACATTAATCAATGTGAAGAGACTCCTTCTACCTTTGGCAATTTTACTGTTATCAGTAATGGCCATACAATGCAAACACGAAACTGATTTCTCTTTCCTTCCAACTGATCCGGTTCTGCCTCCGCCTTCCGCTTCGTGCGACCCCGATACAGCCTATTTTGTAAACAGTGTGCTTCCGCTGATTACCTCCTCCTGTGCAAAGTCTGGTTGCCACGATATTGCTACAGCCGAGCATGGAGTTGTGTTAACCGACTACTACCGTATAAAAATTACCGGCGATGTTAAGCCAGGAAACTCAGGAGGGAGTAAACTTTATAAAGTACTTTCCAAATCTGGCGAAGACAGGATGCCTCCTCCACCGGCAGATGCCTTTACATCAGAACAAAAAGCCTTGATTGCCAAATGGATAGATCAGGGAGCATTGTACAATTATTGCACCGAAGCCTGCGACCCCAACAACTTTGCATTTAGTGCCAATATTTTCCCAATTATTCAAACCAATTGCAAGGGGTGCCATAGTGGAAACCAACCGGCAGCTGGCATCAGGCTCGAAGATTACGCCACGGTGAAAATTGTTGCCGATAATGGCAGGCTTTTCGGTTCGGTGGCCCAATTATCAGGCTATGTGCCGATGCCTCAAAATGGTTCAAAACTTTCAGACTGTAACATCAATCAAATTAAAAACTGGATAGACAATGGAGCGCCCAACAATTAAACCGGTTATAAACTTATTAACGCGGCTTGCAGGCTTTGCGCTCCTGGCCGTAATGGTTACCTCATGCTATTACGACAGTGAAGACTACCTCTACCCCCAATTACCTGGAGGTTGTGATACAACCGGTGTTACTTATTCCGGGGTCGTTTCGCCCATCCTTGCCTCCAATTGCAACAGTTGCCACAGTCCCGCATCTCCATCGGGCAACGTGATTACCAGCACTTACGAAGGGCTTAAAACAGCGGTTGATAATGGCTCTTTCCGAAAAGCCATTAACCACGAAGCCGGTGCCTCGCCAATGCCCAAAAATGGCAACAAACTTCCGGTTTGCGACCTTAACAAAATAGATGCCTGGCTAAACCAGGGAGCCCCTCAGAATTAAGCATTTCAAAATCACCTGCAGATGAAAAAAATACTATTACCCGGGCTTATCGCTTTGATGCTCACGTTTTGTAATCCGTTTGTAACTTTTGGTCAGGACCTGATGGATGTTTTCGGGGACGAAGAACCAACCACAAATTACTCCTATGCGACTTTCAAAACAACACGGGTTGTAAGTGGGCACTCAGTCGAAAATCCGGCCAACGGGGTTCTGCTTTTTATGATATCCCATCATTTCGGGAAAGTCAATTCAGGAAGCTATGATTTCTTTGGTCTAGATCAGGCAACCATCAGACTGGGACTTGAATATGGTATCAACGATTTTTTAAGTGTGGGCGTTGGCCGAAGCACTTATCAGAAAACTTATGATGGATTTATTAAAGCCAAAGTTCTGCGCCAAAGCTCCGGTGAGCGTAACATGCCTATAACGCTGACTCTTTTTTCAGCGATGGATGTATTTTCCCTCAAATGGCAAAATACAGAACGGAAAAACTACTTTACGTCACGTATGGCATTTGTAAATCAACTGCTTATAGCGCGTAAGTTTAATGATAATCTCTCTTTGCAGATTTCACCGACATTTATTCATAAAAACATGGTTCCGCTTGCTGCCGACGATAACGATACCTACGCTGCCGGGATTAGCGGCCGGTATAAAATTACTCAGCGGGTTAGTCTAAATGCGGAGTATTTTTATGTTATACCCGGAAGTGTAGCCGATAACTTTGAAAATCCACTTTCAATCGGTTTTGATATTGAAACCGGCGGCCACGTATTTCAGCTTCATTTTTCAAATGCGCAGCCTATGTTTGAACGTGCCTTTCTTACCGAAACCAAAGGCAAATGGAGTAACGGCGATATCTACTTTGGGTTCAACATTAGCCGGGTATTCACCCTGAAAAAGCCGGCTGAGTTCAAAGATTAGGCTCTTTGCCTTTCTGGCTGCTTGTTTTTATAAAGGCAGGAATGGTTTTTGTACCTTTCAGGCAACTTAATCAATAAAACAACTCCTGATGAAGGATGAAAAGCGCCGCCTTCTTTCTGCTGTAATCGTTTTTGCTGTAATTGTAGCTGTAATGTGGGTGGTGAAAGCCGTTGAGATGATTGCCGGCATTTCATTCGCACACNNCTTCATGCCGATTTGGCGCATCTGACTGCCAATTCTGCGCCACTGTTTTTGCTTGGCGCAGCTTTAATGTACTATTATAAGGCCGATGCCATCCGCATATTTATACTGGCGTGGTTGTTAACCGGTATCTGGGTTTGGCTTTTTGCCAGAGGAAACAGTTACCATATTGGTGCCAGTGGTGTGGTTTATGCATTGGCGGCCTTTCATTTTGTAAGCGGAATTATAAGGCGTGAGCCGAGGTCGATGGCATTCAGTCTGCTGGTAATTTTTCTCTATGGAAGTATGGTTTGGGGAGTTTTCCCGGAGTTTTTTCCCGAAAGGAACATCTCGTGGGAATCGCACCTGATGGGGCTTTTAGCCGGCGTTATCCTGGCTTTTGCATTCAGATCGAGCGGTCCACAGATAAAGAAATACGAATGGTCAGAGGATGAAGATGATCCGAACGATGAAGACGCCTACTGGAACCAGAGCGAACCGCCACCACCAACACCTGAAAATCCAAACCTGCCCAAAAGCAATGAGCCCACTATAATTTACCACCCTGAGAACAAGGCCTGATCAATGTTACCTGCGGCGTTTTTGTTCCGAAAACAACCAAACTAGTATCAGAAAAATACTGATTGCCAATCCGATAGCCAGATAATTAATTTTAAAGTGCATACACTGATTTTCAATATCCTGTAATGCACCGGTTTCAGGATTACCATTTTCTGATTTTGCGACCGAGGCAGAACTTAGTCCGGCATATTTCTGCATAAAAACCTGGGCGCTGTCAAATTGCTGCTGAGCGCTCAATGCAAGCGCCATATTTGAATACATAATCCTGATGTCCTGTTTCAGATCGAGCTGGGCAGCAATCAAAATGCCCTGTCGCAAATAAGCTACTGCCCCATCAAAATCACCCTGCTTCAACAGCAATTCTCCCATTGAGTTCATGGTTATTGACGTTGACCGCTTATCGTCAAGTTGCTGATTGTATTGTAAGCCCTGAAAAAAGCAGTCCAATGCCATATCAAAGTCACCAAGCCTTATGTACATTTTGCCCAGATTATCGAGGGTGGTTGCAAGTCCGGCAATATCGCCAAGATCATCGCGCAAAGCCAGTGCCCGGTTAAAATAGTCAATAGCTTCATCGTTTCTGAAAGTATTCTGATAAACTCCGCCGATATTATTAAGGCAATAAGCTTTGCTATAATCGTCGCCGGTTTTTTCAGCCATTTTCAGCGCTTTTTGTAACAGCAGTAATGCCGAATCGGGCTTTTTTTCATTTATATAAACTGTTGCCAGATTTATTCCAGCATCTATCAACCTGGATGTATCGCGGCTTCTGGCCGCTATACCGATTACCTGCTTAAAAGTACTCACAGCCTTTATATTTTCGCCCCGGTAACTGTAGATGGTGCCTGTATTTAGTAAACCACCGGCAGCACCGGCAGTATCTCCAAGCTTCATTTTCAGCCTGATAGATTTGTTGAAATTATAAATCGCTTTATCATATTCGCCTACCTCCTGAAAAACCACACCAATATTGTTCAAACTGGCTGCAATCCCCTTTTCATCTTTCAGGGTAACATACAAAACATAAGCTGAATCGAAATGAGAACGGGCCTGGTTTAGTTCACCGGTCATAAAATGTAGAACCCCTATATACCTGTGTGACCTGGCCAGCGAAGGTTTGTGATTTTGTTTGCGGGCTATTTCAAGGGCATTAGAGGCGAAAGCCATTGCCTGCTTCGGATCAGTATTTTTATAACTATCAGCCTTCATAATAAGGTTTTCCACTTCCGGTAATGTCTGAGCAAATCCATTGATGGCAATAATGCTTATCATAAACGTAATCAGCACCAGCACTTTTGGCCTGAAAATGCCCGAGAAATAAGCGGCAATCACCGTGTTTTTGAAAAAACCTGCAATCATTTTATCTGGTTAACTGAAATGTAAGGACTGAGTTTACGGAACAACGCATCATAAATAAGCGGAATTTCGGCCAATTCATTCACCGAAGTATAGGCGCCTTTTTTAATCCGGTTGTCAACTATTGCTTTTGCGATGTAGTAATCTATATAGGGATGTTGCCGCAACTGAGTGATTGAAGAACTATTGACATCAATTTTGACAACTACCTCAGCATCGACCATAACACCCGCCCTGATCGTTTCAAACCGTGCACTGTCAATGCCATAAACCTCACGAAGTTGTTCCGTGAAAGCAAAACCTCCCAGCTTTTCGCGATAGCGGAGAATACGTTTGGCAATAGCCGGACCAATTCCATATACTTTTACGAGTTCTGCTGAATCAGCGCTGTTCAGTTCTACCTGGTATTTCGGCTGATGGTTTCGTGGAGCGTATTCCTTTTTAACCTCACCAAAATTCGCCTGTTCTTTTCCTGATTTCGATTTCTCGATAGCTATAAACGGCTCTATGAGGTTAAATATCTCATCGGTAACAACATAGAGTTTCTTTACATCCTCTTTTTTATTAAATTTCCCACCTTTCTCCCTATAACGGAGAATACCTGCCGCCTGCTTTTCTGTAAATCCCATCCTCACCCAGCCTTCCATATCAAGTGTGTTAGGGTCAAATGAAAATGGTGTTATGCTCCGCCTTACTATCTCTTTATCAGGATTACTATAATCGAAATCAATTCCGGATGCTTCAGAATTTGATTCTGCATCACTCAAAAACTGAGCAATCTCTTTTTCGAAACCGGGATCAATTTCAGGTATAGGCTGCTTAAGCTGAATGTAGATTGAAGGTAACATAAGAATACATACTATCGCCAATAATATGGTGATTATGGCAATCCTTTCCGACTTACTGAATGAAAAATATTCCGTCAGAGGGTTCATCAGGCTAATAAATAGTTATCTGATACTTGATAAAATAAAAATAAATCAGGCCTTGGTTTATTATCAATAAATAAAGCTACTCAGGCAATAAATGGGTAAAATAATTTCATCCGAAAATATGGTATAAAACGATGGACTGAAATATCTTTTTTTCCATTTCTTATTCCAGTTTCAAATTTAGTAAAACTTATTTTCAAATCAATAAAATATTTATTCCTAAATCGTTGATCTCTGATAAAAAATAGATAGGTGCTTTACCTTTCGACATCATCATTCTCCGAATAGGAATCGGGTTCAGGCTTAGGTTTGGTTGTTAATACCTTATAGAAGAACCAGGCTGTAAGAATCAGTACAACTGACTCAACTGAAACCATCATAATCAATGCGCTTGTATTCATTTTAAGTCCTCCTTTCTTTGGTACGTTTACGCCAGGCTATATAAACCAGAAGTGAAATCAGCAGAAATACGGATAATAAAAGTAATCTGGCCATATCAATGTAAAAAACCCTATTAATAACAGGCCCGGAATAAACTACACTTCCGGTTTTAACGATATCACCTTTTTCAACCAGCAACTGATGTTTGGCAGGAACATATTTATAAACCTTTTGGTTAATTTTACCATTCCTATCCATAGCTGAAGTCCTGAAATAGAACCTGTTTGCTTTGGTAGCATATATAGAATCAACAATGCCCGGCGCCTCAGCCTGGAAGGAATGAGCAAACCACTGATTATTAGGCCCGGCACCTTTATGCTGTAGCTGACCTATTATACTTTCGTCGTGTAATTGCCATCCTTTTATACTTATGCGCGACCAATCGTCGTTTGCCGGACGGAGCAAGGCACCGGTAAAGACTAGAATCAGCATAACAGGTGTTATATATTTAATAATAAACCGGTAAATCAGAGGAACCTTTATATCGGCTCCGCCGGTAATCTCTCTCCAGCCTTTATTCATTCCGAAAATCCAGGAGAACAGTATGGATTCGAGCAGCGCAAATACAACCAGTGAGACAGTTCCGGCCCAGTAGTCATATTCATCAAAAACCCCTTGATTAAAGAAAAAGATAGTAGGAAGCCCTAAAATCATTACAACAATTCCAAACGAAATGGCTGATTTCCGTCGCGACCATTTGAATTCATCCATCATAAAACCCATACCAGGCGTTCCCATTGCCAGTGAAGAGGTAATGCCGGCAAAAAACAACAGGCCGAAGAATGAAACCCCGGCAACAGCCGAAAGAATCGGCCCCCATTGCTCAAACAGGAATGGCATGGTGCGGAAACCAAGTCCCAGTCCACCGATGCCGGTAAGCTCAACTACCCTGTCAATACCCAGATAGCCAATGGCTATGGGAATAATTACCGCGCTGCCAAGAACAATCTCTACAAACTCGTTCATCCAGCCGGCCGACATGGCATTCAGTGCTACGTCATCTTTCTTTTTCAGATAAGACGCATAGCATTGGATAGAACCCATTCCTACACTGAGCGTAAAGAATATTTGTCCGGCAGCCGCCAGCCAAACCTTAGGATTGGCCAGAGAGGTAAAATCGGGTGTCCATAAAAAATTCAGTCCTAAAGTACCATCATGAATGGCGCCATTTACACCGGCTTTTAGGGTGATACCTTTAACAGCCAGAAAAATACCGAAAACAATCAGCAAAGGAACCCCGATTTTCGCAACTTTCTCGACTCCGGAACTGAGGCCACGGCTTAATATCCACGTATTCAGCGCAATACAAAAAACAAAGAAAACCAGGGCTTCGTAAGGAATACCGGTTGTAGAAGTTGTAACATCAAGATAATTGGAAAAAAAAGCTGCTACGGCATGTTGGTTCATTCCATCAAAAGTTCCGACAACCGAGTGAAACACATACGACATGGTCCAGCTTTCGATGTAACAATAATAGGCCGCTATAGCGATATTTGAAAAAATGCCAAACACGCCTACATATTTCCATATCCACTTTTTATCCATTGATTGCAGGATAAAAGGCGTGGAATGATGCCCGAATTTACCTCCAAAACGCCCTGAAGACCATTCAATAAACAATAAGGGAATGCCCATCAACAGAAATGAAACCAGATAGGGAATGATAAAAGCTCCGCCGCCATTCTGAACAGCCTGAACCGGGAAACGGAGAAAATTGCCAAAGCCCACTGCATTTCCGGCCATCGCCAACACAAGGCCCACTCTCGAACCCCAGGTTTCGCTATTTGTAGTCATAATATCCGGATTAGTTTATTGTTTGTAGGAATCATCCAATATATTAATATTTGTTTACCAGAAGAACGCGTGCAACGATTTTAATCAGGCTATCTGTTTTAAGGTTGCCTATTTTATTGCCAGGCAATGTGTTCGTACATGCAATATTATAAAAAAAATCTAATTCCCCCTCAACAGATTTTCAGGACTCCTGAGTAACAGGTCGCCGATGCGGCAATCGAGACAACGGAATTTGTCACAATAATCTGATTTCAGCCCTAAGAGTGCCTGGGTATTGAATGCGGTGGCCACATCCATTCCCGCTGATTTCCAATGCTTTATCGCAGCATTTAATTCGCCCGGAATTTGCAGATAAAAACTCAACGCCCTGTTGCACAACTCATCGTTGGCCAGGGCTCGTCCATAAACAAACATAAAGGGAAGCACTGCATTGATAACCAGAAGAACAGACGATGAGCGTCCAAGTTTCTTGGGTTTTGCAACAGATTCTTTGGTGAAATGGTAATGTGTATCCCAGTAAGCAGAAGCCTTCGCGTCAAATAGACGAATAAGATCATCCGCTGTTTGGCATTCAAGCACTTGAGAGAGCAGAACTTCCTTATCGGACAACAAAGAAGCAAACTGAGCCAGCCTGATGGTTGGGAAGTTAACCGGCCTCAACCGCATAAAACGCCATAAATGGGCAGCGATGGGCGCGAGGCTGTATTTTTTTCGCAAAAATGTATATTCAGCAAACAACTGTTGCGGCCATGGTTCACTCAGGTGTTGATCAAGCAAGCCGGCCTGCCCGAAAATCAATGCTTCAATCTGCATTGGATTGTTTTTGTGCTTTGCCAGGATTTTATAGGGCAACGAACGCGACAACATTTCGAAAGGTAAGGCATTGAGACTGAATCCAAAACTGCGGGCAAGCATCATATAAAACACCTCGTCCCAATCGTTCTCGGTTACTGTTAAAAAATCCTGAATGTAATCTGACTTGTGTTCCAGTCGCTCTATCAGCATACGTTCGAGCCATAAACTGACTTCATCCGGGCTAACCGAACCAATCTGCCTGATACATGGAACCCAGTTTTTACTTGTAATGAACGCACGATAAGCATTAAATAGCTGAGGATCAAAACAATCCTTTATTTCAACAAGAGGCATGCTTCCATTCTGCTCTTTCAGATCGTGATTATACACAACGTGCAGCATCACGCTATCGTAAACCGCATTGTGCTGATGTCCATGTTTAACCCAATCGGATGTGTTGATGTGAATCTCAACATTTCCCGCCCAGAGGGTCTCCCCTATTCTGAGTCTGGCATCGCTGAAATCAGGACCTTCGTTATGATTATGGATTCCCGGGGAAGTAATTTCTATAGGTTCGCCCGTAGTGGTGATCAGGGTTTTAGTAAACAACCTGTATTTCCAGATATAGTGCAGAAAGGCTTCGTTCACAACTGAAATTTTCATTAAAATTACCGAAAAAATTTAAAGATATCGAGTTAAATGATTATATTTGGAAAAAAATGGCCATCAACAGTGAGGCAGGCTGTTTGATGGTTGCAAACTTTAACTTATATTTGCCACCCTTAAAAAGGTTTTCATGAATAGTGCCGAAACACTGCTTGCTGGAATAGAATACAAGGTACGTAAGCTGATCGGGCAAACAGGTACACTTCATGAAGAGAATGAACGTCTCAGGGCTGAGGTAAAACAGTTGAAGGCCGAAATTGAAAAACTTGAAACGGGAAACATTGAGCTTCAGGAAAAACTAAAAACATTAAAACTGGCGAAATCGCTAAACAAGGAAGAACGAAGAACGGAAGTAAAATTGAAGATTAATGAACTTGTGCGGGAAATTGACCATTGTATTGGACTCTTAAATAAATAATAAACTGTAAACCAGACTAATGGATGAATTATCGGTAACTGTGGTAATTGCTGACAGACCTTACAAACTGACGATAGAGAGAAGAGAAGAAGAAACTGTAAGGGCTGCTGCCAAAGCTATCGAGGAACAAATGAAAAGTTATGCGAGCCATTTTCAATTTAAAGATAAACAGGATTTATTGGCGATGGTGGCTCTACAGTTTTCAACAAGCGCCATTGATCTGGATAACCGGATAAAATTCTCTGAAAAAGGATTACTTTTAAAACTTGAAGAGATAAATGGATTGTTAGCAGTTGCATTGGAAAAATAAGAGTTCACTATAAGTTCTTTGAAAAACATTAAAATATTCCGCATTGATTCATTAAAGTTTGTAAACTCAACATTTTCAACTTTGGGACAAAGCTCAGATTTGGATGTAGAACAGGCCTTACCCCGGTTTCGACCGGGTCTCTCAACCGAGGGCATTGGAAGTTCGAAATTCCTGGCAGTCTCATTTATGTAGTTTTGGGGTTTACCAAAACTCGGGATCAATGCGGTTTTTTTTTGTCCTCTTCTTCCTCCATTCACCATATCTCTAACTAAACTATCAACAATGGAGACAATTTTAATAATTATTGCAGCCGTTGCCGGTCTAATAGCAGGTGGGCTGATTACCAGCACACTGCTTAGAAAGGCAGTCGAAAAAAAAAGTGAAAATATCCTGAAAGACGCTGAAGAAAAAAGCGAAATGATAAAAAGGGATAAAATCCTGCAGGCGAAGGAAAAGTTCCTTCAAATGAAAACAGATCACGAAAATCAAATACAGGAGAAAAACAAAGAGCTATTAAAAAACGAAAACCGGTTAAAACAAAAAGAAGCTGTTATTTCGCAAAAAATTGAAGAGTTACAGCGCAAACAAAAAGAAACCTCCACCATTAAAGACAACCTGAGTGCCCAACTCGAGATTGTTACAAAAAGACAGATTGAGCTAGACAAAGCCACCAAACAACAGGTTGAACAACTCGAAACCATTTCGGGGATGTCGGGCGAACAGGCCAAATCACTGCTGATTGAAACCCTGAAAGACGATGCCAAAGCCGAAGCAATGGTCCAGATTAAGGACATTGTTGAAGAAGCAAAGCTTACCGCTAATACAGAAGCTAAAAAAATCGTTATCGAAACCATTCAGCGCACAGCTGCTGAACATGCCATCGAAAACAGCGTATCGGTTTTCAATATCGAAAGTGAAGAGATCAAAGGACGGATAATCGGTCGTGAAGGCCGGAATATCCGCACTCTGGAAGCACTTACCGGCGTTGAAATTATTATTGACGATTCGCCCGAAGCGATTATCCTGTCCGGATTCGATCCGGTAAGGCGCGAAATTGCACGCTTGTCGCTTCACAAACTGGTAACCGACGGACGCATCCACCCGGCACGTATCGAGGAAGTTGTTGCTAAGGTGAAAAAACAGATTGAACAGGAGATAATCGAGACTGGTAAAAGGACAACCATTGACCTGGGAATCCACGGTTTACATCCCGAACTGATCCGTATGATTGGAAAGATGAAATACCGCTCATCTTACGGACAAAACTTATTACAGCATTCAAAGGAAGTTGCCAATCTTTGTGCCACTATGGCTGCAGAACTTGGCCTCAGCCCTAAGAAAGCAAAACGCGCAGGACTCTTGCACGATATTGGCAAAGTGCCTGATACAGAGCCTGAATTGCCACACGCAATTCTTGGAATGAAGATAGCCGAACGCTATAAAGAACCTGCAGATATTTGCAATGCAATTGGCGCGCATCACGATGAAATTGAAATGGAAAGCCTGATTGCTCCCATAGTTCAGGTTTGTGACGCGATTTCAGGTGCCAGACCAGGTGCCCGCCGCGAAGTTGTTGAAGCCTATATTCAACGTCTCAACCACCTCGAAGAAATGGCCCTTGCCTATCCCGGTGTAGTTAAAACCTATGCCATCCAGGCCGGACGCGAACTCAGGGTTATTGTTGGTGCCGATAAAGTATCGGACGATGAAGCCAACAAGATTTCATACGATCTGTCGAAGAAAATTCAGGACGAAATGACTTACCCGGGTCAGATTAAAATTACGGTAATCCGTGAGACCAGGGCAATCAGTTATGCAAAATAACACTCCGGGCCACTACTACGGTTCAATGTGATTAAATCATTTGCAAAATGTTGACGTAGATACGCAATGCCTTGCGTATCTACGTTGTTTTTTATTGGGTTGCTTCCATTCTCGTTTATTGGGTATCAACAACCTGAATCGAAACATTACAATGCTATAATCCCCTCAATTACCGATGCTTTACGGTAACGCTCCACTATTTCAGCAGGGCTTAACATCAACTCTTTTACGGTTATTGAAATATACTTCCCTCCTTTGGAATGGCGGGTTGTAAGCCGCGATTCCTCACCAAATATACTGCGCAACAGGGCATAACCTTTATTGCTTTCAGGAATAATAAACTTGAACATATAAACTGCTGGCCATGCAGAATTCCGGGCCAATTGCTCTTCGAGCCTTGATAAAAAATCTTCGTTGATTGCCATGCTTTTTCTGAAACTGGTTAAGAGCGGTAGTTTTAATTTGCCTAAATTGCAGCAATAAACGAATGTCCCGCATTTGCAAAAATACCCATTATGGATAAGCGACTTACTGAAACTGTAGAATTCCTCAAAAACAAAGGCATAGTAAACCCCGAAACCGGAATAGTTCTGGGAACCGGACTTGGCGATCTTGCGCAGAGAATCAGGGCGGAAATCGTTCTTGACTATGAAGATATTCCCAACTTTCCGGTATCAACCGTCGAAACCCATCATGGAAAACTTATCTATGGTGAACTTTGTGGACATAAAGTACTGGCAATGCAGGGCCGTTTTCATTTTTATGAAGGCTATACCATGAACCAGATTGTTTTCCCGATTAGGGTCATGAAACTTCTGAATGTGAAGCAGTTGATTTTATCGAATGCGGCCGGTGGAATTAACCTCGCTTTTAAAAAGGGAAACCTGATGCTGATAACCGATCATATTAACCTGCTGCCTGCCAATCCTCTGCTTGGTGTGAACGACGAAGAACTTGGTGTCAGATTCCCGGATATGGGACACGCTTACAGCCCCGTATTGAATGCACAGATGGAAAAGGCTGCACTTGCTGGGAATATCCAGCTTCACAAGGGCGTTTATGCTGCGGTTACCGGCCCAAACCTTGAAACGGCAGCCGAATACCGTTACCTGAAGATTATTGGGGCCGATGTTGTGGGCATGTCAACGGTGCCCGAAGTCATTGCCTGCAACCACATGAAACTGCCCTGTGTAGCGGTAAGTGCAATTACCGATGAGTGCGACCCTGATAACTTACTGCCTGTAAATCTGGCAGATATCCTTGCCACAGCAGCAATTGCTGAGAAATCTTTAACAAGATTGATTGAAGGTTTTTTGGAAGTGAGATGAAAGTAAGACTCAAATTAATTATCAGGGAAATCTTTATGATTCCTTTTTTGGCAACTCTAATGCAACCTCACCCGTTTCAATAAATACGGCAGCAAAACCTGTTTATAGCCCATTTTTATATCAGCCTCCACCAAATCAATATGATAGCTGGCACATTTCATTGCCAGGTCAGTTTTAAAAGCCTGCATTCTTTCCTGGTATCCGGCACGGATTTCATGGGGCTTCACCTTTAATTCTTCACCCGATTCAAGATCAACAAAACGGTAGGGCTTGTTATCGAAAGCGAAATCGAGTTCGCGCTGCTTGTCATAAACATGAAAAAGAATAACTTCATGTTTATTGTGGCGCAGGTGCTGCAGTGCCGGGAAAAGCTCTGCCTGGGCAGCGCTGTTGTCGAGCATATCGCTGAAGATTACCACCAGCGAACGCTTATGTATGTTTTCAGCAATCTGGTGCAGGGCCTTAGATGCCGAAGTGTATTTCCCTTTAACCTCTTCGGTTGGATTCAGCAATTTCTCCAGCTCTGCATAAAGATATTTCTGATGGGTTGCATTGCTGTGCGCCTGGGTATGCAGAATAACGTCGTCGGTAAAAACACTTAACCCGGCTGCATCGCGCTGTTTGCGAAGCAGATACATAATTGCTGCAGCCGAATAAACAGAGAAGGCCATTTTATCTAACCCATCGGGCTGGCTGCTGTCCTTAAGCGGGAAGTACATCGAAGAGCTGCCATCTATTACAATCTGGCAGCGCAGGTTGGTCTCTTCCTCGTATCGTTTTACAAACAGCTTATCGGTGCGGCCAAACAGTTTCCAGTCAATGTGTTTAACAGATTCACCCTGATTATATAGCCGGTGTTCGGCAAACTCAACCGAAAAACCATGAAAAGGGCTTTTGTGCAAACCCGTAATAAACCCTTCAACTACCTGACGGGCAAGTAGTTCAAGTGGGTTGAATTCATCAAACCGGGCCTGATCTATAGTGATGGGCAAAGCGAAGGGTTTAGGTTAAATTAAAACAAAACGGGATACACGCCTTAAACATGCATCCCGAAAAATTGCTTATGCTTTTTACAGAAGTTTCTCGAGTTTGGCTACAAGCGCCGATTTAGGCACTGCACCTACCTGCTTGTCAGCAACTTCACCATTTTTGAAGAACAGAATGGTTGGAATATTCCTGATGCCAAATTTAGCAGTAACGCCCGGATTGCTGTCAACATCAAGCTTACCAATAACCGCTCGGCCTTCATATTCGTGGCTCATTTCTTCAACAACCGGACCAACCATGCGGCAAGGCCCACACCATTCAGCCCACAAATCCACAATAACTGGTTTGTCTGATTTGATTACAAGTTCCTCAAAATTAGCATCGGTTAATTCAAGTGCCATAGTCTTTATTTTTTTGGGTTAAACTTTTAGTGAATGTTCAAAGATAATTGAATTTCTCTCGTTGGAAAACTTATTCAATCCAATTTTAGAGAATTTCAGGAATATTAACACAGAATGCCATTCCTTGTTGATTCATTATAATAAAATATGCCGACAAAAGCCCGGCTTTATGACAATGTTAGTGTAACCTCAGGGATATTCCTCAGCTTTTCAACAAATGTGCGCGGATTTACCCTGTTCCGGGATGGCATCTTAACATTTAGTTTCGTCAGATCGTCGTAAAGACAAACGGTATAAGAACAGTTTCCTTCGCTTTCACTGGCAATCTGTTTGAGCCGGGCAATCAGGGCGTCATCAACACTAAAAACATTAATAGTCAGCGTGATATGCTTCGTCATTTTTTCCATAGCTTCAGCCAGCAGGCTGATGGTCGAAATCCGGAATTCAATCTGCTTCGAATCGCGGAAGCGGGCCTGAACGGTTCCTGAAAGCATCAGCGCCATGCCTTCTTCAAGCAGGTGCTTGTTTTTAAGATACTCTTCCGAAAACATCGCAAGCTGAACGCTGTCGTTCCAATCTTCAATTACGAAATTGCCAAAAGGCTTGTTTTGCTTTGACATTCGGTGGTTAACTGACGAGATAATACCGGCCAGAACAACTTTCTGACCGTTGAGGCCGGCAATATTTTCTTCACGTATATCAGAAACCGTGTTGTGGCAAAACGCGTCTATCTCGTATTTATAATCGTCGAGCGGATGGCCCGACATATAGAATCCGGTTACCTCCTTCTCGTTTTTCAACTGTTCGAGATTTGTCCAGGGATCGCAATCCGGCATCTTAATTTCGGGCATCTCCACTTCAGAATCCCCTCCAAACAGGCTAACCTGAGCCCCTGATTTCTGTGCCTGATAATCAGCAGCATGTTTGATAACTTTTTCAAGAAATGACTGGTTATCACCATTATCCTTCTGGAAATACTGTGCCCGATGCGATCCTTCAAAAGTATCGCAGGCACCTGCCATCGCAAGCGCTTCGAGACTTCGTTTGTTAACGGTACGCAGGTTAACCCTTCGTGTAAGGTCGAAAATATCGGTATAAGGGCCATTCTCTTTCCGCTCTTCGATAATCGCACTTACTGCATTCTCGCCAACGCCCTTCACCGCGCCCATCCCAAAACGGATTTCGCCCTTTTTATTCACTGCGAAATTATAAGACGACTCATTCACATCAGGACTCAAAACCGGAATGCCCATGCGGCGAGTTTCATCAATAAAGAAGGTGATTTTTTTGATATCGCTCAGGTTATGAGTAAGCACCGAAGCCATATACTCGGCCGGGTAATGGGCCTTTAACCAGGCAGTCTGGAAAGCAACAAAAGCATAACAGGTTGAATGCGACTTATTGAAAGCATACTGAGCAAAAGCCTCCCAGTCGGTCCAGATTTTTTCACAAACCTTCAGGTCGAGGTTATTGGCTTTGCAGCCATCCATAAACTTTTCCTTCTTCTCGTCCAGTGTTTTCTTATCCTTCTTACCCATGGCTTTGCGCAGGGTATCGGCATCGCCTTTGGTAAAGTTCGCCAGTTTCTGCGATAGCAGCATCACCTGCTCCTGGTAAACAGTAATACCGTGGGTTTCTTCAAGATATTCCTGCATTTCAGGAACATCGTAGGTAACCTTCTCGCGACCGAATTTACGGGCAATAAAATTCGGGATATACTCCATTGGCCCCGGGCGGTAGAGGGCATTCATGGCAATGAGGTCTTCAAATTTATCGGGCTTCAGCTCGCGCAGATGCTTTTGCATACCTGCCGACTCAAACTGAAAAGTTCCGTTGGTTTCGCCTTTCTGATAAAGCTCGAATGTCTTCTGATCGTCGAGTGGAACATCATCAATCACAAGTTTAACCCCATGATTCTCCTCGATTAACTGAAGGGCATCGCGGATAATGGTAAGGGTTTTGAGGCCGAGGAAGTCCATTTTGATAACTCCGGCATCTTCAATCTCTTTTCCTTCAAACTGGGTTATCAGCAATTCCGATTCCTTTGAAGTGGAAACCGGGATTATTTCGGTGAGATCGCAAGGCGCGATGATGATACCGGCGGCATGTATACCTGTGCTGCGCACTGAACCTTCAAGGGCAATGGCTTCTTTGAGCACCGCAGCCTGAAGGTCGTTCCCTTTGGCTATCTCACGCAGTTTCTTAACATCTTCCAGGTCGTCGTTCGACAAGCCTTCCTTCTCTTTCAGGCTTTTTGCCCCTTCAATGGGAGCCAGCATTACGCGGTTAAGTTCAATTCCGGGCTTATCAGGAACCATCTTCGCCAGCATATTTGCCTCATTTAAAGGCAATTCCAACACCCTGGCAACATCCTTAATAGAGCTCTTGGCAGCCATGGTGCCAAAGGTTACGATCTGGGCAACCTGGTTCCGGCCATATTTCTCAACCACATAATCAATCACCTTCTGCCGTCCCTGATCATCGAAATCGGTATCAATATCGGGCATACTCTTGCGGTCAGGGTTCAGGAAACGCTCAAACAGCAGCCCATACTTCAATGGATCAATATTGGTAATTCCAATGCAGTAGGCCACCACAGAGCCGGCAGCCGAACCACGGCCCGGCCCCACAAATACGCCTATATCGCGCCCGGCTTTAATAAAATCGGAAACAATCAGAAAATAGCCTGTGAAGCCCATGTTCTTAATAACCGATAATTCAAAATTCAGTCGTTCTTCAATATCGGGAGTAATATTGCCATAGCGTTGCTTTGCTCCCTTATAGGTCATATCATATAGAAAATCAAACTGATCGGTAAACCCGGGAGGCAGTGCAAAGTGGGGAAGCATAATCTCTTTGCGAAGGTTGAGCAGTTCTATTTTTCCGGCAATTTCGTTGGTGTTGTCAATGGCTTCGGGCAGATCGGAAAACAGGGTCTCCATTTCAGCCGTTGTCTTGAAGTAGAACTGATCGTTATAAAAAGCAAAACGAGATCCTTTGCCCAGCGATTCCTCGTCGTTGTAATCTTTCGAGGAAGGTGTGCTCTGCTTTTCGCCGGTATTCACGCAAAGCAGGATATCGTGGGCATTGTAAAAATCCTGCTCCACATAGTGCGAGTCGTTGGTGGCGATAATCTTCACATTATACTTCCGTGCAAACCTTATCAGTACTTCGTTCACCTTTTCCTGATC
>DINP01000021.1:0-5392 GCA_002426025.1 Bacteroidales bacterium UBA5537 | reverse complement strand
TGATCTTTAAGATCGCGGGTAAATTGTTTGCGGTGGCGGTCTTCGACCAGGTAGAACTCGCAACCAACAATTGGCTTAATTACCGGCGGCTTACCCTTGATGTTATATTTTTCGGCTTCTGCGACAAACTTAAAAATACCGAACATATTGCCATGATCGGTAAGGGCAATAGAAGGCATATTGTCGGCAACAGCCTTTTTAAACATTTGCTTGATATCTGATCCCCCGTCGAGGATAGAATATTTTGAGTGTACGTGAAGATGCGAAAATTTGCTCATTACAATAACTAATGCCGTGAAAGCCGGCTGCATGAATTGAAAAAATATCCGAAACTGCTAAATAGCAGGTTGTTAGTTAATCAACAATTTGCTTTCGGATGGAAAAATGATCTGATGGTAAAATTACTTTTTTTAGTGGTGAAAGCCCGCGATGTTGAAAAGTTTTGAGAAAAATGCCTTGGGTGCTGGCTTTGAGAATTTTATAGTTAAGCGATGAGTGAATACTTTTGCGCCTTGTATAAGAAGTTCAATTACAAATTAAAAATACTGCATGTATCTCTTTTTCATATTGAAAACGTACCGACAATGGTTATTTTTATTTCAGTAAATGTATGATTGTTAAGGATTTTTATTATATTTGCGCAAATTGAACGCAACACTTTCAATATGCACGATTATATTCATCGCAATAAAGAAGATTTCCTTTTACTCAATTTGCAAACCTTTCCAGCAGTAGTAATTCTAGGTTCACGCCAATGTGGTAAGTCAACTTTGGCAAAGCAAGTTTCAGGCTCATTGAAAGAATTCCTTTACCTTGACTTACAAAACTATACCGATGTTGCCCGCTTAGCTGATCTGAATCTGTTTTTTAAATCAAATGCTGATAGGACCATCTGTATTGATGAAGTGCAGTTGATGCCTGATTTATTCTCCTTTCTGCGAAGCGAAATTGATTCCAACCGTCGGAACGGGCGATTTATTCTGCTGGGTTCTGCATCCAGAGATTTGATTCAAAAAACCTCCGAAACACTAGCCGGACGAGTTGGACTCATTTATCTTACTCCGTTTACTTTTGATGAATTGGCTGACATGCCTGGTTTTAGTGTGCAAAAACACTGGTTTCGTGGCGGTTACCCCGACAGCTATCTATCGATAACAGATGAAACCTCATCGTTATGGCGAGAAAATTTTATAAAGACCTATATCGAACGCGATATTCCTCAGTTGGGCATACAAATCCCCTCATTGCAGTTTCGCCGATTCTTAGCAATGCTTAGCCATTGGCATGGACAGGTACTCAACTTATCTAAAATTGGTGAATCTTTAGGCATTTCACATACCACAGTCAGACGATACATTGATCTGCTTGAGCAAACTTTTGTGGTTCGCACTTTACCAGTTTATGAAACCAACCAGAAAAAACGGCTTGTAAAATCGCCAAAATTCTACTTCCGCGATAGCGGCCTTCTGCATCAATTACATTCCATACAGGATTTTAATAACTTGCTTTCACATCAGGTAATTGGTGCTTCCTGGGAAGGATATGTTATCGAAAATATTCTTGCGCGTTACCCTGACTATGCTGCAAGTTTCTACAGAAGTGCTTCAGGTGAAGAGGTAGATATAGTACTTGAAAACCATGAAATGAGAATTGTAGTTGAATGCAAAGTTTCATCAGCACCTGATCCGTCCAAAGGCTTCTGGAGAGCTATTGATGCTGTGAAACCAAATATGTCGTTCATTGTAATACCCACAAAGGCTGATTATCAATTAGCTGAAAATGTGAGGGTTGTAGGATTAAATAAACTTAATATCTGAAACAATCAGAGCTAATTATGCCTTAGAAATATCTTAAATGCACTAATCTCATAATTGAATAATTTTGTAACGTCTTTTTCTTGTAATTCTAATTCTTATAAATTGAAACATAAAAAGGTATTGCAGAAATACTCGTTGATTTTCATTGGTATCCTCATACTGTTGCTTATGGGGCTATTTACCGTAAGGAATACATTGCTGAACTACGCTCTTGAAAAGAGAACAAATGTTTACAGCCATAAACTGGGTGCAGGCATAAGCTGGTCAAAGGCTTCATTCTCGGGTATAAGTACAGTCAATATCTTTGATCTCACACTATTACCGCCCAATAATGACACGCTAATATCTGTAAAAAAGGTTAGTGTTAGAATTAAACCTTTTGATTTGCTGAGGCTAAGGCTTCGGTTCGATAATGCGGAACTTATCCAGCCATCCATCAACCTGAAAAGGAATGGAGATCAGAGCAATTATCTTTTTCTGCTCGATCGCAAATCAGGCGACAGCCTTAACCAGAAACCAGATCAACCGGCTGAAAAAGACTATGCTGGTCGGGTGGATAATCTTTTCAATGCCTTTTTCAACTACATCCCTGCAACGGTAAGAATTGAAAACTTTACCGTTAAGGCAGCCATCGAAAACCACCGTTTCTCCTTTGGTTTCCCTGAACTGAGGATTACCGACGATCGGTTTAATACTTTGGTAAACGTTACCGACGACAGCCTCACCATGCGCTGGCAGCTATCGGGGATATTGAATCCCGCACTTAAAAAGGCGGCTATTTCTATAAAAAAGACTGATAGTCTTAATGTCATAATTCCTTATATCCGCCAAAGATGGCATACGCTGATAGCCTTTGATTCGGCGAGTATTCAGCTAAACTATCATGCAACTAATATTGAAACATCTCATATTGAAGGACTTGCGGTAGTTTATAAACCAATCCTTAACCATGAACGCATTTCACCAAACGATGTGAAACTTGAACGTAGTGAACTTACCTATCGCCTCAATTTCGGGAAAACCTACATCGAGGTTGACAGTTCGACCCTTGTTTCATTTAACCGTATGAGTTTCAATCCTTACCTTAAATATGAGACCAAACCCAACGAGGCACTGACCATCAGCATCCACAAGCCGGAATTTGGCGCGCAGGACTTCTTCTCCTCATTGCCTGAAGGGCTTTTTACCAATTTTGAAGGCATAAAAGTCAGCGGCAAACTCGGCTTCCATCTTGATTTTCATTACGATTTCAAGCAGCCTGATTCTATTCTCTTTTCGTCGGGCCTGACATCTAAGGGCTTTTCTGTTCAACAGTTTGGCAAAACCAATTTTGCTTTTATCAACGAACCATTCCTTTACACCGCCTATGAAAAGGGGCAACCGGTAAGGCAATTTATGGTCGGCCCAGAAAATCCTGATTTCAGGACACTTGAGCAGATACCGCTACACTTGCGCTACGCGATCATGACCTCCGAAGATGGTCAGTTTTATTATCACAATGGTTTTATTCCGGATGCTATCCGCGAAAGCATTATAACCAATATAAAGGAAAGGCGATTTGCCCGGGGTGGTAGCACCATCAGTATGCAACTGGTGAAGAATGTTTACCTGAACCGGAACAAAAACATTACGCGCAAAATTGAGGAGATGCTGATAACCTGGCTTATCGAATCGCAACGGATGGCAAGCAAGGAGCGTATGTTTGAGATTTACCTGAATATAATCGAAACAGGGCCTATGGTTTACGGTGTAAATGAAGCTACCCGTTTTTACTTCGCCAAAGATGTATCGAAACTTACCCTGGCCGAAAGCATTTACCTGGCCAGCATTATTCCAAGGCCGAAACTATTCCGCTATTCGTTTGATAATGAGGGCAAACTGCGCGAATATCTGCAATCCTATTACAGCCTGGTTTCGGGCAAAATGCTTAAAAAGGAGTGGATAACGCAGGAAGAGTTTGATCAGCTAAAACCCGAGATTGAATTGAAAGGCCCTGCCAGGGAGATGATTCTTCCTGCTGATTCTATCCCGGCTTTCGATGAGATTGAAATTGATATTCCGGATATTCAGTTTTAATTTCCATAACTTTACAGCTTAAAATCGGGTGTTATGTCGCTGTTGCGCGTTCTTCTCTGTATCATTTTTCCGCCACTTGCAGTAATTGACAAAGGCTGCGGCAGCGTGCTGATTGTATTTCTGCTTACAATCGCCGGCTGGATTCCGGGGGTTATTGCCGCGCTGGTCATCGTTAATAAACGATAACAGCCCTTTTACCAGATAACTTTCAACTTGCCGGTAAAAGATTCGTAAATTCCTCTGTTACTGCTTTTTTATCTCAGAATAAATGTGTTACTTTGCACCCCTGTTTAAAAACACATTTAATTACCTAAAAAATTGATTTTATGCCAACAAAAATGAGATTACAACGTCATGGTAAAAAGGGCAGGCCTTTCTATCATATTGTAATTGCGGATGGTCGTGCACCCCGGGATGGAAAATTCATCGAAAAGATTGGCACGTACAACCCTGTTGCAAAACCTGCAGAGATCGAACTTGACTTTGCCAAAGCATACGACTGGTACGTAAAAGGAGCAGATCCTACCCCAACCGTTAAGAATATTCTTTCGGATGAAGGTATTCTACACTATGATCACCTGATGAGGGGCGTTACCAAAGGCGCTTTCACAAAAGAGGTTGCCGAAGTTCGTTTTAACGAATGGAAAGAGGCTAAAGAAGCTAAACTTAACAGTACTGTTAAAGCTGCTGAACTATCTGAAAAAGAGCTTAACAAAAAACGCATCGAACTTGAAATTAAAGTAAACGAAGAGCGCGCTGCTGAGATCGCTAAAAAACGTCAGAAAGAAGCTGCTGCTGCAAATGCAGAAACTACTGAAGAGGTTACCGAAGTTGCTGAAACTGCCGTTGAGGAGGTTGCCGAAGTAGCAGAAACCGCTGTTGAAGAAGTTGCTGAAACAGTTGCAGAAGCTACTCCTGAAGTTGTTGCTGAAGTTGCTCCCGAAGCTGCTGCAGAGGAAACGCCTGAAGCTAAGACAGAAGAAGCTACAGAAGAACCAACAGAAGAACCAAAAGCATAAATATCAGGTTACGGTATTCATTATATGGAGGGTTATTTTTACCTTGGTAAAATCCTTAAAGCACATGCCTCGAAAGGTGCCCTGCTAATAAACCTCGATACCGACAGCCCTGAAAATTATACAGAACTGGAATCAGTTTTCGTTCAGATGAACGGACAACTGATTCCTTTTTTTATTGAATCGCTTGAACTGCGGCACAACAACAATGCAGTAGTTTCATTTGCTGATATAGATGATATTGAACAAGCCTCAATGCTAATCAGTTGTGCGCTGTTTCTCCCTATTTCGATGCTGCCTCCCCTTACCGGAAATAAATTCTATTACCACGAGATTATCGGGTTCAGTATTGAAGATGAGCAGTTTGGAGATGCCGGAATTATTGAAGAAGTTTTAGAATATCCCCACCAGGCGGTATTAAGGGTAATGTTAAAAGGGAAAGAGATACTTATACCCATTACCGACGAGATTATTCAGAAAGTT
>DINP01000028.1:422-4110 GCA_002426025.1 Bacteroidales bacterium UBA5537 | reverse complement strand
ATCGCTGATGGTGTATTGCGAAACCAGGTTGTTGCACCCATTACCATCGGTAGCCCACAGGTAGTAATTGCCAACGGGTAGGTTAAAAATATCTTCTTCGCTTGACAATACATTTCCTGCATTGTTTTTCCATTCAAGGGCAATGGGCTCAGTTCCGCTTACCGTTAGTCCTCGTATGGCGCCGTTGCTGCCACCGCAGGTGGTGGGGGAGATGATGAGGTTGGTTTCGTTAAGTGTGGGCTGAGGGAACCAACTAACCTGCACTGAATCACGGCCAATGCAACCATCCGCATTTGTAACCTCCACCCAATAGAGGCCGGTGTCGGCAACCGGTATTGATTGAGTAATCTCACCGGTAATCCACAGGTAACTCTCAAAAGGCGCAGAGCTCAAAGTTGTTGATCCATCAATACAGATTTCTTCATCCAAACCCAAAGCCGGATCAGGAGGGTGGGTTATAACTATATTTTTAATGGTGGTATCCGATCTATCCCCTGGCCAGTAGGCTATTAGAGTTACCAGGTAATTACCGGGTGCATTATAAACATGGTCCGGATTGATTAGAGTGGAAGTATCCATGCTCCCTGAAGTTGCATCCCCGAAGTTCCAGTAAACACTATCAGGTAGTGGCCAGATGTTTGAGGTGATTTCAACCGGCTGATTGGCACAGAGGTGTTGGGGTGTGAAGTAAGCAAAATATTTTTGGACCATTTGAGGGAGGCTTAATCCCATTGAAGCACCTTCATTCAATATTATGCTTTCATACTCATAATCGAAAAAAATCCTTTCGTTTGGATTCTTAATGACACTAAGCTTATTATGTCCTAATATTCCACCATAAATTTGATTATCCGGTCCAGTTTGTAAAACACTCCCAATACCATGTCCTATTAATTTTTCAGATTCCCTGAAAAGAGCGGAATCATTAAGTTGAGCATCGTATTGATAAATTGGAGTATGTTCAAAATCAGTATGAGGAAATGTACAATATAATAATTTAGAATCGGGAGAGAATTCAAGTCCCAATGGATCTACGCTATTGCTAGGATTTGGTGAAGGAGTAATTAAAAACAATGAAGTATATTGTCCTGTTTTCGTATTGAAATTTCCAAATTCAAATCCATTAATGCCCTCAGCGTAGGCTGTACACATTTTTGTACCATCCGGACTAACTGCAATTTCACCTCTATTTAAATCCCATATATTTAAATTAACAAGACTAAAGCTAATTTTAGCTATTGGATCAATACCACTTATTGTAAGAAGATAGGAATAAAAGTAGTTGTCTGATAAACTGCGGGCAATAATCCAGATATCCCGGTTATTTTTATGTCTTACAGCTGTTAATTTATCTGCAGCAAAGTCACCTAAGGGTAAATAGAGTGGTATATTCTTTTGTCCGGGTACAATATCTCCCAGACCACCAAACAAGGTAAGATCAAATACTGAATAATGTAATCCCGTACCAGGAATTGATGTAATGTTATGGGTAACTCCGTAAACGGTTATAATATAATACTTATTATTGTTTGATGGCAATGGCAGAATAAGTGTGCCTTGAGTACCTGAGCCATAAAGATCACTTCCATTAGCAGTAACAAGGTTCAACTTATTGTAAACATTCTTACCGTCTGTATAGAATAATAAATTCCCTAAAGAATCGCTAATTGAGGCACAACCAGTGACTGTATTCGTAGCCCCAAATCCTAGTGGAAGAGGGTTGCCGCTATTAAACGACAACCCTGCATGCTTTCCAAAGTACCAATTATTCCATTCTCCCTGTGAGTATGAAATAACAGGGCCTATTGTTGCTAATAATAAAATTAGAATCTTCCTAACCACCTAATTTATTATTATTGTTGGAATTGTTGCTCCTGCCAGAAACTCGTCGGAATCAAGCCAACCAGAATTGTTCTGACCATAATGAGTAGGATCAGATTGTCTGTATACAACTGCAAAATACTTATAATAATCTTTTCGGTCATTAATCACAGTTGGAAGTTCCAGATCAGTCAGATAAAAAAATGTGCTGGTTCCGGTTACATTTCTTTGCTCACCTACCCAAAAAGGACTAGATCCATCATTTATCTGAACATAAATACTAACCACATAATAGCCAGTATAATTTTGATCTGTCCAAGTTACATTAACCTGTTGGGATTTTACAGTTAGACCTAAAAAGAGAAATCCACATAAAATAATGAGCTTTGTTATATTTTTCATTGTTGCTTTTTTTTTGTAATTGTTAAGTTTTTGATTCAAATATACTTTAGTATTTTTCTGTTGTAACTCGAACCTATGGTGGAAGCCTATGCTTGTAATTGCTTACATAATTCAATTGGATGCGATTTGACGCTAAAAGTAATGGCTTTATATTCTACCAAATTCCATCTCTCAAATGATTTTTACATTGAATTCTACAGCAAATAATTAGTAAGATTATTGGCGAACAATCGATCAATTGCCTTATAAATTCAACTTTTATTGTCATTGCGGACTTCAATTACTGAGGCAATAAATATAGTAAAATATTTTAAGAAAAGGATATATTTTTTTGCTATATGGCAATTTATGGTTAAATGTGATAAAAAATCTTTAACAATTAGTTAAGTTTTTTAAGTGCATACTCTTTCGGGAGCTTTAGTTTTATCAGGGCTTATTACAGGCTAGAATGGGCAAGGATAAAATGCCAATAAACCGTCAATACAATAGGATCACAGAACCCTCTCCTATATTGTGTCATTTGGCAATAGAAGGGAAGATGAGAGAAAATGTTCTTTGAGAGAAGGAGTTCTGTTTAAGTCGTGCTAATAATCAGCAGATTCCTCTCTCCACTTCGTTTCGTTCGGAATGACTGCATTGTTAAAATATGTGAAGGGGAGGAAGCAGTGGCGGCGCAGCCGCCACTGCTTCCTCCCTCCTAACATAAAGCCGTCATTCCGAACACAGAGAGGAATCTCCTGATCGAGGCCTAACGGCCTGAGTGACAGAAAAACGGGATTAAGCGACTCAAGCCATGGCCGAAGGAGGTAGAAAAACTATATTACCGGTGGTATCACCTCACCAACGTCACCCCACCCCTCATCTTCACAACCTTCCCCACCATATCCGAATAACTGATCACCCAGCTATACACCCCTGCCGGTGCATCCTTTCCATCCCAGCCCTCTGCCGGGTAAGTGGTTTCGAAGATCAGTTGCCCCCAGCGGTTGTAGATTATCATGCTGAACATGCGCACCCTTTCGTAATCTACTACCGGGCGGAAGGTGTCGTTCAGGCCGTCGTTGTTGGGGGTAAAGGCATTGGGGACGAGAAAAGGTGATTCTGCTTCCAGCATTTTAAGGTAGGTGGAATCTGCTCCCGCGCATAGGTTGTGTGTGGTGAGCTGAAGGGTGTAAAGTCCTTCTGTGTTTACGGTGATTTCGGGCAGGGTGTCGCCGGTACTCCACAGGTAGGAGGCATAACCCGCGGGGCCGGCAAGCAGGTATTGGTTTTCAAACAGAATGGTATCCTGTAAAAACCAGTCGCGAGGGTTGGGCATAACCTGCAGGGTGACCATGGTGGAATCGCTGCAGCCAAGGGCATCGCTCACTTTTACGCGATATTGTCCGGCATGGGTTGATGAAGCATTCAGGAAGATGAGAAACGGGTCGTTTACATTGCTGCCATCCGGTAAAGTCCATTGATA
>DINP01000028.1:0-269 GCA_002426025.1 Bacteroidales bacterium UBA5537 | reverse complement strand
TTTTCAATAAGCAAAGGGGCAACAGGCGCATTGCCAAGGCACACAGCTGAATTGCCTGCAATGGCTGAAATGATGAAACCGGCTTCCTGTCGTACTTCAATACTGCCTTCGGTAAAGCAACCGTTTTCATCTTCTACACGCCAGGTGTAGGTTCCTGCAATTAATCCCGTGAACTCACCTGAAGATTGAGGTGTGCCGCCGTTCAGGGTATAGGAAAGGTTGCCAAATCCGGTAGCTGTGAGGGTAATACTTCCGTTGGCGTTGCTGCC
>DINP01000126.1 GCA_002426025.1 Bacteroidales bacterium UBA5537 | reverse complement strand
TAAAAAGCAGGTATTGTTTATTGTAAATCCCATTTCGGGGGTTAACCAATCCCGCAAATCATTAATTGCTGATCTGGCCGCTGCACATCTCGACTCTGAAGTTTTTGATTGGGAAATCATGCATTCTGAATCGGCTACGCATGTTCAGGAACTCAGCCGCGAAGCAGCACAAAGTGGAGTAGATATAATTGTGGCTGTTGGCGGCGATGGAACTGTAAACCAGGTAGTAAAGGGTCTGATTGGCAGTAATTCTGTACTTGGATTGATTCCGGCCGGTTCCGGAAATGGTCTTGCCCGCCATCTTGGTATTCCGCTTGACACAGCCGAAAGCATGCAGCTTATAGCACGTGGAAATACACGGCTGATTGATACTGTTAATTTCAACAACGATCTGTTTGTTTCTATTGCAGGTGTTGGTTTTGATGCACTGGTTGCCAGGCAGTTCTCAAAGGCTTCGCGCCGGGGTTTTTTGTCTTATTTAAAGATTGCAACCCAAAAATACACCTTCTACCGTCCGCGCAAATACCGCATGGAAATTGATGGCAGGCAGGTTGAACGACAGGCATTGTTTGTTAGCTTTGCCAATACAAACCAGTTTGGCTACAACACCATGATCTCGCCAGATGCTAAAATTGACGATGGTCTTGTTGATGTTTGTATTGTAAAGAAAGTGCCCCTGGTCTTAACGCCTTACGTGGCCGGCATGTTGCTGAGCCGGAGGCTCGAATCTACTGGCTTTGTTGAGGTAATCAGGGCGCGCGAAATCAACATGAGCCGCAATAAAAACCGCGTTGTCAATATCGACGGCGAACCTGTAAAACTGANNAAACAAAACAATAACCGCAACAGGGCCCAGGGCGTGGTATATTCAACCAATCCCGATTACCGCTATGCATCCCGGGAAGTCCCTGAAAAGGCGACACTTCCCCCACAGCAACAGGACCTGAGGGTGATGTTAGATAAGAAGCTTAAAGGCAATAAGAAAGCAACGCTGGTGACCGGTTTTGTCGGTTCAGAAAAAGATCTGGCTGAACTGGCAAAGCAATTGAAAAACCTGTGTGCGGCTGGCGGTTCATCGGCCGATGGAGAAATTCTGGTGCAAGGCGACAGCCGGCAGAAAATCATGGATTTCCTGATCAAGAAAGGCTATAAGGCTAAATTTTCGGGAGGTTAACCCGCATCAGATTGTAATCAGCGGAATTTTATTTTGAGCACGAACCTAAATACAAATCAGCATAAATGCCATCGAAAGTACTTGACTTCCTGAAACGAAACCCCTGGTTTTTCTATGCGTTCAGCGTAGCGATGCTTTTTCCTGCATTGTTATGGCACCTTGGCTTTCTGGCTATAAACTTTCCCACCGACGAGCCAACCCGTGCCGTGGTTGCACTCGAAATGATCGTTAGCCATAATTACATTACACCCACCATCAACGGCGAGTTCTATTACAACAAACCACCGCTCTACAACTGGATTATCGTTGCTTTCTACAAAATGGCGGGCAATTACGATGAGTTTACTTTGCGACTGCCTATGGTTATCTCCCTCCTGCTTTTCGGATTGACCATCTTTCTGTTTCTGAAAAACCATTTCGGAAAAAAGCAGGCATTTATTGTTGCCATCCTGTTTATCACTTCGGGCCGCATCCTATTCTGGGACTCATTCCTGGGCTTGATAGATATTACATTCTCGTGGCTGGTCTACAGCTCATTTATGTTCATCTATTACTTCCACCACAGGAAGCGATACCTGGCACTTTTCCTGGTCTCTTACCTGCTCACCGCTGCGACATTTATGATGAAAGGCCTGCCTTCGCTGGTTTTCCAGGGAATTACGCTGCTTGTGTTTTTCAGCTATAACCGCGAGTTTAAGAAACTATTTTCGTGGAAGCACTTTGCCGGTATCGGACTGTTTCTGGTCATAGTCGGCACTTATTACCTGATCTATTTAAGGCATAACACGCTCGATAATGTATTTGTCACCCTTTTCAGTGAATCGGAGAAACGTACCATTGTCAATTACGGCTGGTTCAGGTTTGTAACCCATTTGTTTACCTTCCCGTTGGAGATGTTCTACCACTTTTTCCCATGGTCCATTCTCTGGATATTTTTCTTCCGTAAGGGATTCCGCAAAAGCCTGCACGATCATCCCTTTCTGCGTTTCAATTTCCTGGTTTTTACCTTCAACATTATCATTTATTGGACATCTCCAGAGTCTTACCCACGGTATATCTTTATGCTTTTCCCGCCGCTGTTTACCATTCTGGTATTTATGTTTTTCGAAGACCTTGAGAAGAACGGAATCCGAAGCCGTATTGTTGAATATTTCCTGCTGGGCGTAATGATACTCGGCATAGTTGCGGCCATTCCGATGCCCCTGCTTGAGCAGACCAATTTTGTTGACCATGCCTGGATAAAGGCCGGGATATTGTTCTCGGTAATGTCAATTCTCACTTACTTTTACCTGAAGTTAAAGCCGCAGCGGATGATTATTTTCGCCGCCGGAATGCTGATGCTTCGGGTTGGATTTGACTGGTTTATTATTCCGCCACGTTACGACGATTTTCAGGTGCACAAGGTTGGAGCCCTCAAAGCTGCTGAAATTGCCGGTGATGGGGTGCTTTCCATTTACAAAAACTCCGAAACAGAACACGCGACTACATTTTACATTACGGCGGCAAGGCAGCAATTGCTGAAGCGGAAGTTTGATAATTTCAACACTGCAGATAGTTATTACCTCGATCCGCGCCTGTTACCTCCCGATACTTACGAAACCCTCTTTGACTTTCAGTTATACCGCCACGATCAACCGCTTAAGATTGTTAAGCTGAACGAAAAAGGTGTAAGCTATGTTGGCAAAGAAATTGAAATAAATCCATAATATGACTCTTTTACAAATTGGTATTAAAGTAAAGGACCTGCTCACAAACTGGGGCTTTTCCGAGAATTTTTCAGGTGGAATGCGCGACATAACAGATTTTATTATCGCGTTGGCCATTATAGTTATTGCCTATTACATCGTCAAATACGTAGTAATAGGTTTGGCAAGGCGGATTGCCAGAAGATCATCAACTACGTGGGATGATGCGCTTTACGATAACCGCGTTATCCATAAAGCCTTGTTGTTTGTTCCCGGCCTCGCGATTAGTTTTATAGCTCCGTTTACCCTTGATGAATTTCCGGTAGCCCTCAACTGGGTAGTTAAAATTACGCAGTTGTACATGGTGTTTGTTACCATGATGACCATCAACGCATTCCTGAATGCTTTGTATGATATTTATCAGGGGTTTGAAGTTTCAAAATCGAAACCCATCAAAGGTTATTTGCAGGTTTTTAAAATTGTTGTAATCGGCATAGGAATAATCGTTGTAATCTCTATGCTCATTGGCAAATCGCCTATTTATCTGCTGGGAGGCCTGGGTGCATTTTCGGCAGTTCTGTTGCTGATTTTCAGAGATCCTATTCTTGGTTTGGTTGGAGGAATACAGATTTCGGCCAACGATATGGTAAGACCCGGCGATTGGATTGTGATGGATAAATCGGGTGCCGATGGGGTTGTTACCGAGATTTCGCTCACCACGGTAAAGGTTCAGAACTGGGACAAAACCATTACCACCATTCCAACCTATTCCCTTGTTTCGGATAGTTTCGTAAACTGGCGTGGCATGGAGGAATCGGGTGGCAGGCGTATAAAGCGGTCAATTAATATTGATATGAACAGTGTGAAATTCTGTTCGCCGGAATTGCTTGATAAGCTCCGAAAAATCAGCCTGATAACAGACTATATCAACGGAACAGAAAAAGAGCTTTCTGCTTATAATGTGGCAAGGAATATTGATAATTCTGTTTTAGTAAACGGAAGGCGTCAGACCAACCTTGGTATTTTTATGGCTTACCTTTCTGCTTATCTGCGCAATAATCCGAATATTCGTCTCGATATGACTTTCCTGGTGAGGCAGCTACAACCCAAGGAAAGTGGCATTCCTGTAGAGATTTACATTTTCAGTAAGGAGCAGGAGTGGGCAAAATACGAAAAGATTCAGGCCGATATTTTTGACCATGTTCTTGCTTCAATTCCAGAGTTTGAATTGCTTGTATTCCAGAACCCTTCAGGGGCCGACTTCAGGCAGATAGGCTTTACTCAGGAATTATAATTTTTTGCTACTGCGCGACCGAAACCACTCGTAGAAGGTAGTATTCATCATCAGCATCAACANNAAGAAAGTCGCGGCTAAGAATGTCACGAAAGTGTAGGTGCGCATAGGGTTAAATACTGCAACTGTTAGCAGGATCAGGATTAACGCTGCCGTTATAATTCTGGCATAGGGTCCGAGGTAGTCTTTTTTAACAAGATATTCAAAAGCATGATAGGTAAAGAGGCAGGCGTATGGAATAGCAATAAAAAACAGCCATTCTTCCACGGGAAGGTTGATAATATTGAGCCCTAAAAGATGATCGGGATTAAATCCCCAAACGCCGGCGTCGGTTTTGTAAACATCCCAGGGAATAAAAACAAGCATTGTGAGCAACATAGCCGGAAAAAGAAACTTCCAGTTACGGTAAAATTTCAATCGGCTATCAAACCCGGCAACCAGCGGAACCGATATTGAGAGAATGATTATCCAGAGATAGTAGGACATTTTTTTANNCATTTCCCTTTTTCCGGAACTCTTCATAATAATATTTCAAAGGTGCGACAAGAAATCCATAGTTGTAATGTGCATGGGGATTATGATGTTCGAGGTGGGCTTTTACAGTTGCCCTTAGGTAGCGATTCGAGAAGTTTTTCAGAATGGGGATGCGCTGGTGCACATACACATCGTGAAACATAAAATAGGCAGCTCCGTAAAGGAATATTCCAATACCGATGCTTAGCATATAGTAGTTGGGGTTTGTAACACCAAAGTAGATCAATAAAATGCTCGGGACTGCAAAAATAACAGCGAATACATCGTTCCATTCTATTTTCCGTCCATCGCGGATATGGTGGTCTTTATGAAGCACCCATAAAAATCCATGCATTACATATTTATGGGTAAACCATGCCATAAATTCCATAAACAGAAAAGCTGCAATTACCAGTATTATATTCAGAAAAAGCTCCATTGTTTTGAACTGTTATTATGTTTGACTTTATTTTTTGAGTTTTGCGTTAAAATACTCCTCTACCTTATCAAAGGCAATCCTGAACCAGACAGTAAACTTTTCGGGCTCCTGTTCCATTTCGCTCCTGATCTCTTTTATAGTGGCAAAACGGGTGGATTCAACCTCTTCAGGATTTGGTAGCGGCAGTTTTTCTGAGGTCCCGATAAAAACATGGTCAAATTCGTGTTCGGTAAGATTGTTCTCAAATTTTGCCTTGTAAACAAATCCAAAAACCTCTTCAAAATCGCAGTCGAACCCCATTTCTTCGGTCATACGGCGGTGCGCTGCATCGGCAGTTGCTTCGCCTGGCCGGGGGTGGCTGCAGCAGGTGTTGGTCCACAAACCGGGCGAATGGTATTTTGAATATGCCCTTTGCTGGAGCATTAATTGTCCTTGGCTGTTGAAGATAAAAACAGAAAAAGCCCTATGAAGTTTTGCCTCAATATGAGC
>DINP01000026.1 GCA_002426025.1 Bacteroidales bacterium UBA5537 | reverse complement strand
GGGCTTCACCACGAACATGAACACGGCCAGGATCACAACCATGGAGAACACTCCCATTCCCACACAGGGATTATCGGGGTTTTGGCCGATTGTGAAATCGTTATTGCCGGCGGAATGGGACAAAAACTCTACACCGACTTACAGGCTGCCAACAAAAAAATATATGTTACCCGCGAAGAAAATGCCCGTGAGGCAGTTAAACTGATGCTTCAGGATCAGCTCGACAGCAACCCGGATATCTGCTGCAAGCACTAAGTTTTTTTATTGCAGGGCGCAGGGCGCAGGGCTCAGGGCACAGGGCTCAGGGCAAAGGGCAAAGGGCAAAGGGCACGGGGCAAAGTTGCAACCAAATAACTATTAATTTTTAGTTATTCATTATTAATGCTTTAAGCAGTTGGATTATCAAACATATTAAAATTATTAACTGAAAATTGATTATATGAAATCGCTACAATTCAGGCAAGGATGGCTAATTGTCCTGCTTTCAGTTTTCACACAATTCCCCTTATCGGGACAAGTACTGACGGATTCGGTAATCAAACTACCGGTGGTAGAAATTACCGACTCGCTATTTATAAGGCTTACCCCCCGCACTTCCATCCCAAAGGAACTGCTCGAACACCATCCGGCAGCGGACCTGGGAGAGGTGCTCCGGCAGATGCCCAATGTAAGCGGCATTAGAAGAGGCGGATACGCTGTTGATCCGGTAGTAAGGGGATTCAGATATTCGCAGGTGAATGTTCATCTCGACAACGGCATCCACATAGAAGGTGGTTGCCCCAACAGAATGGACCCGACTCTATCGCATGTTGAGCCTGAAAATATTCAGCGGATAGAGATCATCCGCGGCCCATATCTGCTGCAATACGGACCATCGCACGGAGCTAGCATCAGGCTGATAACCAAAGATGCAAATCCCTTCAGCGGAAAGAAAATAAAAGTCGTTTCCTTTACGGGATACGATGCAAACCGGAATGGGATACGACAACATCTTTCCATAGCGGGAGGCGGTAAAAAGTTCTACTACCGGGCTTCAGGCGGGATTAAAGACTATGGAAATTATACCGATGGCAATGGAAACGAATGGAAGTCGTCGTTCAAAAAGCGGGATGCATCTGCTGAGCTTGGTTACAAACTCAGTAATTCAGAAACCATTGGCCTCAACTACAATGGTTCTTTTGGCAGGGATGTATTGTTTCCGGCACTTCCGATGGATGAAATTGCAGATAATACCCATATTTTTTCTGCTAATTACGCAAAACAATATCCTGCTCACCCTGACGATCAATTACTGATTTCCGGATACCACACCCGGGTTTCACACGAGATGGACAATAGCTTCCGGCCACAGTTTTCGCAGGTTGTTGCGCCATATACCGGACTAATGCAGGCTTTTGCAAAGGTGAAAACCTCCACAACCGGTGCCAGGGTTTCATTAAGACATAAAACCGGAAATATGACGGTGAACGGTGGTATCGACGGAGAGTACATCTGGAAAGATGGCACCCGTAATACCCGGATGATTATGCAGATGGACGAACAGGAGTTCGTTTCTCAGAAATTCTTCAACCTGTGGAAAGATGCTTTCATTTTCAACAGCGGTTTATACAGCGGGGTTTCATCCGTTGAGGGAAAGATCAATTATGCCGCAACGCTGCGTTTAGATTTCAACCACAGCAATTCGGGCGACAGCCTGATCATAGAAAAAGAGAATGAAAGCTGGTTTGAGGTAAAACCACAATCCAGATTACTCTGGAGCCTGGCATCAAGTGCCTCGTGGCAGATCAATAATAAATTGAGCCTTTCGATTGGATTGGCCCGTGGGTCAAGGGCACCCGATTTGCAGGAGCGCTANNGACCTGAAACCTGAGATTAATTATCAGGCTGATGTGATGCTGGACTACAAAACCAAATCTGCTAAAATCTTTCTGAACTTTTTCCGATCGGATGTTCAGAATTTTATCAGCGGAACCCTTGTCCCCCCGTCGGTAGCCAGACCGGTTAGTATGGGAGCTCCCGGAGTTAAGCAGTTCAATAACATTAACCGGGCTGTTTTAGCAGGCTTCGAAACCGGACTAACATCAAAATTAACAAAGAATCTGGACCTGAGTTTTTCAGCTGGTTACACCTATGCCTATTATCCCGAAATAGAAAAAATCCTTATTGAAGAAGGGCAGGTAAGCGGCTCGGTTTTAATTAAAAATGACCCTATTGCAGAAATCCCTGCAATGGAAGCCTTAATTAAAACATCCTATTCCCTCTTCAACAACATATTGCAAGCTTCAGTTGAATTGAGGGCGGTGGCAGATCAGAATCAGGTTTCTGAAGCTTCATATGAAGAAGCAACTCCTGGGTATGTACTGGCCAATTTATCCGTTGATGTAAAACCGGTATCCCGTGTTTTGATAACTGCCGGAGTATTAAACCTCTTCGATAAAGCCTATTACGATCATCTGAACCGGAAACAATTAGGTACAAGCGGCAAACTATTTGAGCCGGGCCGGACGTTATTTATAAACATGAGAATTACAATATAAGCGTAACTTTGCTCCATGTTTATAAAAACGCCCATGAGTATAAAACAGTTTGTGTTCTTGATTTTCTGCCTTTTACCCCTTCTGATGTTTTTATCGGGGTGCAATGAGGATGAGCCTGTGCCGGCGAAAGAGACGCTGCTGAAAATCCGCTTTAACCACAAAGTGAATGGCAATAATCTGATAACCGACAGTATGATATATACCAATGCGGCCGGTAATCCATACGAAGTAACTGAAATAATGTACTTTATTTCCGATCTGAAACTTTACCACCACGATGGAAGGATTATTGAACCGGCTACCTGGGACGATATTCATTATACCGACACCAATATCCCTGAAACTTTTGAATGGAATGTTGGCAATAACATCCCTGAAGGAGTTTACGACAGTCTGAGTTTCACCTTTGGCATTTCAGAAGCTAAAAACAAATCATTCATGTTTGTAAACCCGCCCGAGGTAAATATGGCCTGGCCTGAAGTGCTTGGTGGCGGATACCACTATATGATGCTGAACGGCTGGTGGAACGATACGCTGGGAATCCGCAGATCGTTTAATTTCCATCTTGGAATCGGTCAGATTTATGCGAATAATTCAGGTGAGGTGGGCGATATTACAGGTTTTGTTCAGAATGCCTTTACGGTTAAGCCTGATGGTGCTTCTTTTACGATTGATGCGGGAAAGACTCACCATTGCATTTTGATAATGAATGTTGAAAGCTGGTTTGAAACGCCGGTTATTTATGATCATAACCACTTTGGTGGTGCCATTATGCAAAACCAGGATGCTATGCATATTGGTTGCCTGAATGGAGCCGATGCTTTCGCAATAGAATGGGAATAGTGTGATTGTCAGCAAATTCTAATATCCGCAGGAAGGCAGAAATGAAATAAGGCAGACTAAAGCCTGCCTTATTATCCATGTAATTGACTTACCTCCTACCATAAGGGCATTCGCCGCGAAAACCCGCACGCTTACCCCTGCCATTTTCAAAATCTCCATTGCCTTTGCCTTTAGGGCCTCTGGGTCCTTTGTCAGGTCTGGCATCAAAATAAACTTTCTGTTCATCTGTGAGCAGAGCCTTAATATTCCTTTTATGTGCTTCCCGCTCTTTCATTAAATCTCCTCTGAGCTTCGAGATCTCATCAATAGTCTTATCAATTGCCTTAGTATCTGTTTCTTCGGCAAGATTCAGGGTATTAAGCCGGGCATTTTTCTCGCCAATTTCTGCACGAATAAGTTCTGCTTTACGAATATGGGCCGTTCTTAATTCATCAATTGCCTGATGTTGTTCCTCGGTAATACCAGGAACTCTGGCAAGGCAATCTTCATTTCCAGGACCTGGACCTCTTCCAGGGCCTTGTGCCAGGACCGGGGTTGTGAACGTTGAAATAAATACGATGCCAGCAAGCATCAACATTGATCTGAAAGCTGTTGTTTTCATTTTTGTAGTATTTTAGGTTTGTACTATAGTTAATTGAATTGATTATTTCGCTTTTGACCATGGCGGTATCTGTATTGCTTACCCGACTTTTCCATAGGACCGCCTTCACGTGTAATCAGTTCACGGTAAAAATCACGCAGCTGCTTTTGTTGCTCAGGTGTTGCAACCAATTTAACTTCCTGCAGATGCCTGACAGTAAGCTGTTTCACCCTCGCATGCAAACTTCCGATCCGGTTAGTGATTGAAGCCAACCTGCCTGTATCGGCGTCCTCATTTGCAATCTCATCAATCAGTTCGGCATTCAATTCTCTTATTTCCCTGAACAATGGCTCAGCATCCTTTCGAAAGTTCATGCGAGAATTTCTGAAAGCGGTACGCTGTTCCTGATCAAATCCGATTTCATCCATCATAAAAGCCGGCCCCGGCATGTTTTTTATTGAATCCTCATCCAAACCAAGCGGAGGACGAAATTGAAACGAGTCTGCATGATGCTTTTGCAACTTAAGGAATATGGTTGCTACGGCTGCTATATTGATGATTGTTAAAATAACAATGACAATCAATAGTATTTTGGTGCGGTTATTTTGAATCATGGGTTTCAGTTGTTTCATTTTCGATCAAAAAGCGTTCAATCGTTACTGTAGTTTCATCATTTAGATGGAGATCGTCGGCATAAGCCTGCAGCAATTCCGGCCTCTCGGATGTTTGCAAAGCTGTTGCGTTATCATTTGCTGGCTGCAAATTACCCAGCAGGCTACCCCCTATCCAGATTCCGAGCAGAACTGCCGCTGCAGCCGAAACCAAAGCCGGGCTTAACCTTATAATCCTGTTAATGTTCCCCTTGCCGGATGTTGCTTTCTCATCGTGGTCCTGCATTTCGGCAAGCACTTTATTGTAAAAATCAGGATCAGGCTGCGACCTGCGGCCGGCACTTAAATGATTGAATCCTTCATGGTAATTATCCGCCAGATTGCGGCACGAATCGCAGTTTGCTATATGTTCGGTGAAGCCAACCGGAAGTTCGCCGGGCTTTGCCTGCAAAAGCATATCAATAATTATCGTACCGGCTTCATTGCAATTCATTTTTGTTTTGTTTTCAGTTTTGACACTTAAGCGTTTCATAACTTGCGGTATCAGGATTGATTATAATAATTTCTCAGTTTTTTCTGAAGGCCTAGTCGTGCCCTGTGGATCAGAGACTCAACCGAAGAGAGCGTGGTATTCATCACTTCTGCCACTTCGCTGTACGACAAATCTTCGAGCTTATTAAGTGTGAAGGCAGTCCGTTGCTTTTCGGGAAGCGATTTGATTGCTTCGCCAATAAGTAATTGCTGTTCTTTTTGTTCGAGTTTGTCAGATGCAATATTTGGCTCTGAGCCTGATTGCAGATCCGAAGCAACTTTAAAATTGAAAAAGGAATCGATTTCTTTCCAGAACCGCCGCTTCTTATTATCGCGCAGATGGTTGAGCGAGCGGTTTACCGCGATACGGTAAAGCCAGGTACTTAATTTGGCATCGCCCCTGAATTTTCCTGCATTTCTGATTGCTTCGATAAAAACTTCCTGAGCTACATCCTGGGCATCGTGCTCATTCTGCAAAAAACTATAGCAGACATTATAAACCTTAAGCTGGTGATCGTCAACAAACTGCCGTCCGGCCGAAGGGTCGCCTTGTGCCAATCCGTTAAGTAATTCAAGGTCTGTCATGCAGAATAAACGATTTTTTCTTTGTTAAAAGTACTTTCATTTTGACACAGAAAAATAAAAAACCTGCGCAAATCTTAAAGAGATTATAATTTTTACTATTGGATTCACCATTGTCCGGTAAAAGTCAGAAATCTGCCCGCCTCTATTCTGACGGCCTTCTGGACAACAGTAATCCAAATTGAACTGTCTGGCACATTTCAGGAAAATTTATTTTTTTTAACCTGAAATCATGAAAGCAAATTAACTATTTTTATTGTCCGAAAAATCGCTGATCAGAAACATGAAATCTCTCCACCAATATTGTCAGAAACTATTCCTGACAATAATGTATTGCTCAGTGTTTTATCTTTCCTTACAGGTGAAAATGCCTGTATATCAGTTATCTTTTACCAATAACAATCAAAAAGTCATTGAGCAGCAATCATTAAATTTGCTTCCCCTGACGCCTGAAAAAGGAGCCAACACTTATGAATCAGGCAATCTCTTAGTTATCAGTTCATTTCCCTGGCACAGCCCCGGCAAGAACCTGATGCAAACCGCTTCAACCTTAAGGTCGCTGTTTAATCAGTTTATAGATTACAAATCATCCGCATATCATGAACTGGTTATTGTACACCGGAATCTGAGAATTTAGAAATATTCATCACAATTTTTCGAAAAAAATAAGCTGTCGGAGTGTTTCACGCTGATACAGCTATGTTGTTGAATATTCAAATACAAAGAAAAATGTCACAAACCAAATCTGAAAAACCCGGAATGACAGGCTTCAGGCCATTCCTGATCATCCTTGTTGTACTGACTATAAGTGTTGTAATATTGAAATTATTGCTTTCTGCAATAATGTAATATTCTGATAATCATGAATTAAAATTCGAGGGCAGGCTACATTCAATTGTGCCTGCCCTTCTTTATAGTACCATATAATAATAATGTAAAAATTGAGTTTACTATTAACATCGCAATGTTGATAGTTTATGCAAACAGCCCATCTTTGCGATTTGCAATTAGCCTAATTTTACTGTGAATTAAACCAAAGACCAATGAATTCAGGAATCCTTCTGCAAATTACACAACCTGCTTCAGCTATAGCTGATACAATTTCCCAAACGACAGCCCAGATGCCACAGCCAACCGAAATAAGCCTCTCTATCTGGGACCTTTCACTCAAAGGTGGCTGGATCATGATACCGCTGGTTATTATGTCGGTATTTGCTATCTACATCTTTATTGAAAGATATTTCATAATCAACCGGGCATCGCGCGATGAGCACAATTTTATGAACAACATCCGCGATTTTATCCACGATGGCCGCATTGATTCAGCTTTATCACTTTGCAAGAACAACCGCACGCCTATAGCTAAAATGATTGAAAAAGGAATTCTGCGCATAGGCAAACCGCTGAACGACATCAACGTTGCGATTGAAAATGTTGGAAAACTAGAAGTTGCCAAACTCGAAAAGAACCTGGCTGCATTGGCTACCATTGCCGGAGCAGCGCCCATGATTGGATTTTTAGGAACTGTAATCGGTATGGTAAGGGCGTTTTATGATATGTCGATGGCAGGAAACAATATTGATATTGCCCTGCTTTCGGGCGGTATTTACCAGGCAATGATTACTACCGTTGCCGGACTCATCGTTGGAATCATTGCCTATATCTGCTACAATATTCTTGTTGCCAGAGTCGAAAAGGTTGTTTTTATTCTGGAGGCCAGAGCTACCGAATTTATGGACCTGCTTCATGAGCCGGCATCCTGATAATTGCGCTTATTAAGCAACAATCTCAAATTTATAGAAATGGCAATCAAATCCAGAAATAAAATAAACCCTACGTTCAGTACGGCATCCATGTCTGACCTGGTGTTTCTTCTTCTTATCTTTTTTATGCTTACCTCAACATTGGTAAGCCCAAACGCTATCAAACTGTTGTTGCCTTCGAGCAACAGCAAAACAATGGCAAAGCAATCGCTAACCGTTTACATTGACAGCAATTACAATTATTTTGTTGAAGAAAATCAGGTAAACCAGGAATTTCTGGTCGAAACCATCGGCAATAAACTGGCGGGGCAACAGGATGCTTCGGTTGTTCTCAGGGCCGATCAAAGCGTACCGGTTCAATATATTGTAACACTTATTGATGCTGTTAATCAGGTGAATAGCCTTACCGGAACCATGCACAAGGTGATTCTGGCAACCAAACCAGCAAAATAAGTTTACCGGGTAATATAACTTCGTGGCAGGATTTTTGAAAGATTAATTAAAAAACAAGCGTGAAAATAGACAGAGATAACATAAAAGGGCTGGTAGGAACCTTCGTTTTCCATGCTCTTTTACTTCTCGGCCTTCTGCTGATGGCCTTAAAAACGCCATTGCCTCTTCCCGAAGAGGCTGGTGTTGAAGTAAACCTCGGCAATTCAGATGAAGGGATGGGTGAAATACAACCCGAAGAGCTTGCTTCCGGGGCTCCGGCTGTTCCTCCTCCCTCGGCTTCTGCCGCCAAGGAGGAAGTTGTTACCGAAGATTCGGATGAAGCACCGGCCATTGAGCCTGTAAAAAAAGATAAACCTGTTCCTGCCGACAAACCTGAACCCAAACAGAACATTAAACCCACGCCAAAACCAGAGCCTCAACCTGTGGTAAATCCCAATGCCATATACAAAGGCAAACAGGGGAAAACAAACGGAGGCGGTAATGAAGGAATCACAGGAAAACCAGGCGATCAGGGAAAACCAAATGGAACACCGGATTCAGATAATTACGATGGAAGCGGCGGTTCCGGAGGCGGTGTATCTTTTAATCTGGCTGGACGCTCTTCAAGGCAGATTCCCAGACCATCAAATAAATTCCGTGACCGGGGCACAGTGGTAGTTACCATTTTTGTCAACCGGGCAGGTTTGGTAACCCGTGTTATTTCTGGCGCAAAAGGAACAACTACTTCCAACCTTGAGCTCAGGCAATTGGCCGAGACCGCAGCCAGACAGGCAAAATTCAGCCCCAAAGATGATGCCCCGGAAGAACAAAAAGGTACCATCACCTATATCTTCGAGCTAAACTGAGCCTGATCAAGCATGAATTATCAGCAGACACTGGACTACCTTTTTAGCCAGTTACCAATGTTTCAGCGTATCGGGGCTGTAGCCTACAAAGCGAACCTCGACAATACGATNNGAGCGGATGAAGATCAACGGTGAAATGGTGCCCGAAAAATTTGTCTGCGATTTTACAGAAGAATACATGGGTCAGTTCAACCACATCAATCCTTCATTTTTTGAAATGACATTTGGTATGGCAATGAAATGGTTCAGCGATGAACAGGTTGATATTGCCGTGATAGAAACCGGAATGGGTGGCCGCCTCGATTCAAGCAATGTGATTACTCCACTCCTGTCTGTTATCACCAACATCGGGCTCGACCATACACAGTTCCTGGGGAATACACTGGCAGAAATCGCGGTCGAAAAAGGGGGAATTATTAAAAATGGTATTCCGGTGGTGATTGGAGAAACCCAGCCTGAAACTGAGGAAATATTCAAAACACTGGCAACAAGAAACCAATCAAAAGTATATTTTGCTGATCAAGTAGTAAGTCTGAGAAGAGATATAGCAGTTGCTGATCCTTCACAGATTGATGTGGATGCAAGGGTTTTTGGCAATAAAAAACGCTTGAGCTGTCCGTTAACCGGCAATTACCAGCTGAAAAACCTGGCAACTGTTCTTGCGTCGGCTCATTTGCTGGATGCAATGCTGTTGAAACCCGAAAAGCTGAATGTTGAAAACGGCATCCGTAATGTAATTTCCAATACAGGATTCACCGGAAGATGGCAGGTACTTAAACAGAAGCCCCTTACTATTTGTGATATCGGGCATAATCCGGATGGAATAAAATTTATTGTTGATCAGATCAGATCTCTGAAATTTAAACGATTACACTTTATACTGGGCGTAGTTAACGATAAGGATATCACATCCATGCTTCAGTTATTGCCCCAAAATGCTATCTATTATTTCTGCAAAGCGGATATACCCAGAGGTTTGGATGCAGTCAAATTAAAGGAAACTGCATCGGCTTTCAAGCTGAAAGGCGCTGTTTACAATTCTGTTAAGCTTGCTTATAATGCTGCATTGGCTGCAGCGGATAATGAAGATCTTGTTTTTATAGGCGGAAGTGCTTTTACCGTTGCCGAGATCGTTTAAGATCAGCCTCCGGTTATCAGATGAAGAACCATCACATCATCTCCATCCTTTACCATCTGCTGATCAAACTGATGACGCTTCACCAACACTCCGTTAACTTTTACCACCAACATTCTGAACGTGAAATTCTTGGCAGCAAGCAACTGGTTGATGCTCATTTCTTCAGATTCAAAAACCTCTTCCCTGTTATTCAGATTTATCTTCATTCTAAAATTTATGGTGTAATTGGCGTAAATTCACGTAATAAAATGTCGAGCACTTCGTTGGCCTGCATATTGGCAACGAGTCCGACCCTTGGAGCCAGCACAGGCAAAGTTGCAGATACCTCAGAAACCTCATCGCCACATATTACAAGATTGTCAGATTTCCGCGAGTGGATGATCTCTGATTTGCCCCAACCAGCCATGCCGACTCCGGCTACGAGATATTTTCCCTGCATCTGTGTGAGAACCGTTTCAATAATCATCTGCTTCATTTCAGCTTTGTCGAAAGCCTCAACAATAACATGGCAACCCGAAAACAGCTCAATTACATCAGATACGCAAAGTTTCATATCAAAAGCCTTCACAACAATAGCTGGGTTTATTCGCTGAATGTTTTCACGCAAAGCATGAACCTTAAGCCTGCCGATCTGATCGTGAAAATAATACTGCCGGTTCAGATTCTGCAGGGTAACGATGTCGTAATCGGCAATAATCAATTTACCAACCCCACATCGTGCAAGGGCAACAGCACAATTTGAACCAAGTCCTCCACATCCGGCAATGCCTACAGTGAACCTGCTCAGGTATTTACTAATTTGTTCGGGATAACTATCAGGCATATCCGTATTAAAAATTTTCAGCATCCAGTGCCTGTTGCAAAAATATAAAAATATTCCCCGGATTCTGCACACGATTTTATAAAACCGGAACATTATCAGGTAGAAACCGGCTAATTTTCACAAGAAACTTCAAATTGTGCCGTAAGTAACTGCTTAACAGATAGTGTTATGCAGGCGGAGTCATATCGTTATTTTTCAGCCAATTAAATTTGAAAAATGGCAAATCTTTGTACTTTTGTGAACTGATTCACAGATCGAAATCAAATAAGAAAAGCTATATGAACAAAGAAGAAATCACCAAATCGTTGAGGCTGATCAAGGAGTACAAGTATATTCCGGCTCCAATCGAAAAAGGGTACAACAACCGCACATTGTATGTAAATGTTGGCGACCATACGGTTAAAGAAAAACCGGTTAGCCAGGAGATGAAGGAAAAATTCATCGGAGGCAAAGGCTTTGGCCTGAGGTTGCTTTGGGATGCCACCACACCAAAAACCAAGTGGAATGATCCTGAGAATGAAATTGTTATCGGTATGGGGCCAATTTGTGGAATTACCCAGTATTCAGGAACCGGTAAATCGCTGGTGGTAACCATATCGCCACAAACCGATATTGTAATTGACAGCAATGTAGGTGGATACTTTGGCCCATTCCTTAAGTTCTGTGGATTCGATGCACTGGAGCTTCAGGGCAAAACCGATAAGGAAGTCGTGGTTGTTTTTGACGAAACCCGTGATGCGGTTGAGATTTATGAAACGCTGGATTTACCTCAGGATAGTCATGTTTTAGCTGAAGTGCTTACCGAAATGTTTGCTGATGACGAAAGCGGACGCAAAAATATTTCAGTAGTATCGGCAGGTACAGCCGCAGATCATTCACTGATCGGGATGCTGAACTTCACCTTTTTCGATGCCAAACGCAAGGTTGTCCGCCTTAAGCAGGCCGGCCGTGGTGGTATTGGAACTGTATTCAGAGATAAAGGAATCAGGGCGCTGGTTGCAAAAACCAAAGGAGTAAAAGGAAACCTGAATAACGTGGTTGACCTTAACGCAATTATGGAACGTGGCCGCCGCTTCAACCGCGAAATGCGTGAACTTGATGATAGCCAGGCTGAAATGCGTTCAAAAGGCACTGCCCACCTTACCAATGTTATGAACGATTACGATCTGCTGCCAACCAATAACTTCAAATTCGGAAACCATCCCGATGCAGCTAAAATCCATTCCAATATTTACAAGGAAAGATTTACGCAGGGCGTGCCTGATGGCTGCTGGATTGGTTGCAATATGTCGTGTGCAAAAGGGGTTGATCAATATCTGCTCCGCACCGGCCCGTATGCTGGCACAAAAGTAATAGTTGACGGTCCGGAATATGAAACAGCAGCCTCACTTGGCTCCTGCGCCGGTATTTTCAACCCCGACTTCACCATTGAGGCCAACTTTTATTGCGATACTTATGGTGTATGTACTATTTCGTGGGGCACTATCCTCGGTTTTGTAATGGAATGTTATGAAGCCGGCATTCTAAACGAGGAACGTACAGGGGGTATGAAACTCAACTTTGGCAACTCCGACGAAGCTATGGAATTACTGCACCAGCTTTCACGCGGTGAAGGATTCGGTAAAATTGCTGGTATGGGTGTCCGTAAAATGAAAGAAATGTTTATTGAAAAAGGCTGGGGCGATCCTCAGTTCCTTCAGGACATTGGCATGGAAAACAAAGGGCTTGAGTATTCACAGTACATTTCAAAAGAATCGCTTGCCCAGCAGGGTGGTTATGCAATGACCAACAAAGGCCCTCAGCACGATGAAGCCTGGCTCATTTTCATGGATATGGTTAACAACCAGATTCCAACATTCGAGAAAAAAGCCGAAGCTCTGCATTATTTCCCGATGTTCCGCACCTGGTTCGGCCTGCAGGGACTGTGCAAGCTACCTTGGAACGATGTTGAGCCTGAAAGCAATGCCTTGAGTGATGAACCGGCAAAAGTTCCAGAGCATGTTGATAACTATGTAACTATCTACAACGCAGTAACAGGCAACAATATTGACAAGCATGAAATAATCCGCCAATCGGAAAGGGTTTATAACTTCCAGCGTATTTTCAACATCCGCCGTGGTTACGGACTTCGCGCACATGATGCACAGCCATACCGTGCAGCCGGACCTGTAACACAGGAAGAATACCTGTCACGCGAGGAGCGTTATGATAAGCAGCTAAAGGAGTTGATTGGCCTTGATCCGACCAAAATGAGTCTTGAAGAAAAGATGGCTGCTACCCGCGCTTATCGCGAAGACCGCTACGAACAACTGCTTGATGCGGTTTACTTCAGAAGGGGCTGGACCAAAAACGGGGTTCCGACCATTGAACACCTGAAGAAATTAGGGATGGATCTTCCTGAACTGATTGAAGTGATAACACCTCTGCAATAAAAACCTGATCATAATTTCTACTGAGAAAGCCCCATATCGGGGCTTTTTTTAATTTTATGAAACATGAGAATATAAGACACAATTAATGACACTTATCTTCCTTCATAAACGGATACCTGAAATCAGTAGCCGGAATAAGTGTTTCCTTTATGGTGCGAGGACTGGTCCAGCGGAGCAGGTTGAGATGGCTACCGGCTTTATCATTGGTTCCCGACTGCCGTGAACCCCCGAAAGGCTGCTGGCCAACCACAGCGCCTGTCGGTTTATCGTTGAAATATAAGTTTCCGGCAGCATATTTGAGCGCATGGCTGGCCTTATGCAGAATTTGTCGATCCTGGGCGAAGATAGCTCCGGTAAGTCCATAAGGCGAAGTTTCGTCAACCAGTTTCAGCATTTCGTCAAAATCCTTTTCTTTATAAACATAAATAGTCAGAACCGGCCCGAAAATTTCTTCCTCCATCGTTATAAAATGCGGGTCAGTTGTGAGAATGATAGTGGGTTCAACAAAATAACCTTTCGATTTTTCTCCTTTTCCACCAAAAACAACTTCTGCATCTGGTGACTTTTCGGCCAATGAAATGTAATGCATGATGTTATCGAACGATGCCTCATCAATAACGGCATTCATAAAATTTGAGAAGTCGCGCACGTCGCCAACCTTAATTTCTGAAAGCATCTCCCCTACCATTGATTTAACAGCAGGCCAGAGAGAATCAGGAATATAAACCCTTGAAGCAGCAGAACATTTCTGTCCCTGGTATTCAAATCCGCCTCTTACAATTGCAGTAGCTACCTCATCAACCTGAGCCGAAGCATGAACCACAATAAAGTCTTTTCCTCCTGTTTCTCCAACTATTTTAGGGTAAGATTTGTAATTGTGAAGGTTTTGAGCGGCCATTTGCCAGAGACGGTTAAAAGTAACATTGGAGCCGGTAAAATGCAGCCCCGCGAAAAGCCTGTCGGCAAAAACTGCATTTCCGATAACTGAACCTGCGCCAGGAATAAAATTCACAACTCCGTCAGGCATCCCTGCCTCTTTATAAATATCCATCAATACATAGTTGGAGAGGATGGCATTGGATGCTGGTTTCCACAATACGGTATTGCCCATTACCACAGGAGACATATTCAGGTTTGAGGCTATGGCCGTGAAATTGAAGGGCGTTAGCGAAAAGATAAATCCTTCGATTGGCCGGTACTCAATCCTGTTGATAATACCGGGTTCTGAATGTGGCTGATCATTATAAATATCGGAAATATAATGTGCGTTAAACCTAAGGAAATCAATCGTTTCGCAGGCGCTGTCAATCTCAGCCTGATAGGCACTTTTGCTCTGCCCAAGCATGGTGGCCGCATTGAGCCTGGCCCTGTATTTTTTCGATATAAGTTCAGCAATTTTCAATGTAACCGAAAGCCTTTCAACCCATGAAAATGTCTCCCACTCTTTGTGCGCTTTCTGCGAAGCCTCAATGGCCAGCTTCACTTCAGCCGGCCCCGCTTTATGATATTGACCAAGAACATGGCCATGGTCATGGGGCATCACTATTTTTTCCACATTGCCGGTCCTCACCTCCTTGCCACCAATAATCAGCGGAATATCAGCCTGTTGGGTTGCCAGTGTATCGAGTTCTGTCTGGAGTAATTTCCGGTCACGGGTGCCTGGTGAATAGGTTTTTACAGGCTCGTTTTCGGGATAATCGAAGATAAAAATTGCATTGTTCATGGAGGAAATTGTTTANNATAATCACAGGAACTTCATCGGGCATTGGTGAAGCCATAGCAAGGAAACTGATTCTGCAGAAACATAAATTATTCTGTATTTCGCGAAGAATGAATGAATCAGTCAGTGATCTGGCATCATCAGCCCAAAGCCAGCTCTGGTACTATGAAGCCGATCTTTCTCAAACAGGATATATCCCTGAACTGATGAATGAGATTTTCGGGAAAATGGATTCTGCTGAAATTTCAGCAATTGCATTGATAAATAATGCTGCAATGCTTGAACCGGTGATGCCTGCAGGGCGTTACGACAATATACAGTTGCAGCAACATCTCAATGTTAACCTGTTGGCTCCAATGATACTCACCAATGAGTTTATCAGACATACGAAAGATTTGAATTTACCCAAAACCATTGTAAACATTGGTTCCGGAGCGGCTTCAAGTCCTTACGAAGGCTGGGGCCCATACTGCACAAGCAAGGCCGGACTCGAAATGTTTACCCGTACTACAGCGCTTGAGCAGAAAAATGCCTTGTTCCCGGTGAGGCTTTTATCCATTGCGCCTGGCATTGTTGATACACCCATGCAGGCAAGAATAAGACAGGTTGATAGTGACGATTTCCCGATGAAACCAAGGTTTGAGCAGCTCTATCAGCATAACCAGCTCAGCAGGCCTGCCGATGTAGCTGATAAAATAATCGGGATGCTCTGGAGAGATTTGCCTGAAAACAGTGAAATAATTGACCTGAGAAAAATATAAAAATCACTGCGGTACCTGCTGATATTACAGCTTAAATTATTTAGCTTTGCTGCAAATTATAATACTTCAACCATGTTTAAGACAAATGAATATTTTGATGGCAATGTTAAGTCAATTGCTTTTGAAACCAGCGAAGGACCAGCAACGATCGGCGCAATGGCAGCTGGTGAATATGAATTCGGCACAGCTACCATTGAATACATGACAGTTACTTCCGGTGAAATGGAGGTTATGCTCCCTGGCGAAACAGTATGGAACACATTTAAACCATTTGAAACATTCATCGTTCCGGCCAATGTTAAGTTTAAGGTCAGAATGAAGGGAGACACCTCCTACCGCTGTCTTTATAAATAAGTAAAAATTTCAGGCAGATAAAACATCTGCCTTTTTCAGAAATTCGATATGAATTTTTCATCATAACGCATTGAATTATGGCAACCAGCAAATACGAAAACCTGCGGCTTCAATACAAGATATGGTTTACCGATGAAACCGGAAATGGCCTGCTTGGCGATGGAAAGTGGAAAATACTGAAGGCGATAGACGAAGAAGGCTCTTTGACTGCTGCCTGCGAAAAACTTGGCATAACCTATCGCAGAACCTGGAACGACCTTAAAAGTATTGAGAAGCGTCTTGGCTTTGCCTTACTTGAGAAAAACCGTGGCGGCGTTGACGGGGGCAGCACCAGCCTTACCGTGGAAGGACAGCGCCTGATCAGGGCATTTGACATTTTTCATGAACAAATGGATACTATAATGCAGGATCATTTCAGGCTACTGATAAATGAACTAACTTCAAATGGGGAATAAAAGCAGATTCGTAACTATTTTCAGTGCTTTTCTATTGTTGGCTTCTCTTAAAGGATGCCATCAACAGGATTCCAAAAAGCAAAACGAAAAAGGCGGTGACCTGGTTATATTTCATGCCGGCAGCCTGGCGGCTCCTTTCAAGGCGCTTGCTGATTCGTTTAATGTCCGTTACCCGGAAATAAATATCAAATCCGAATCGGCTGGCAGCCTGGCGTCCATACGTAAAATTACCGATCTTAACAGGCCATGCGATATTCTTGCTTCAGCGGATTATAGCCTTATAGATAAGTTGATGATTCCNNAAAGAGGTTGATCTGCTTGCCTTGCTTGAATCGGGAACCATTGACTGCATCTTTATTTACAAGTCGGTTGCTATGCAGCATCACCTGCCTTATCTTAAATTGCCCGACAGCATAAATCTTGGAAATCCAAAGATGGAAGAGGTTTATCGGCAGGTGAGCGTTGAAGTTGCCGGTAATAAACCGGGCGAAACCATTGTACAACATGGTGAACCAATGATTTATGGCATCACAATCCCCAAAAACAGCGAAAATAGCAGGGTAGCGGAATTATTCGTCAGATTTTTGCTGACTGATGGAGGCGAAATTTTAGAAGCCATGGGTCAATCAATGGTAATTCCTGTCATTTCAGGAGACACCAGCCTTTTGCCTGAACCATTGAAACCATTTATAAAGTAAATACAAAATCTACTTTTAATCTAAATTCTCTGCTGCAGTTATCTGGCGCGGTGTCAAACAATAACACCTTATAATTGTTCTCTGAAAAACATTTTTAATGAATAGACAAATGGATTTGTACAAAATAGATGAGCTACTCTCTGAACTGGGAATTGAAAAATTCAACCATGGAGCGACTACAGGTACCAAATGGCTTACAACAAAAGGCGAAGCCCTGCACTCCTATTCCCCTGCTGACGGCAAACTGATTGCCTCAGTAAATCAGGCAACCTGGGACGATTACGAATATGTTATGGGGAAAGCGACTGCCGCTTTTAAAACATGGCAAATGGTTCCGGCGCCAAAGCGCGGAGAAATAGTGCGACAGATAGGAAATCGTCTGCGCGAATACAAAGAGCCCCTGGGAGCACTTGTATCGTGGGAAATGGGCAAAGTTTACCAGGAAGGANNCGACAACTATACGGTTTTACGATGCATTCTGAGCGCGAGCGGCACAGTATGTATGATCAGTATCACCCCCTGGGTGTTGTAGGGGTAATTTCCGCATTTAATTTCCCGGTTGCTGTTTGGGCCTGGAATGCAATGCTTGCGCTGGTTTGTGGTGATGTCGTTGTTTGGAAGCCTTCCTCAAAAGTTATGCTCAGCGCTGTAGCAGTGCACAAGATTATTGAAAAAGTATTGATTGAAAACGAGGTGCCGGAAGGCGTTCTCAGTCTGGTTGCAGGAAGCTCAAAATATATAGGCGACGATTTTCTTGCTGATAAGAGGATTCCGCTGATCTCAGTCACCGGTTCAACCCGTGTTGGAAGACATGTAAGTAAAATAGTGGGCGAGCGGCTTGGCCGGAGCATATTGGAACTTGGCGGCAACAATGCCATTATTGTTTCACAATACGGCAACCTCAACATGGCGCTGCGGGGCAGTCTTTTTGGCGCTGTAGCCACTTCGGGACAAAGGTGTACATCAACGCGCAGGTTACTGATCCACGATTGTATCTTCGATAAATTCCGCGACAAGCTGATTGCAGCCTATAAGCAACTGAAAATCGGCCATCCGCTTGATGCCTCAACAATTGTTGGCCCACTGGTTGACAAAGATGCTGTAAAAGCATTCTTACACGCCCAGGAGCAGGTAGTAAAAGAAGGCGGTAAAATAGTGTATGGAGGCCAGGTACTTGAAGGTGAGGGTTATGAATCGGGATGCTATGTTGTTCCCTGTATAGCCGAAGTTGAAAATCATTATCAGATAGTGCAGGAAGAGACTTTCGCTCCGATTCTATACCTGATCAAATATAAAAGCATGGATGATGCCATAGAACTGCACAATGCTGTTCCACAAGGTTTATCATCGGCGATTTTCTCGAAAAACATTCTGGAAACAGAACGTTTTCTTTCGCATGAAGGATCTGACTGCGGCATTGCCAATGTAAATATCGCAACAAACGGGGCTGAAATAGGGGGTGCTTTCGGTGGTGAGAAAGAAACCGGCGGCGGACGTGAATCAGGTTCCGATGCCTGGAAAGCTTATATGCGCAGACAAACGAACACCATTAACTTTTCTACTGAGCTTCCATTGGCTCAAGGCATTAAGTTTGATGCTTTTGAAAACGGGGATTAAAAATCCGGCTAAACGGATGCTTCAAATATTCAGCAGACTTTACCATTCTGCGGAATCCGGATAAATACCAAAAGACAAAGATTTGCTTTCTAAAAGCATACCTTTGTCTTTTAAGTATAAATGACCTGATGAACTTTAATCCTTGAATAATGTTAAACTGCGTACAGAATAAATCAGCAATTTCAGCAAGATGCAAAGCCCTTTAATTTATCTCAAAAGGTATATCAACAAAGGGCATTTACGTAGCCAAAACATAAAGAAAAACATATTACTTTCTTTTCTTATCAAGGGAGGGAGTATTGTTGTTACTTTTTTACTGGTTCCGTTGACCCTAAACTATCTTGGTGCCAGAGATTATGGCATCTGGCTTACACTAAGCTCTTTGATTGCCTGGTTTGGCTTTTTTGACATTGGACTGGGTAATGGGTTAAGAAACCGGTTTGCAGAAGCGCTTGCAGTTGGGGATAAATCACTTGCCCGTATTTATGTCAGTACGACCTATTTCGGCTTAAGCGGTATTTTTGCTATTTTATGGATTCTGTTTGTGGGTTTAAGTTTTTTTTTAAACTGGAATACTATTTTCAATATTTCCCAGGATAAAACCGAAAACCTTCAGACCCTTGTGATTTATGTATTCACACTGTTTATTCTGAGGTTCGTATTAAGGTTAATAGCGATTATTATCACTGCAGACCAGAAGCCGGCAATCAGCAATACATTTGACCCTCTTTCCAACGTCATATCACTGATCATCATATATATACTAACGATCACCACCCAAGGTTCACTTATGTACCTTGCAATGGCCGTTACCTTTTCCCCGGTTCTTGTGCTTTCCATCGCTACCCTTTACTTTTTCAGCCACAGATACAAAGAGTTCAGACCTTCCTTGAAATATTTCAGGTTTGATCAGTTGAAAGACCTTACTGGACTTGGATTCCAGTTTTTTATAATTCAAATTGCTGTTTTGGTAATTTTTTCAACCGACAATATGATTATTACACAGATTCTTGGTCCTGAAGCAGTCACGCCCTATAATATTGCCTTTAAATACTTTAATTCTGTTGCAATGGCTTTCGCCATTATAATGAATCCACTTTGGTCGGCTTATACGCAAGCTTATGCCGTGCATGACATTCATTGGATAAAACGGATAACATCCAAATTGGTTAAGCTTTGGTTTGGTATTGCCTTACTGGTTTTAGTAATGATTCTTGTTTCAGGATATTTCTATCATTTCTGGATTGGCGATAAAGTTGAAATACCAATGGTTATTACAGTTTTCATGGGTCTGTTCATCCTTATCAGCACCTGGGACAACATATTTGTTTATTTCATTAATGGTACCGGTAAAATCCGATTTCAACTTTATAGCTCTATATTTGTGGCTGTAGCAAACATCCCTTTGTCCATATTTCTGGCTAAAAATATGAATATGGGTTCGGCGGGAGTTATTTTTGCCACTTGCTTATGTTTATTACCGGGCACAATATTGGCACCTTACCAGTACAAAAAAATACTTAACAATACTGCCAGGGGTATCTGGAATAAATAAGAAATTTCATTATACTTGCTTAAAACTTTAACAAACCTTCTCACAAAAGTGAATCTAAAAAAGAGGCTTCTCGGATTGCTCAACAATGGAAATATCCGGAGTGTAAAAGCAAAGAAAAATATCATTGCTTCCTTTGGAATTAAAGGGGTAAGTATAGTGATAGGATTTATTTTCGTTCCACTCCTCATTAACTATGTTGGCGCTTACGAATATGGTATTTGGATTACTCTGGGTTCAATTGTTGGTTGGATAAACTATTTTGACATTGGATTGGGAAACGGGCTCAGAAACAAATTTGCTGAAGCCCTGGCTCAAGGGGAGAAAAAACTTGCCAGGATCTATGTAAGTACTACCTATGCAGCCCTGAGCATGATTTTCGGGACTTTCTTTGTAATTTTTATTGTAGTAAACCCTTTTCTGAATTGGGCTGTAATTCTAAATGGTCCTGAAACCATGCGCTCCGAACTTAGTGTTCTGGCTGTTATAACTATTGGTTTCTTTCTTCTTAGATTTATTTTCAGGTTGATCGCCATAATAATTACTGCTGACCAGCGGCCGGCAATAAGCAATGCATTCGACCCAATTTCAAATATCGTAGCTCTTATTATTATTCTGGTTTTAATGAAAACCACTGAGCCCTCTCTCATAAATCTGGGTTTGGTATTGGGAGGAGCACCAGTTTTTGTGCTGATTCTGGCAACTTTCTACTTCTTCAATAAGGAATACAAAGAATTCCTGCCATTACCCAGTCTGGTAAATTTAAAATACTTTAAGGTACTTGCCGGTCTTGGATTTCAGTTTTTCATAATTCAAATCACCGTAGTGGTTATAATGTCAACCAATAACCTGATTATTACGCAGGTTGTTGGACCGGAAGCTGTTACATCCTATAGTGTTGCATATAAGTATTTTGGTTTGATTTCAATGCTCTTTGTTATTATAACCAATACGTACTGGTCAGCTTTTACTGAAGCATTTGTAAAAAGAGACTTCGAGTGGATCAAGCGCGTAATGCGTGGCATGATTAAATTGTGGATTGGAATAATTATTCTTATCATAATAATGCTGACCGTTTCCAATCCATTCTATGCACTTTGGGTAGGCGACAACATTAAGGTCCCATTCATTCTTTCCTTCTTTACTGCTCTGTTTGTAGTGGTTTATATATGGTACAGCATTTTCATCTATTTTATAAATGGAACAGGCAAAATAAAACTACAACTCTACACTGCAGTAACTGTAGCTATTTTCAATATTCCCCTATCAATTTTTCTGGCTAAAAACCTTGGATTGGGAGCTTCGGGGGTTATATTGGGGTCATGTATATCTTACCTACCCGGTGCGATTCTGGGTCCAATTCAATATTACAAACTTGTAAATGAAAAAGCGACTGGACTATGGGGGAAATAGCTTCTGCAAAAAGAATTGTGCCGGATATTGGAAAACACAATTAAATAATTGATGAACAATCAGAACTAATTGAAAATACCGGTGTTTTAATACAGTAATTTATCATAAAACCTTATCTGAATGTACAAATATCCTGTTTATCAACCATCGTTGAAAGGTAATGAGAAAAAATATGTAATTGATTGTATTGATACCAATTGGCTTACATGGCAAGGCAAATATGTAAAAGAATTTGAACAGAGTTTTGCCAGATATATTGGTGTTGACTATGCAGCATCCACCTGCAATGCCACGGTTGCGCTTCATCTGGCATTGGTAGCACTTGGCATTGGGCCCGAAGATGAAGTGATTGTCCCTACGCTTACTTACGTTGCTTCGGCAAATGCAATTGTTTACTGCGGGGCTAAACCTGTTTTTGTTGATTCATTGCCTGACACCTGGCAGATTGACCCGGAAGATGTCAGGAAAAAGATCACACCAAAAACAAAAGCAATTATGGCTGTTCATATTTACGGACACCCATGCGAGATGGATAAATTACAGGCAATTGCTAAGGAAAATGATTTATTCCTGATTGAAGATGCCGCAGAAGGCTTTGGCTCAAAATATAAGGGAAAATATACCGGAACCTTTGGCGATGTTAGTATTTTCAGTTTTTTCGGAAATAAAACCATCACAACCGGAGAGGGTGGAATGGTTGTAACCAACAACAAAACGATTTATGACCGGGCCTATCTTTACAGAGGACAAGGCCTGGCAAGATTTCGCGAATACTGGCACGAAGTAGTAGGTTATAATTATAGAATGACCAATATTGCCGCTGCCATCGGACTTGCCCAGCTTGAAAAAGCCGATGAACTGATTGCCAAAAAAATTGAATTGGCCAGGTGGTACAATGAGTTTCTTAAAGACCTTCCGCTTACACTGCATCATCCGGTTGGCGAAATTGTGCACACCTACTGGATGTATTCAATTTTGACCAGTGATGCAGAAACCAGGGTTTTGCTTAGGAATCATTTAAAAGCTAATGGTGTTGAAACCCGCCCTGTATTCCACCCGGTTCACACAATGCCCATGTATAGTGACAATTATCATCAGTTTAAAGTTGCTGAAGATCTTGGATGGAGAGGAATGAACCTTCCCAGCTACCCTGATCTGACTTATGAAGATGTCAAAGACATTTGTTCAATTATAAGTGCATTCTTTAATAAAGTCTGATTATGCGCTTTGATGTTTATGATGCTGATCACCCAGGCTGGAAAGAAGCCTTCAACAGAATTCCGGCTGAAAACTCAGATGTTTACTACCTGCCTGAATGGTATAATGCCTACCGGCAGCACGAACAGGCATTACCAAAATGCATTGTAGCCGAACTTGAAGGGGTGCTTTTCGTTTACCCGTTCTTTCTAAAGCCCATTAAGGGTTATGATCTGGATAAAACCTACTACGACATTCAAACTGCTTATGGCTATGGAGGTATAATTACCAATCAGGGAATTGTTCCACAGCAATTAATCGAAAAGTTTAATAATCAGGTCAATGTTTGGCTTTCTGACAATAATGTAGTTGCTGAATTTATCAGGGAAAACCCGCTGCTGAACGATTGCAGAAGAGATGCTGAATTTATCAAGGTAAGAACCAATATTTATATCGAACCAGCGCCCGGATATAAGCTTGTTGAAGCAAAAGCGAGACAGAATGTATCAAAACTTAACAGAACGCATGAAATTACAGCTCAGGTTGACGACTCTTTTGAATTCTATGGCGAGTTTATCAGGCTTTACAACTTGAATGCGGTAAGACTTGAAATGGAAAGTTATTATTTTTTTCCTGACGATTATTTTAATAATATCAAATTACTATTAGCTGAAAACACGCGATTGATCCATATTTTTTATCATGATCAAATAATCAACAGCGGACTTTTCTTCTTTTATGGGAACAAAGGAAACCTGCACCTTGCCGGAGCCGATTATGAATTCAGGCACCTTAAAGGAAACGACTATATGTATTATCATGCTGCCCTGCTATCAGCTGAACTCAAACTCGATATGCTTTGCATAGGAGGAGGACTATCGAACGATGAAAATGACAGTCTGTTCCGGTTTAAAAAGAAATTCAGCAATAACTTTAAGGATGTAATGATTGGCAAAAAGATTATCAATCCGGATATTTATAACAGATTAGTGGATCAATGGAAATTCAGGTATCCGCATTTAGCAGAAAAATACAGTCACTTTTTCCTTAAGTACCGGCTGGCAGAATAAAACCAGATCACAGATTCATCAACTTAATTTACAGATTTGGAACTTTTTCTGGTTGCATTTCCAGAATTACCCGAATTGCCTGAATCAGCTTCATAGCTGTTCCTTTTGAGGTCGTTCACCAATTTGACTGTAAACAATTCAGCACCATCCTTATTCAGGTGTGACGCATTATAAAAATACTTTTTCTGGAAAGAGAGGGTATCGTCAGAATAATCGAGAAACAACAAATTGTATTTATCGGCAAACTGCCTGAAGGTCCCCAGTATTTCATCCCGGTTTTTAACAAACTCCTGACCTTCAATATATTCGGGTGTATAAACAAAAACAAGTTCTATTCCACTTGAAATACATTCTCTGATGTATTGATCAAACAGGTTGATCGAAGCAGAGTCAAGATCAACCCTGAAGTCAGCAAAACGGCGCTTTGCCTTCACGAGGTCATCATTCCAGGCATGATTTTGAGGCGAATAGCCCCGGTACCTTCCCGAATCGCTGGCCGAAGGCCTGAGCATTGATTTAAAAATACTGCCAATGGTTTTATACTTGCCCACATAACGCAACAATGGCAAATGATAATCAAAATAATTATACCCTTTGTAGGAAATGGTGGCATCCATAACATCCTGATTGTTTAACATATAAGGCAGAAACTGATCAAGATTAAAAAGATCGGGGCGTTTGGTAAGTGTAAAAATGTCAACCGAATGTATGATCAGCTTTGGCTTTTTGTTGTATTTCAATAATTCCTTATGTCTGAGGTAAGAGAGCCAGAAATTATGACCGTTAATTCCAAGGTTATAGCAGCTTTCATGCATACTATCGCTTATAATACGCGGGTCCATATGGACCATGGCACGCGAAGAGCCATACACCACAATATCAGAATTTACCTTGCCGTTGTAGATATCATTCCATATCCCAAATTCATCTTTCCGCGATTTTTTCAATTGACTTGTCAGAAACGCGTCAGCTATAAAAGCAAAAAGAATGATTGGAATACCAAAATAGAGAATATTTAAAAAGAGCTTCTTCATGATTAAAACTGAAAATAAATGAAATCCTGACCTTTACCTGCAAAAAGAAAAATGGCAATCACAATACCATAATACAACGCCCATCTCATGGGTTTTGACCATCTGACTTCAAGCCGGTCTATTGCATATTGACCCTCACGACCAATCCATTCAATCATAATAAACACTACCACCAATAGCATAACAACATATGAAACTTTTGGAAGCTCAACAGCATGTATAATCGAAGGTGAGAATATTTCACCAATAATGCTGAATGCATGACCGACACTAGTCGCACGGAAAAATATCCAGGCAAACAAGGTCAGAGCAAATGTAAGTGAGATTGAAAAGAAATCCCTGATACCGGGGAATAATTTACCCTCGGCAACAGTACCAAGGTTGGCACGATTTTGCTTTAACAGAAGCAAAGGCAGGAAATAAATAGCGTTCAAAGCGCCCCAAACAATAAAAGTCCAGTTGGCCCCATGCCAGAAACCACTGACCAGAAAAATAATAAAGGTATTCCTGACTTTCATCCAGGTTCCGCCCTTGCTGCCTCCCAAAGGAATATAAAGGTAATCGCGGAACCATGTTGAGAGTGAAATGTGCCATCGTCTCCAGAACTCAGCAATATCGCGCGAGAAATAGGGAAATGCAAAGTTTCGCATAAGGTCGAAACCGAATAAGCGGGATGTACCAATAGCTATATCTGAATATCCTGAGAAATCGCCATAAATCTGAATTGCAAAAAACAGCACACCCAAAACAAGTGTGCTTCCGGAATAGTCTGCCGAATTATTAAAAATCATATTGGCATACTCGGCACAATTATCAGCAATTACCACTTTTTTAAACAGACCCCACAATACCTGTCGCAAACCATCAATCGCTTTAATATAGCTGAAAGAACGAGCCTTGTAAAATTGCGGAAGCAGATTGGTAGCTCGTTCAATCGGACCGGCTACCAGTTGAGGGAAAAATGCCACAAATGCAGAAAAAGCAATAAAGTCCTTGGTAGGCTCCAGTCGTCTTTTGTAAACATCAAGGCCATAACTTAAAGTCTGGAATGTATAAAAACTTATCCCGACAGGCAAAATTACATTGAGTGAGCGTGCACTGATTTCCTGCCCGAAAAACGAAAATGCAGTAATAAAATTATCGAGAAAGAAATTATAGTATTTGAAAAATCCCAGCAAACCAAGGTTTCCAACAATACTAATCGTTACAAGTATCTTACGCTTGGTTGGATTCTCCTCTTTTCCTAACGCAATACCTATTAAGAAATCAACCAGGGAACTATAAAGCACGAGTGACAGGAAGCGCCAATCCCACCAACCATAAAAGATATAGCTCGAAACTACAATAAGGGTATTCTGAAGTTTCAGATTTTTATTGGTAACAAACCAATACAAGATAAATACAACAGGAAGGAAAATGGCAAAATCAATGGAATTAAAAAGCATATTAGACTGAAATTAGGATTTAAACATTGATTTTATGTTTATTATCAAAAAGATATGCAAGCGCAAATGTAAACACATCAACCATTAAAAAGTTAATGAAAACCAATTATTTTGCTTTTAATCAATAATTGAATCCCATTCCTGAACAGATCAGAAAAATGGTCTGGACTTCGTGAATGGATGTTTCAAATTAACAGGATTAAATATTAAAATGCAAGTTGGCAATCCATCCAAAACTATAAAAATAAACGGACTAAATCCAAAATCCAAAATTGTTGCATAATTATCATTCAACATCCCATCCACCGGTATTCTTAATCAAATTCCTGTGAAAAAATCAGAAATATATTACCAGTAAAAGGAAATACTCTAATTTTAGTCCCCTAAATGAACAATCCAAAGCTATTTATGCTTAAATAAATGCTCCATCATTTTATACTGGTTAATAATTCAATATAAAGATGGAAACTTCAATGAAAACAGCTATACATTTACATCAAATAAAGAGCGTATTATGACAATAGGTTACTATTTATCGAAAACAAAAGTTAGTGATGGTGGCATATATCAGTATTCGATTTATGTTTTAAAAATGCTGCTTAAATCCGATGAAATTACCAGAATCTACTTGTTTTATTCTGCTGATCAAAAGGAAGAATTCGGGCATTTTCTATCAGATGCAAAAGTAACGGCTATTCTGTACGATAAAAATGGATGGTTTTTTAACATTCGCAAGAGGATTGCTGAATTCTACTTAACCAGATATTACCTTACACGCAAATCAAAAAGAATTTATTATAAAATTTATAATTTTCTGAGCCCCGACAGGCATTATCTGAATAAATTCAACCTAGATGTGTTGCATGTACCGCGCCAACACGCACCTGCATACAACCTCAGATATCCGGTAGTTATTTCAATGCATGATGTCCAGCAATTTCACTTTCCCGAATTTTTCTCTCCAATTGAACGGATTTATAAATCCATCAGTTATTATGTCTCTATGAGCGAAACCAACCACGCAATTGTGTCATATAATCATGTAAAAGTTGATCTGATAAAGTATTTTCGAGATATAAGTGCTGAGGTTTCTGTTTGTCCTGTTCCAATAAATGAGGACTGGGTTTCTGATGAACCATTCACGACTCCTTCCGAACTTGCTGATAAATACAACATTCCAGATAAAATTATACTTACCCCTGCGGCTACATGGGAACACAAAAATCACATAGCTGTACTTGAAGCTCTTGCCCTTTTGAGAGAGGAGGGGATCAAGGTATTTTGGGTGTCAACCGGAAACAAAACAAGCTACTTTCAAAATATTGAACATAGAATAAAGGAACTTAATCTTGAGGATCAGGTTCTATTTACTGGAATAGTGACCGATGCCGATTTGAGAGGCTTGTATAATATGGCTGAGCTTGTGGTTATTCCTACACTTTATGAAGCCGGTTCAGGGCCATTGTTTGAGGCCATGCGCTATCAAACACCCGTAATTTGTTCAAATGTTACTTCGTTGCCTGAGACAATCAGCAACAGCCGTTTTGTTTTTGATCCCAACAATTATAATCAAATTGCCGAATTGATTAAAACTGCACTTTCCGACCCCAGGTTCGTGGCAGCAAATAAAACCAATTCAGCCGAAAGAATCATGCATTACCAAAGTCTTGAATATTTCCAGGCTTTCCTCGGAGCTTATAAAAAGGCAGGACAACAACATAATCATAAACTCAAAACGCTGAAAGAAGGCATTTAATATGATTAAAAAAATAGTAATCTTATTTATCATTATAGCTTCGCTTGGGATGTTTAATGTAATCTTCCTGAGCAAAGATATTATCAAAGTACTTGAACTTGCAGGTATCGGGGTAATATTGATGGTAATAATGTTACAGTTAGTTTATAGCCATGGTGAAGGCTTCTCCTATTCGTTTAAATGGGAAATGATTTTTATTTTCACAGGAGTAGGACTCAGTATGTTGATGGCTTATTCTGGTCACGGGCAGGGCTTTAGCACAACACTGATTGCTCAGCGGTTCATGTATTTTTATCTTTTCTATTTTGCGCTTCACTTAATCAGGATTTCCGACTCTGATCTTGAAAAAATGATGGTATTTCTTGCCGTTGCGCATGTTGTCTTTTATATGATGCAATTCATGGCTCATCCCAACAAGATATTTGATGTCAGAACTTCTGAAGACCGGGGAACCCTGCGCATCTTCCTACCCGGGCTGTCATATCTCTTGTTGGCTTATTTCTATGTTCTCAACAAGTTATTTAAAAATTTCTCTGTTGGCCAGCTTTTTCTGTTGTTTTTCTTTTTCAGCGTATTTGTGTTGATGGGAACACGACAAATCATTTTTTCAATGTTTATGCTCACCATGATTAATGTATTGTTGAGCAAGCGGGTTAAATCAAAATTTCTAATTCTCATCCTTGTTTTACTCAGTGCCATACCTGTGGTGTTCATGTTTCAGGATATCTTCCTTAATCTTCTTAATGTCTCTCAGGAGCAGAGTGAAGGTTTCGAAGAAGATATCAGGGTAAGGGCAGCAACATACTTTTTGACCGATCTATTTCCCAACAGGACAGCCTATATAACCGGAAACGGAGCTGATAGCGCCAACTCGCCCTACGGTTATATGATTCAAATGTACAGGGATGTTTATGGCTTCTATCAATCGGATGTTGGACTAATTGGTGATTTCAGCAAGTTTGGCACTTTCTTTCTGATTGGTGTTTTCAGCATTTTAATCAGGGTATTGACAGGAAAACTCAGTGAAAAATATGTTTACATCAAATACTTTTACATCAACATTCTGATGACACTTTTTACCGGTGGAGGTGCTTTTGGTGAAGGAAATTCAATTGTCGCAGTCTGCTTTACGCTTTACATCATTGATGTTGACAGGCATAACCGTAAGTTAAGCGAAGAGAAAGATGAAATTGGGGATGAAGATGAATCAGAAGAAGAGGACGCCCCTGAAAAACCTTACTACGTACTATGACGAAATTTAATATAGCTATACTCATTCCGGTACATAACGGAATTAAATATACTTCGAAATGCCTGAAGGGATTGTACGGGTTAATTGAAAGAGAACCTGTTTCAAAGGCCAGATTCAATATTATTGTTATTGATGATGGTTCTGATGATGGTACCGAAGAGATGATTCAGACAGAATTTCCGCAGACAATTTTACTGAAAGGAAATGGAAATTTGTGGTGGAGCGGCGGAATCAATGAAGGGATGAAATTTGCCATTAACCAACTCAATTGCAACTATTTACTCTGGTGGAACAATGATATTGTTCCTGCTGCTGATTACTTTAGTAAACTTATCACAATCCTGATTGCCGAATCACCCGAAGTTGCCGGATCGAAAATTTATTATGCCCACGACCCCAAAATGATATGGTCAATGGGTGGCATTTTCGATACCAGAAACGGACGAAAGTTCATGACTGGGATGAACGCGTATGACAGCGAAAAATTCAAACGTATTTACAGTGCGGACTGGTTGCCAGGAATGGGAACTATACTTCACAAATCGGTTATTGAGAAAATAGGCATGCTAGACAACCTCAATTTCCCACAATACCATGGCGACAGCGATTATACATTACGTGCAAAAAAGGCCGGATATCAGATAAAAGTATTCCCACAACTTGAGATCTGGAACGATAAAAGCAATTCAGGATTGCTGCACCGGGATAATTTCAGGTTATTGATGCGATCATTAACCGACATCAAATCAAACTATCACATCGGAAAGGATTTTCTCTTTTACAGAAGGTATGCCACCTCAATTCTGGCATACCAAACAATACTAATTAAATATTGTTTGTACGTTGGAGGATTCATAAAATGGCGCATTTTAAGCCTATTCGGGCTAAAAAAGAAGAGTGCGTCCTACTAAAAGTTAATGTATGAATATTTCGGTATTTAATGGAGCAGGGCAGGTTGATTATATGTATGGCCTTGTTTCAGGACTTGCTCAAAACAAATCAGACAGAATAGATGTACTGGATGTTGATTTAACCAGCGACATTTTTAAACCCTTCAGCAATGTAGTTTACCACCCGGTTTTCAGGGTGCCTAATAAAACCACTTCATTTTTTTCAAAAGGCGCTAACATTATCAGATACTACTTTTTGCAGATATGGTTTCTCATATCTCACAATAGTAGAATAGTGCATTTCCAATGGCTCGATCGCTATAAATTCATTGACCGAATTATCCTTCCATCCATCGCCAGAATTTTTGGGCATAAGGTAGTTCTTACGGTTCACAACATCAATTCAGGGAAACGCGACAACTGCGACACCTGGGGCAACAGAATGAGTCTGCGGATATTGTATAAACTCGCCCACCGTTTAATCGTTCACACTGAGCAAAGCAAAAAGGAACTGATGCTGGAATTTCCAACCAGGGAAAGCAAAGTTAAAGTCATCAAACATGGCATGAACAACCGGGTTTCGCAATCGGGTCTCACTACATCGCAAGCCAGGGCAAAATTCAAAATTGGGGAAAATGAAAAAGTTATGTTATTTTTTGGCAACATTGATTACTATAAAGGACTGGATATTTTAGTTGACAGCTTTCACAATTTGCCCGAAGAATTTCTTAAGGAAACCAGACTGTTGATCGCGGGTAATTCAAAATCAGCTGATTTCACAAAATCCATTCAGCATAAAATTGATTCGTTGAATGATAAAGATCGGGTAGTTGCAAAATTCGGATATGTACCTGATGAAGCAGTGGAATTGTATTTTATGGCAGCAGATTGTATCATTCTTCCCTACCGCGACATCTATCAATCGGGCGTAATTTTTATGGCCTACACTTTTGGCTTACCGATTATAGTTTCAGATATCGGTAATTTTAAAAACGATATGGTTGAAGGGAAAACCGGATTCCTGATTCCATCAACTGATCCAGACCAAGTTGCAAAAACGATTTTAAATTACTTTAATTCGGACATTTACCGAAATTTGCCAGAAAGCAGGGAAAAGATAAAAGAGTGGGCCTGGCAGAATTATTCATGGGATATAATAGGAGCGGAAACCAGAAAATTATATGAATCAATTTAATTGATTCATATTTAGGAGAAGCGAATTCCATCTACTTGAAATAGCTGAAATTTCTTTTGGGAAAGATGAAGAATGGCTTAACAAAGCATTATTCACGCTCACTTTACCGGAAAATTATCAGTGGGGTTATTTTTAATCACTTTCGACATTAACCCTAAGTTGAATTAGTTGAATATTTAGATGAAGCAGAATAAAGCAGTAATTTTTTTCAGAAACGACGATGTGAGAGATAAGCTTGATAATGAGCTTATCAAACTCACTGAACTTTGCGTTCAGCATAAAGTTCCTATTTCCCATGCGGTGGAGCCTGCCAATATTACCCGTGAAGTGGTTGACTGGCTTATTTCGGCAAAAAACCAACATCCTGATCTGATTGAGATTATTCAGCATGGTTATAATCATAACCTTCAAAATCCATCTATGAAAATGGAATTTGGAGGTAACAGAGATTTTCAGGATCAGTTAAATGACCTGCGAAAAGGCAAAGAAATGATGGACGCGTATTTTGGAAATCTTTGGTCGCCCGTTTTTTCTTTCCCATATGGCACTTACAACCAACACACGCTTAAAGCAATTGACCAGCTTAAATATCAGGCTATCTCTTCAAAAATTCAGTTTATGCTGAAAATCAGGCTAAAGAATTTTACCGGAAAGCTCCTGGGAAAAGATACATTGTTGGGCAAGAAAATAAACTATCATCCCGACAAGCGGAATGGGTATAATTTCAGGGAAATATCGGTATCAGCCAATCTGATAAAAAAATATACCGGCCCCTCAACAGCCGATCATTATTCTCTGGATGAGATTTATGAACAGATTTCACTTGCTCAAAAACATACCGGTATTATTGGTGTTTTATTTCATCACCGGTTTCATACCAAACATTTTGAATTGACTGAAAATCTTATTCTGAAACTTAAAGATCAGGGATTCAGGTTTTCGACCATTAACGATATTGTATTGAACCAAAAAAGCATTTAAGGATGAAAGAATATCTTCACGACATTACGATTAATCCTGAAATAAAATCAAGAATACCTGGCTACCTTCTGGTTGAAACCGACCAGGAAAACCCTTCCCATAGCTCTGAGGTCATAATNNACCTTGGGAAATACAAATTTGCCGTGCTGGCTCCAGATGCCTCACAAAAACTTGATTGCATCAGTTTTAAGAAAGATGGAGGCGATTTTGCATTTATCGAGGCAACCCTATACGATTTTGACCTGCTCAGGAAATGCAAAGCAGAAGCGAATCTGATAGGCGAAACACTTGCAGGCGATTTAATTACTCTTGCGAGGAATGGGCAAATGGATGCTCTAAAACAATTTAACGGCCGGTATTCGGGCTTTGTATTTCTGGCCGAAACAAACACGCTAATCCTGATTACTGATCAGTATGGCGCCAACAGGGTTTTTGTGTATGATAACGGGAAACAGTTCGCAGTAAGCAACAATGTGTTCGCCCTGGCATCCAATCCTCAACTGAATATTTCCGTCGACGAGCAGTCTATAGCACAGATACTTCAGGTTGAATACCCGATTTACCGAAACACTGAGTTTGCAGAAATCTCATTGGTACTTCCGTCCGATATTTACATCCGAAAGGATAAAAAAGTCAGTTTTTCAAAATACTACCAGAAGCTAGACCGTACTCGCACCAAATCAGACAAACAACACATTATTGATCTCAAAAATACGATCAATAGTTTCTTCGAAAGATTCTACAGTTACTATAATGAAACCGTAGGGATTTACATGTCGAAAGGCAAAGACAGCCGTATGTTTCTGCCTTTTCTCGAAAATAATAAAATCCCTTACGTTCCGCTGGTCTTCAAAGAAGGAACCGGTGTATTTGATTATCCCCAGGTTTACCAGATTGCAAAACTTCTCGACAAAGACCTTCATGTACTCGAATCTTACAAAATTGACCGGAAACTCGCCTTTATGTCGGCCATGAGCACAACACCCACCTCTTCGTGGTTCGCGCTTGGAAGCCTGGCAACCAACTACTCAAGCACCGCACTGATGGGTGCATTTGGCGATATAAGTTCTGGTAAAATGCCTTCGTTCCGTGTGATTGGAATGAAAACNNGATTCGCTGCCCTATTTCGACAAATTCAAAACTGCCGAATTGTATCGCGGTCTTTTCAAAGATTACCCTAAAGCAGAAATTTTGTTCGACAATGAAGTTTACCACGACGTTGACCACCGCTCATTCAGAAACGCGCTGGCCATCCTGATGCGGGCACAGCATTTTGTAACCCCTGTAACCCCTTTCACCGACAAGGATGTTGCCTTTGCTTATCACTCTCTGCCGGTAAGTTTGCTGAAATCGCAAAAAGCTCACACTGTAATTGCCGCCATGGAGCCAAAAAGCAACGTTGTAAAATCAACCGCTTTCCCCATTTCTCTCAGGCTGGAAGCCCATGTTCGGCCGCTGATGCTATCAGTTATTAAATTAAATAACCTGCTCAATAACAGGTTTTTAAAATGGCAGGGTAAAAAATACAATCCCTACGTTTCCAAGGATGCCTTCACACCCAAATCTGACTATTTTAAAGAGGTTTTTAAAGGCAGCATTCCTGTTAAAGTTGGCCACATCCGCCTGCTTACCCGAATGTATAATACCGACGATTACCTTCACCTGATGCTGCACGACAATATTTTGCCAATGTGCAAAACTCCGGTTATCGTTTACAATGAGTTAACTTAAATCATTATATATTAGCCTGATCTACCCGAATTTAAAGTTTCTTTAATGAAAAAATGGATTATCTGTAGTGGCCCCGACTGGTTCAGGCCTTCTGTAACCAGCACGAGGCAGATTATTTTTCAGTTCAGAAAGATGGATTATAATGTGCTGTGGGTGAATCCGGTGGCTTTCAAATCGCCATCGGTTAACTCTGACAATAAAAAGTCCATGCAGAAAAAAATCATCAATAAACTAAAAACCCATCTTAAACTATTTAAAAAAGTTGAAAACGGATTGTATGTTTTCATTCCTGTTTACATCCCGTTATTCAGTCCTGGCTGGGATAAATTTAATGCCGGGCTGATGAAGTTTCAGATAGGTATTGTTTCAATGCTTTTAGGGATCAAACTAAAAGAAACTATATTGTGGATTTCGGGCAGTTTTACGCTTTCACCTGTGCTTGCAAAGAACTTTAAAACAAAGGTTTATCAGGCTGCTGATCTGATTTCTGATTTCAGGACTAATAACCAGGCTTTGCTCGCTGATCTGAAGGCAAAAGAAATCTATCTGAGCAATAATGTTAACCATCTGTTTGCAAGTTCGCCAAATATTCAGAAAAAACTCCGGGATTTATCCGGGCGCGAAGTTCACCTGCTGACTCATGGCGTTGATTTTGATCATTTTACGAAAGATGTTGATATCAACCCACGGATGCTTAGCCTAAAAGCAAAAGGATTACCAATTGCAGGCTATTTTGGGACTCTATCCGATGCAAATGACAAAGCCGTTTTCAAAGTTCTGGCTGATAACGGTTACACAGTAGCCATTATCGGGAAAGTACTGGGCGACTATTCATCGCTCGAAAACCATCAGAATATTCATTTTATAGGTCCGGTCGAATTTAAAGACCTCCCCTCTTATGCCAAAGCTTTTGATGTTTGTTTGCTGAACTGGATAATGGCCGACTGGATCAAAAACTCATTTCCGGTAAAAACACTGGAGTACCTGGCAATGGGTAAACCCGTGATCAGTTGCCGCATTCCGGTGGTTGAGCAAATGTTCGGGAACCTTATTTATTTCGCCGACACACCGGATGACTTTTTACAACAGGCAGGTTTGTCGTTAAAGGAAAATTCATTAGCTTTGGAGGAAGCAAGAATAAATGCCGCCTCAAAACATACCTGGGACAGCAAATTTGAATTAATCACCAGGATAATCGGTTAATATTAAAAACTATGAAAGCAGGAATAAGGCTGATTGATCTGATCAGGGGGACAGAAATCCTTGAAAGTTATCAGCAATTGCAAATCCTTGCGAATGATAAAGTTGCTACTTCGAATGCCCGTTTGAAGAATCTTACCATGCTGCTAAAAACGATGAAGGAGAAAAATGCTTTCTATCGTCCGCTTTTAAGCCGCTTTACGGATAAAGAGATTGAATCTTACCCTTTGATAGTCCTAAGCAATCTACCCATAGTTGACAAGCAGATTATCAATAAAAATTTTAACGATATTTTTACCCCGGTTGAAGGAAGGCCTTATCAGAAGAAAAAAACCGGGGGTAGTACAGGCGCCCCTCTTTATTATTATGTTGATAAAGAGCACCTTTCGTGGTTCTGGGCGCACATCTATTTTTTCTGGAACCGCTTCAGCGGATACAATCCCGGCGACCCGTTTGTAACCATAGCCGGTAATTCGCTCAGGGCAGCCAACCGTCAGTTTACCGAAAACATTTACCACAAGCTCCAGAATAACTATTTTATCAAAGGTGATGTAATCGGGAAAGAACTCGGTGTTTCAAGATCGAAGCTCAGCAAAGCAGTCCTCTTATACGGATATCCCAGTTCTATTATGAATATGATTAAAATGCATCCCGGTCTGCCAGCTATGTTTAAAAATCTGAAAGCGATTTATACAACATCAGAGCAACTGACACCTCAAGCAAGGGCAGCCATTGAAGCAGGCTTTGGGAAACCGGTTTATGATATGTACGGAGCAAACGATGGCGGAATTCTTACCTGCGAATGTTCTGAGCACGATGGTTATCATATAAATACATTAAACTGCCATGCAGAAAATATTAAAAATGAGCATGGTTTATGCGAAATCCTGCTCACCAACCTGAGTAGTCAGTCGTTTCCTTTTATCAGGTACAGGGTTGGCGATCTGGGAAAAATTGAAACGGAACTCTGCAAATGTGGCCTGTCCTGGCCAAGGGTGGTTGATTTGAAAGGCCGCAGCCGCGACCTGATCAAGCTTCCGTCAGGCGGAGTGATTCATGGCTCCTATTTCAACAATATTTTTTACGGATTTCATCAGGTTGACGGTTATCGAATTGTGCAGCAAAAAGACACATCACTTGAAGTATATATCCATCTGAAAGATGATACCCTGTTTGAACCAATATCCCATGAAATTGAATCATTTATTAAAGATGGCTTTCCCGAACTGGCTGTGAAAATAATGAGTATGCCCGAACTCAATCCGACAAACGCAAAATTTAAACTCATAGAAAGCCATGCCGATTAAGCTGATGTGTGCCGGCGACCTGATGGCAGGCGAAAATGTCCATCACTACCACCGTGGTATTTTAACCAGGTTCAGAGGCCGCTACAACGAACTTATCAGCAAAAAGGTAAGAGGAGTAATTCAGACATCAGATGTTTTGCTGTTGAATTTTGAAGCAAGCCTGGCTCCTGATAATGAAATTGACAAACTTACTATTGACCGTGGTGTTTATGTGGCGCCGATCGAAACTATTGATTTGCTTAAGGGATTGAATACCCGGGTAGTAGTAAGTATTGCCAACAATCATTTTGGCCAGCATGGAATTGATGCCGCCAATTATACAATTGTAAAACTTGAAGAAAATGGCATCGGGGTCAGCGGAAAGGACCACCAGCCGCTCATAATTGAGCAGGACTCATATCGTATGATGTTTTATGCTGTCAGTCTTGTCAGTGATAAACATTATGAAGGGGCTTACTTTAAGAGTGATTATGCAAGCCTGATAAATGACCTGAATCTCACAGAAAAACAAGCTGATGAAATCAGAATTCTAAGCATTCACTGGGGTGAAGAATACTATACCCTTGAAAATGAAGCGCAAAAAAAACTGGCATTTCAATTAAGTGAGGCTGGCTTTGACTATATTATCGGACACCATCCACATGTGGTTCAACCAGTTAGCAAAATTGGGAAGACCAATGTCTTTTACAGTCATGGTAACTTCATTTTCGACCAGAATTTCTCAGGTTTAACCCAAAAGGGTCTGGTCAGTTTGTTTTCTATCCCTGAAGGCGAAACAAAACTCTATCTTAGCCAACAAAAAGATTTCAGGCTTGTTCAACTTTCACAGATTTCTGAAAAAGAACTTCATGAATTCTGTCAATCAAACTTCTCTTCAAAGAAGCCTTTGATAATGAGAATAAAAATGAAGCTGGAATTAATTTACCGTTTTTACGAACTTAACGGAGCCATAATAAAGAAATTCAGCTCGAAACTATTTAAAGCTTAAGCTTTTACAGATGACAATAAAAAGAAAGAAGATACTTGCTGTTGCTTCAGGTGGAGGGCATTGGATTCAGCTTCTTCGGCTTCGACCTGCTTTTGAAGGTTGTGAAGTTGTATATATGTCAACACATGAAGGCTACCAGAAACAGGTTTCAGATTCAGCATTTCATGCAGTAACTGATGCCAATCGCTGGAATAAACTCAAGTTGATTGTAATGTCATTCGAAGTCATCTGGGTTGTTATAAAAGTAAGACCCGACATTATTATATCTACCGGTGCAGCCCCCGGTTTGCTTGCGATCATCTGGGGAAAACTTACACTTAAAAAAACCATCTGGCTCGATAGCATTGCCAATGTGGAGAAAATTTCGATGAGCGGACGCCTGGCAAAACCTTTCGCTACCATACATATGACTCAATGGGAACAACTTGCCACCAATGCCCCAACCGTTTTTAAAGGAAATGTCATAACATGAAAATATTTGTTGTTGTAGGTACACAGGAACCCTTTGACAGAATGATGAGAGCCATTGACGAATGGGCCGTTAAAAAAGGCTTTGTGGATATTTTTGCTCAAATCTCCAGAGCATCCTATGTTCCTGGCGGCTTTGAGTCAACTGATTTTATTTCACCAGAATTGTTCGATATCAAATTTAAGGAAGCCGATATTATAGTCAGCCATGCCGGTATGGGAACCATTATTTCAGCTCTTCAGCATTCAAAACCAATTATTGTAATGCCCCGGCTTGCCCAATTTCACGAACACCGAAATGATCATCAGCTTGCTACTGCTAAGAGCTTTGCCAAACTGGGGTTTGTGAAGGCCGTTTATTCTGAAACTGAACTTCAGCAAGCACTCGATAACGCGTCTGAAATGAAACCTGCACCTGCAATAGGGCCAGGTGCCTCCAGCAGACTAATTGAATATTTAAAAGAAGTTATTTCTGCCTGAAGCCGACAATCTTACAGCAACTCTTAATCAATGAAAACCAAGCTCTTCAAATAGATCTCATTTGCAAAAGAATGCCATTTTCTGAACCCTGATAGTTAAATCCACATTCCCAAAAAGATTTGCAATTTATTGATCAGTGTAGTTCATAACTTTTTTCATCAGGACAAATATTTAATCCTGGTAGTATAGGACTATATATCAGTTATTTATAGGTTTTAAAATCATAAAGATGATGTTTTTACGTTAATTTAGAACAAAAAAGTAACAATTGAATGGTAATATGGCTTAAATTTGATCTACTTTAATTTCGCAACTGTTTAGTTTACAAAAGAAAAACAATTCTGGTGTGTAAAACTTTGGAAAGGTAAATGACACTTAACAAAGAAGCAATGTTAAATTATTTTACGCAATCATTTCCTGATCTATAGTATTGTTTTTCAGACCACTAAACAATTGACAAGAATAAAGCACATAGTGCTTTACAAACATTATGAATCACAGTTTTGTTATTAATTAACCTTTTGGGTATTACTGAAGAGGATTTTGGTTATTAACTAATAAATTACATCCTATTTGATTGAATGATACGCGAACGGGAAGATTTAGGTAGCCGCATTTTCGGTATTATCATTACGATAGTGTCCGTGCTTGCATTTATCGGTGCCTTTCAATTTGTGCGCTGGTATTTTCAGGCAAATCTTACTTACAACAGCCAGTATCTGACGATTGGTATGTTGATTATACCGCTTTGGTTCTTCGGGGTTCACAAAACCAACCTAACCAAATTCTACCGGGCCAAGGATTCTATCATTATCATGATCGAAAGCCTTCTTTTCATCCTTACCGGGACAGCAATACTTATGCTGTTTATGCTGCTGTTCAAGCTCAATACAGTAAATAACTATGTTCTGGTCACCTTTGCTGTTTTCGACTTTATCATCCTGAATATCATTATAATATCTTCCTATAAATACCACAAGAACCTGCTTGACAAGGGTATGAATACCCGGAATATAATTCTGATTGCCGATCAGAATTGCATTGATTTTATAGAAAGACTTTATCTTCATAAAGAATGGGGTTTCAGGATAATGGCTATTATTTCTGACTCGGAATTGATTAACGAGGTATTTGGTAGCCGAGTCAAAGTAATTCAACAGACAAAGAGCCTTCCTTGCCTTATAAAATTCCATGTGGTTGATGAGGTATTATACTGTCGCAACGATATAAATCAGGAAGAGATAAAAAAAATGGTTTATGCCTGCGAAGAGATCGGGGTGATTTTCAGAATGCAATCATCATTCTTTCACATGTCGGCAACCAAAACATTTCTAAGCTATTTCGACGATGTTCCTTTTCTTTCGTTCATGAATACCCCCGCAAACAGGGTAGCGCATCAATGGAAATTTGTTGTTGATATTTTTGCATCTTTCTTTATTCTGCTTATCTGGTCGCCAATATTGTTGCTGATAATACTGGCAATTAAACTAACCTCCAAAGGCCCCATTGTATTCAAACAGAAGCGGGTCGGTCTTCGGGGCCGCGAGTTCAATATTTATAAGTTCCGGACAATGGTTCAGGATGCTGAGAAACTGAAAGCTTTGCTCGAATCGCAAAATGAAATGGACGGACCTGTTTTCAAAATCAAAAACGACCCAAGAATAACAAGCATCGGCCGGTTTCTGCGCAAAACAGGACTTGATGAAGTTCCACAATTTATCAATATTTTGAAGGGCGATATGTCACTTGTCGGACCCAGACCACCATTACCAAGTGAAGTAAAACAATACGAGCGCTGGCAGTTGAGACGATTATCCATGCGACCTGGAATTACCTGTATATGGCAGATAGCTCCTAACCGCAACAATATTTCATTCGATGAATGGATGAAATTAGACCTTCAGTATATTGATTCATGGTCGTTTAAAATGGATTTGATTCTGATGCTTAAAACAGTGCAGACTGTTGTTAGGGGATCAGGCCAGTAAAAGAGACTAAACAATCAGATATTCAGTTTATTAAAAACATTAACAGTGGTTAAGGAGTGAACAAAATAAGCAGGGAAATGTTATAGCCCGGGGTTCAATACAATTTTTGGTTCAGAATTGCCCTTACCCGAAAACCATTTAAAAACTTTAGCTACAGCGAAAAATTTGTATTATGAACAAGGCCTGCCCCAACTACTTAACGCTTATTCTGCTGCTATCCGTTTTGATGTTTTCATCCTGTGTACCTCAGGAAAAGTTAAAATATGTACAAGACGAAACCACCCAGAATTTAAAAGCCGAATACTTCAAAACTCGCCCCATAAAGCGCATACAGCCGTTCGACAATCTGTATATTAAAGTACTGAGTATCGAAGAACAAAATGCGCGGGTATTCAGCAACGAGTCAAATTTAACCGGTGGAATTGATATTAACCTCATAAGCTACACCGTTAACGATAATGGAAAAATTGACTTCCCCTTTATCGGCGAAATAGATGTAAACAACCTCACCCTTAAGGAAGCCAAAGACAAGATTGAGGCCGAATTGACACAGTATCTCAGTAATACTTCTATTACCATTAAATTTGTGAACAGTAATATTACTGTACTTGGTGAAGTACGAAACCAGGGTGAGTTTCCGTTCTATAAGGAACAGATCAACATTTTTCAGGCTATTGGCTATGCCGGTGGAATGACTGATTATGGCGATAAGAGCAATGTTACCCTGATCAGGGAAAAAAACGGACTTTACCGTTATTTTTCTATTGATCTTACAGATAAAGCAATTATTGAAGGAGATTATTTCTACCTGCAACCCAATGATATTGTTATTGTTGAACCAATAAAAACGAAATTCAGGAACCTTAGAACGTTCACCTATTCTACATTCCTGGCAACAGCCACAACGCTTGTTACAGTTTTATACTTTTTCAGATAATACCCGATGGCGAAGAAATCAGAAGAAATTTTTCAGCAAAAAACCGATTACAAAGAACTTGTCTTCAAGTTGCTCCGTTATAAACATTGGTTTGTTATTTCAGTGTTGTTTTTTCTGGGCGCTACATACCTGTTTAACAAATTAGCCACCACGCAGTACCGCAATCAAACAATCCTGCTCCTTAAAGAAAATGAGAAGAACTCTTTTATGGATTCTCAGGACATCATGCAGGGTTTCGGATTATTCGGGGGCAACCAGAATATTGAAAATGAACTTGGTGTGCTGCAGTCATTCACACTGATAAATGATGCTATTACACAGCTTAATCTTGAAGTTACCATCTTTGAAGAAGATTATACTTTCGGGGATATGCTGAAGTATGATTTTTTTAAATCGGATAAAGAGATTTATGGTAATCCTCCCATACAGGTAAGCATAGATAAATCGAGCCTTCAGCCTATTGAACTGCCGATGCATTTTAAGATTCTGAACGATAAAGAGGTAATGATCGAAACATTCGGTGTTAACATCCCAATGTACAGTTATCTTGAAGATGATGTGAAGTTTCTGGCCGATACCGTCAGAATTAAAGGCACTTATAAATTTGGGGAAGAAATCAAAGGAAAATACTTTAATTTCAAAGTTCATTTGCTCGATAAGCAGGCTGCTGCCCGTTCGCAAAGGCAGAAAACCTATTTTGTCTTCAACAATTTAAATCTTTTGACACTACTCTATCAAAGTTCTATTTCTGCTATCAATACTTCCAAAACATCTTCGCTTGTTGTTATCACCATGAGCGGTGACAATAAGTATAAAATTTCTGATTTTCTCAACACTCTTTCAAATGCCTATCTTGAACGCAATCTCGAGAAGAAGAATAGAATTGCAATTAATACAGTTAAATTCATTGATAGCCAGATAAGTGAAGTTTCCGATTCGCTCACTTTCGCCGAAAGCAAGTTACAGAATTTCAGGACATCTAACAGGGTTATGGACTTGAGTTTTCAGGGTCAGAAATCTTACGAGAAAATGAATGAGTTGGAAAGCCAGCGTGCCGTTCTAATAATGCAGAAAAAGTATTACGATTACATACGTGACTATTTCGAAGCAAACCGCGACATGTCTGACCTTATCGCGCCCTCATCAATGGATGTTCAGGACCCTCTGCTAAATCAGTTGATTACCAATCTGATGACTTTGAATGCAGAACGAACTAACCTGCTAAACCGTGGAAATACGAAAAACCTTTTTCTGAATAAAATTGAAGTTGAAATTGCCAACCTCAAGAAAACTATAATGGAAAGCAT
>DINP01000048.1 GCA_002426025.1 Bacteroidales bacterium UBA5537 | reverse complement strand
TAAATAGTGCTTCCGGACAAGTAAAAAGTTCAAAGTCCAAAGTTCAAAGTAAGAGATTGCTGTGAAAAATTGAATATACGATTGGACACCAAAACAACTGGATATAATTTTGCATGTAAAACTGGTTATCAACATGTTAAAATTGTACTAGGAACCAAAACTTTGAGCTTTTTACTTTTTACCTGTCTGCCTGTGGCAAACAGGCAGGCTTTGAGCTTCTACTTATAAACCTCTCCCATCCATTTCCACACATTCCGGTTAAAGGTTTCTCCTTTTTCGGCTCCGTAAAGATCTATAAAAGAATTAGATGCGGATTTACCTGGCTCAAGGCTCAGCTTTTCTGATGCATTGTATAGAAAGGGTGGCTCAGGGTGAAACTGCACACCCAGCACATTGGGATACGTTGCATGTTTCATGATTTCAATCACCTTTCCATCTATGCTGGTTGCAGCAACCACCAATCCTTTGCCAATGCGGGCTGCTGCCTGATGGTGACTGCTGAGTACATACGGTGATGGATCAGATCCCGGGAACAATGATTCCAGCAAATCAGGCCGTGTAATTAAAATCCGGTGAAAGCTTCCCCATATCAGTTCGTCGCCTCCACCCAGATTGGTGAAATAGTTGCGGTGGCGGGCATCGGTATCCATGGCCAGCACTTCCTCGGCTGTGTTCAGACGGTAAATTTCTGTCGGGATATCCTGAAAAAGGGTGCCGCCGGTCGCTACGTTCAGTGACTGCATCCCCAGACAGATGCCCAGAATGCGATATTCTGGGTTCTGATCAAGAAATGGAGTTATTGCTTCGTTTTGACTTCCACCCAATAGATGAAACAGGAAAGATAGCTCAAAACTATGCCGGTAAGGGTCAGTAACCACCGTCAGCAGGTTGGTTTGGGCGCCATAAAGTGATGGTGGAATATCCGGCCCACCGAAAAAGATAACCCCTTCGGAACCATTAAAAACTGCTGAGAAATCATCACTGCAGTGGTTTCCCCTGTAAATTTCTGTGCCCGGATCATCTGCACATTCCTGAAGGAAAAGATTTGATCTGCCACTGCTTTTGATAAAAGCAGCAGAACGGCTGAAATCATAGGCTTGTGAACTGCTGTAAAAACCCACCAGGTTATAGTCTGCCGGCAACGAAAATATCTGATTATCTATCAGATACAATATCGTTTTCAGATTATTCTCTGTTGGGTTCATCAGCACAATGCTGCGATGGCCTTCAGCAACAGCCGTACCAAAATACTTTTGTGCTGAAANNTCTTATTATAATTTTATCAGTGATGCTGAGAAAACTGCTTTTATAATTCATTGCTTCATAGCGTCTTTGCCTATCTGCTTGCCTGGGCAACCAGGCAGACAGGCGTGAGCATTTTTTGCACAAGCTAAGCCTATATGCCAACAAAACCACCCTTCCCATTGTTAATCGCTAAAATAATCATTTTATGCAACTCTTCGCAATCCCAACCGGTAATCTGAAACTCGACGGTGGCGCCATGTTTGGCGTGGTTCCAAAATCATTATGGAGCAAACATTATCCTGCCGACGAAAACAACCTGATCAATCTTTCGATGCGCTGCCTGCTGGTGGTGGATGGCAATCGTAAAATTCTGATCAACAATGGTATAGGCGATAAGCAAAGTGANNACCGCCGCGAAAGTGCTTCATTTCTGAAAGAAAATATAAAGCCGATTGAAGAAAGCGGAATACTTAAGCTGTTCGATTATCCGGGCGAGCTTTTTCCGGGTATTGAAGTCCGGTTTTTTAATGGACATACCGATGGGCAGGCCATTCCGTTTATCAGTTATAAAGGCAAAACCATAGTATTTACCAGCGACCTGCTTCCAACAGCCGCTCATCTGCCGCTACCCTGGGTAATGAGCTATGACACCCGCCCGTTGATAACGCTGGACGAAAAGGAATTATTTATTGAAGAGGCAGTTGACAAAGGATATGTCCTGTTTTTTGAACACGATCTTTATACTGAGTGTTGCACGCTTAAACGGACAGAGAAAGGAATTAAAGTGGATAAGGCTTTAAACTTGTCCGATATGTAGTATAATCAATATAGTTTTCACTCATCACACAAAGATTATCTGGTTATACCTGGTCAGATTTTACATGAATTTGGTCAAAGGGTTTTATATATGCCGGAAAATCTATATATTTACCCTTAGTTCTGTTTCATGATGTCAAACCAGAAAAGATAAGCCTTGTACCGTATTGAATCAAAAACCGACACCAATTCAGCAGAATACCGCTCGAATTTTGAAGCTTACCAGCAATTGCTGGGGCTGTTCAGGCAACGTATGGCCGAAACCATTCATGGTGCTTCTGCATCATCTGTTAAAAAACACAAAGAGCGCGGAAAACTGCTGGCCCGTGAGCGCATTGACCTGCTGGTTGATCCCAACACACCGTTTCTTGAGCTTTCGACCATGGCGGCAAACGGAATTCACAACGATGAATTTCCATCAGCAGGTATTGTTACCGGAATCGGGGTAATTCATGGCCGTGAAGCTATGATTGTGGCCAACGATGCCACAGTTAAGGGCGGTACATATATTGAAGAGACCATAAAAAAGCATGTGCGCGCTCAGGAGATCGCAATGGAGAATCACCTGCCCTGCGTGTATATGGTTGACTCGGGTGGGGTTTTTCTACCCGATCAGTCGCGGGTTTTCCCCGATAAATATGACTTTGGGCGTTTCTTTTTCAACCAGGCCCGCATGTCGGCCGTAGGCATTCCACAGATTGCCATTGTAATGGGATCGTGTACGGCTGGTGGTGCTTATGTTCCGGCTATGAGCGACGAAACCATAATTGTTCGCAACCAGGGGACTATTTTTATTGGTGGCCCGCCATTGGTAAAAGCTGCTACCGGCGAAGAGGTTACGGCTGAAGAACTGGGCGGTGCAGATGTACACACCAGCATTTCAGGAGTTGCCGATCACATGGCTGAAAATGATCAACATGCTATCCGAATCTGCCGCGATATTTTTCGCACCCTGAAACCAGCTGACCGGCAGCCTCTTGATTTACAACCCATAGAAGAACCCTTTTATAATCCTGAAGAATTGTACGGCATTGCACCTCTTGAACTGCGCAAACCTGTTGATTCGAAAGAAATCATCGCCCGCATTGTTGATGGAAGCCGCTTTCATGAATTCAAGGCACGCTATGCCCCTACCATCACCACTGGTTTCGCCCACATAATGGGTTTCCCTGTTGGGATCCTTGCAAATAACGGAGTTCTTTTTGGCGAAACAGCATTGAAAGGCGCCCACTTTATTGAGCTATGCACATCCCGAAAGGTTCCTATCCTGTTTTTACAGAATATTACCGGTTTTATTGTAGGTAAAGAATACGAACGCCGCGGTATTGCCCGCGATGGAGCAAAACTGGTACATGCGGTTGCCAATGCACGGGTACCGAAATTTACTGTCGTGTTTGGCGGTTCGTTCGGGGCTGGAAACTATGCTATGGCAGGCCGGGCTTACGAACCACGCTTGCTATTTATGTGGCCAAACTCCAAGATTTCAGTAATGGGTGGTGAACAGGCTGCCGGAGTGCTGATTACTGTGAAGGAAGAACAGCTAAAAGCCAAAGGCAAAACTTTCCCGGAAGCTGAACGGGAAGCCCTGCTAAAAAGCATTCTTGAAAAGTATGAAGAGGAAGGCTCTGCCTATTACAGCACAGCCCGCTTGTGGGACGATGGTATTATTGACCCGGTAGATACGCGGAAAATTCTGGCAATGGGCATATCCGCATCAATGAATAAACACTGGGAAGAGACGAAGTATGGGGTGTTCCGGATGTAGTTGAAATCGGAATTCAGAAGTCAGAAGTCGGAAAAATGATGTTCATTTGAATTAGTTTTTAACCACTGAGAATCAAACTGCTATGTCAGATCGTGCACCTATTAAAACATTTACAGATTTAGAGGTTTATAAATCAAGTCATAAGCTGGCGATGAAAATCTTCTTTTTGTCAAAAAAGTTTCCGGTTGAAGAACGTTATTCTTTAACAGATCAGATAAGGCGATCGTCGCGATCAATAGCGGCCAATATTGCAGAGGGTTGGGGAAAAAGAATATTTCCCCTTCAATTTAAAAGACATCTTGTTGATTCGCTTGGTTCACTTGAAGAAACAAAATCATGGATACTGTTTTCCAGAGATTGTGAATACCTTCAATCAATTGATTTTGAAGAACTATTCAATGAATACGATAATTTAGGCGGCAAAATCTGGAAATTACATGAAGTATGGAAAGGTAATAGTTAATCAATTGACTTCCGACTTCTGACCTCCGACATCAACATAACAAAGAATAAATCATGAAAACAAACTACACTACCTTAGAAGTAACAACCACCGACCAAACAGCCACCATTTGGCTGAACCGGCCTGAAATCCGCAACGCTTTTAACGAAGTGATGATCAGTGAATTGATTCAGGCATTTAACGAAGTTTCGGCTTTGGATGAGGTGCGTGCAGTTATTCTTCGTGGGCGCGGCAAATCATTTTGCGCCGGAGCTGACCTAAACTGGATGCGCGATGTGGCAAATTACAGCTACGAACAGAACTACAAGGAAAGCCTGCAGCTGTCCGACTGTTTCTATACGATTTACAACTGCCCAAAACCTACGATTGCCGTGGTTCATGGGGCTGCTATCGGTGGTGCCAATGGCCTGCTTTCGGCCTGTGATATAGCGGTTTGTGATGATGACACCGTTTTTTCTCTTTCAGAAGTGAAAATAGGTATTGTGCCAGCCTGTATTTCACCCTATGTAATTAAAAGAGTTGGGGAATATGGAGCCAAAGAGTTGATGCTTACCGGCAAACGAATAGAAGGCAAAGAGGCAGAGCATTACCGTTTGGTAAACAAGTCCTTGTCAGATATTGAACTGGAACCTTACCTTTCCGACTTGGTCGTCCTGCTGAAAAGCAGCGGCCCCAAAGCGATGACCCAATGCAAAACGCTGATAGATCAGGTATCTAACAAAATCACTTTAACTGAAGCCTTGAGCTACACAGCCAAAATGATTGCCGAAATCCGCGCATCAGAGGAAGGACAGGAAGGGATGGCGGCGTTTCTGGAGAAGAGAAAAGCTGGTTGGAATAATTAAATTCAGATTGCAGATTGCGGATTGCAGATTGATAACCTTTAATCATCTGGCTTTTATGGATAAATATGAGATGCAGAGAAGAATGATGAACCTGGCAATAGCAGTAATTAAACTTACGAAAGAGTTCCCATTGAGCCAGGAAAGCAAAGTGATTACATATCAGATTATTAAATCCGCATCGTCAACGGCAGCAAATTACAGGGCAGCATGCAGGGCTAAATCTACAAAAGACTTTATCGCTAAAATGGGTATTATTGAGGAGGAATGTGATGAAACTGCATTCTGGCTGGAGTTGATTTCTGCAATTAACCTGACAGACAGGAAAGAGAAAGAAATACTCAGTAAGATAACCTCAGAAATACATGCCATGACGGTCAGTTCAATAAAACCAGCTTAAGCTTCAACAAATTAATCACATGTTTTCAACGAAAAGCTTCACCTTTAATCCGCATTCCGAAATCTACAATCCGAAATTCATATGAAACTACTTATCGCTAATAGAGGCGAAATCGCCCTTCGAATTCAGCGCACAGCTCAAAAAATGGGCATTCCAACTGTGGCGGTATATTCCAAATACGACCTTGGGTCGAAGCATGTTTTGAAAGCCGATGAATCTGTATTACTGCAGGGCGAAAGTCTGGCCGAAACCTACTTGAATATTGATGCCATAATTGCTGCCGCAAAAAAAACAGGTGCAACCGCTATTCATCCCGGTTATGGTTTCCTTTCTGAAAACCCTTTGTTTTCTGAGGCTTGCGAACGTGAAAGCATTGTATTTGTTGGACCTTCTGCCGATTCTGTAAGGGCTATGGGTAACAAAATTGCTGCCCGCGAAGTGGCGGTAAAACTAGGCGTTCCACTCACATCCGGGGTTACCGGAACGCCAGCAGAATTGCTTAAAAACCATGGCTCCGTCGGCTTTCCAATGCTGATAAAGGCNNGAAACCACTGCACGCGAAGCCCTCAATTACTTTGGCGATGATACCATTTACATCGAAAAGTTTGTAGAGAATCCCCGTCATATCGAAGTGCAGGTGCTGGGCGACAAACATGGCAATATGGTTCACCTGTTCGAGCGCGAATGTTCGGCGCAGCGCCGCCACCAGAAGATAGTGGAAGAAGCTCCATCACCGACCATCACCCCGGAAGTACGAAAAAAAATGGGAGAATCAGCAGTAAAACTGGCTTCCTCCATCGGTTACTACAATGCAGGCACCATCGAATTTTTGGTTGACAGCGATCTGAATTTTTACTTCCTCGAAATGAATACACGCATACAGGTGGAGCATCCGGTAACGGAAATGACCACCGGTATTGATCTTATAGAAGAGCAGATTCGCATCGCATCGGGTGAACCACTTCGTTTGAAGCAGAGTGATCTGAAGCAAAACGGCCATGCCATCGAATGCCGGATTTATGCCGAAGATCCTTACAATAACTTTATGCCATCACCTGGATTTATTTCCCTTTACCATGAACCCATTGGGCAACACATACGGGTTGACAGCATGGAAGTTGAGGGTAGCGGACAAATCCATTCCTTTTTCGATCCCATGATCAGTAAATTGATCACCTGGGGCGAAAATCGAGAAGAGGCTAGGATGCGAATGATTACAGCCCTTGAAAACTATGCTGTTCAAGGCATTCATACAAATATTGCCTTCCTTAATGCCATTATGCAACATCCGGCTTTTACAGGAAATACTATTACTACGCGATATATTGATGACCATCTTAATGAACTTACCGAATATACAAATAAATTGAAATCGGCCATTGAGCCTCATGTTCCATTAATGGCGGGCTTTTTAAAAAGTCTTGCCATCAACCAGGAAGCTAATGCCAATGTCTGGCAAAAAATTGGTTACTGGCGACATATTCAGGAACCGTCAGCAGTGTTTGATGGGAAAGAATTCAAAATCCGTATTCTGAATCTTGATGAAAATAATTTAGAATATGAGTTAGATGGGGTTCCGGGCGAAGCAAGTCTCACTACAATCGGTTTACAATCAAAGCTTTGCATTAATGGTGTTTGCCACCAGATTTATGTAGGGCAGGATGAAAAGGGGGCTTTTCCGATAAGCTTTAAAGGATTTGATTTTCTGGTAGAACGGCCCGATATGGCCGGACCAGAAAATGTAACTTTCGCTGAAACGGGTAAATTGAACATTGATCCTGACAATATTGTTTCACCAATGCCGGGCAAGGTGCTTAAAGTCAATGTTTCGGAAGGCGATAAAGTGATAAAAGGAGAGGTGTTGATGGTGGTTGAAGCCATGAAAATGGAAAATAACATCCTCAGCCCGAAAGATGCCGTAGTTGACAAACTGCTGGTAAAGGAGGGCGATATGGTTGATGGAAGCTCTCGTTTACTGCATTTGACTGAAGATTAAATTATCACGCAAAGACCAGCATGCGAATGCAGGTCTTCGAGTGATAAACGTCAGAACATCAAGAACCTTTGAGTCTTTGTGCCTTAGTGGCAATAAAAAACAAAAATTATGGACCTTAACTTAAGTGAAGAGCATTTGATGGTTCGGGAGAACGTTCGGAATTTCGCTGAACGGGAAATTCGACCTGTTGCAAAAGAACTTGACGAAAAAGCCGAATTCTCTGCTGAACTAACACGTAGAATGGGCGAACTGGGCCTTTTCGGAATTTATTTGCCCGAAAAATATGGCGGTCATGGGATGGACTATATATCCTATATCATTGCTGTTGAAGAACTTGCCCGGGTAGATGGCTCCCAGGCAGCAACACTTGCGGCTCACAATTCTCTGGGGATTGGCCCATTGTATTACTATGGAAATGAGGAGCAAAAGATGAAATACCTCCCCCGTCTATGCAAGGGAGATGCTTTATGGGCTTTCGGATTAACAGAGCCCGATGCCGGTTCCGACTCGCGCGGATCGAAAACCCGTGCCACCCTCGAAAACGGCGAATGGGTAATTAATGGCTCAAAAATATTCATCACCAACGGTTCTGTTGATATCTCTATTGGTTCAACAGTTCAGGCGGTAACCGACGATAACGGCGGCAAAAAGGAATTTACCACCATTCTGGTTGATAAAGACACGCCTGGATTTGTCCGCCAGGCCATGCACGGAAAAATGATGTGGCGTGCATCCGACACAGCCCAGCTCTTTTTCGATGATTGCCGGGTGCCGGAAAAAAATGTTCTTGGTAAAATTGGAGAAGGTTCCAAAATAATGCTATCAACGCTCGATTCAGGCCGTTTGTCAATTGCTGCAATGGGGCTTGGATGCGCACAAGGCGCATTTGAGCTCGCGCTCGCCTATGCACAGGAACGAAAACAGTTTGGAAAACCCATTGCCAAATTTCAGGCGATTGCATTCAAGCTGGCTGATATGGCCATGAAAATTGAGCTGGCCCGCAACCTGCTGTACAAAGCCTGCTGGCTGAAAGACACCAATCAACCCTTTGCCAAGGAAGCCGCTATGTCTAAACTCTATTGCTCAGAAATCGCCAAAGAAGTAGCCGACGAAGCTGTACAGATTCATGGCGGCTATGGCCTGATGAAAGACTATGACGTTGAACGATTCTACCGCGACCAACGCCTGCTTCAGATTGGAGAAGGCACTTCGGAAATACAGCGGTTGGTGATTTCGAGGTATATAGGATGCTAAATTGGGACAAGGGGATTCGCCTTATTGTTTCAGCTAGGTTCGACAGAGAACTCAACAACATCTAAAGCTCGGCCAAAGAAGGTTATGATGTCATTGTAAAAAGGTATCAGTAGATAAAATAATACCTTGTACTAATTCTATGTCAATGAAAATAAATAGTTTTCGTGATTTGCGGGTATATCAGGCTGCTGTTGAGGCATTTATGAAGATATTTGAGATTACAAAGACTTTCCCAAAGGAAAAAATGTACTCTATGACTGATCAGATTCGACGTTCTTCAAGAAGTGTTTGTTCAAATATTGGTGAAGCATGGAGAAGAAGGAGGTATAAAGCAGCTTTTATTGCTAAATTAAACGACTCTGAAACTGAAGCTACTGAAACCCAGGTATGGCTTGAACTTGCGCTTAGGTCTGGTTACATCACCCAGGAATTCAATGAAGAAATGTTTATGGAATACGAATCCATTATTGCTCAACTTGTTGTGATGATAAACCAGCCTGAAAAATGGATTATCGGGTCTGTAAAATAAAATTCTCCTTGTCCTCATTTCACCTTGTCACCTTGTCAAATGAAATGCACTTCGTCCCTCGTCACAATCTAAAAAGACTATGAAACCAAATAAACTCATTAAACTTACAGAGTCCCCTCGCGATGCCCAACAGGGACTGCCTTATGTAATTGCACCAGAAAAGCGGGCTGCCTATATCAACGCTTTAATGAATGTGGGATTTGATGTAATAGATTTCGGAAGTTTTGTATCACCGAAAGCGATTCCCCAGATGGCCAATCAAGACAAGGTACTTGAACTGGTGGAAAAAACCGGCAGCAATTCTAAACTGATGGCGATTGTTGGTAATATTAGAGGAGGGATAGATGCAGCCAATCAACCTAAAGTTGACATTCTTGGATTTCCATACTCAACTTCTGAAACCTTTCTGAAAAAGAACATCAACTCTGACCAGAAGAAAGCACTTTCAACAATTGATGGATTACTCGAGATTTGTACAGCCTCAGGGAAAACCCTGCGTATATTTATGAGTATGGCTTATGGGAATCCATATAAGGATCCATGGAGTATTCAGTTACTCGCCGATCATATTGAACAACTTTCAGAAAAAGGCATACAGATTATTACCCTGGCCGATACCATTGGGATTGCCTCCCCTGAATTGATTTCAGAAGTATATTACACGCTTGTGCAGAAATTTCCCGATCATGAATTTGGTCTTCATATCCACACCCGCCCCAACGAGTGGCAGGAGAAGCTGGAAGCAGCCTGGGATGCCGGTTGCCGCTGGTATGAAGGGGTAATCAGCGGAGTTGGCGGTTGCCCGATGACCGGTTATGAAATGGTAGGAAACCTCAATACGTTGAACCTGTTGGATTTCCTGAAAAAGAAAACCGGAAAGGAAATACTTGACCCCCTGAAAATGGTTGATGTTGCCAATCTGGCCGCTGAGTTTTAAGATTTCATGGCATCTGCAATGCCAAAAATATATTAAATAAAAAGCCCGTTCTTGCTAATAATAATGCAAGAATGGGCTTTCTCTTAAGTTATTATTTTTATCAGAAAAAATAGTAAAAAGCCATTAAGACCCTGAGATTGGAAACTGATGATAGATTTGAATTTACCACTCCCTGAACATCTGCTTTTCCATATTCGGCAACAGTATATTCAAACTCGGTGGAAATGCGGATTTTCTCAAAATTGCCAACTATACGGGGTGAAATACGGTAAACAGTATTGATGTTTGACCCCCTGCTGTAGTAAACACCAAGATTATCCTCTGCTGTGCCCAGGTTCTTTGTAAAACCGCCAAAAATACCCGCCTGGATTTTCCCGTTGGTTGAAACCTCTCCCCAAATTGAATATACATTTGCAGGAGTGTATTCATACGTTAGCCTTGATGGCTGTGGAGCAGATTTGACTGCATAACCACCCAGCATAACAAGATCAGTGAGGTTATTCCCATACACAAAATGAGCTTTGCAGGTAATGGTAGGCATTTTCAGCTTTGAGTACACTGAAAAAGCATAAGATGATACCATATTATCCCCGGCCGAATAAATAGTATCCTTGCCATCACCTAAAACTTTATCGTATTGGAAGGATAAGCGGGGAACTATCATTTTGTACTCGCCTCCTACACCAATCAACAGTTCATTCTTTTCGGCCCATTTACTGGCATATTGCCAGTGCATATTCAAATCAGGCAAAACAGCATTACTCAGATATTTACTGTGGCCTCCATCAGGTCCTGAACTTGTAAAATCGCGCTGTTCGGCAACGGCTAAAATCATTTTAAAGTTTTTGAACTTTTGTGTTAACCTGATCTGTGGATTGCGGGCAAAGGGTTGGAAAGGGACACCGGTATTGAATGAAACCACATCCGGGAAACAATCATGGGCGAACATCGGATGCCAGAACTGACCAACCAGCAATTCAGTCTTGGCCCAATTGAGTTTCACAAAAGCATGCCTTAGCCTTAAGCCATTAACATCCGAAAAATTACCGTTCTCGTTACCAAAGAAATCGGCTTCAATCAATGCCGAGGTCTTCGCATTAAGTACTTCTGGTCCGGTAATTTTTCCTGATAGCCTCGACTGTATGGAAAGGATGCCAAGATGGTCTTTGGCATTGATGTCAACTCCATTTAAGTCAAGGTTTTCTTTATCAGGATATAGCATAAAATGGCCTTCCCTGATATTAACAGTTTGACGACTATCATAGAAAACATCAGTCTTTACAAAACCGGAAAGTTTTACTTCAAACAATTTTTCTGCTTCCTGTGCATTGCCTTTTAAGCAAAAAGAAAATGCAATTGCAAACAAAACAAAGTTTAACCTTTTCATAACAAGTGACTTAAATTGGGTTTAGTTTTTATTGTGATTAGGTGGAAATAATTTCTGAATAATATTTCTTTTTCTGAGAGGTTTCCCCAACAGAATATTCAGGTTATTCTCGGCAGTGAGGTTTTCATCCCATAACTCAACAGCTTTTTTATAGCAAATTGCTGCTGATTCATATTGTAGCCTGCTCCTGTGAATAATACCAAGATTGGTGTAGCTAACGGATACCCGTCTTTGAGTTTCAACAAGGGCTTCTTCAATTTCTTTAACCCTCTGTTTGAGAAATTTACGTTTGCGACTTTTATTATACATTTCAAGTCCTGTAAAGAAATTTTGTAACACTAATTCTTGAATCTCGGGTCGTTTTTTTTGTTGATATATTGTCAACCACTGCTCGTAAATTCCGATGCTTCGATTTGCTGCAGTTTCAGCTAATGAAATAATTGAATCACGGCCCGACCTGTCAATCTGGTTGGTATCAGCAAATAGAGCCATTGTAAGATAGGATGCAGCCCGATTGTTATATAAAACCCCTATTTCATAAGAGTTTTTATAGTGGTCAATAGATGAATAAATCAGTTCAATCGAGTCCATCAATGCAAATACTGAATCGAATTCGTTGTTTTGCGCGTATCCATTGTATTTTTCGTAAAGCAACCGGGCTTTTACAATCCTTGGATCAACAGATTCATCTATATTTTTATAGACAAAATATGTGATTGCCAATGTACATACAACCAGAGCACTTAGAATTAAGATAAGTGCTCTGGTTGTATTATTTTTAAAAAACTGCATCAGGAATGAACGTTTTCAACAAGAAACTTGCGTATTTCAAATGGTGTTTCAGGTGTAATCTTAGAGACTATGATATTGACAATGATAGCCAATGGAGCCCCAAACCAGGCAAAATACCAAGCTCCCAGCCAATACCTGATAAAATCATTGAAAGGCAGAATGATTCCGGATTTTTCAGCAACGAAATAGGAAAGAGCGATCAACGATACCAAGCCTCCGGCAATTAATCCTGCAATGGCACCCTGTTTATTTGAGCCACTCCACCAGATACCAAGCAGAAACAATGGAAAGATGGTACATCCGGCCAACGAAAAGGCTACAGCAACCAACTGTCCAATAAGTGCAAGATTAGCCAATGCAATAGCTGCTACAATAATAGCCATCAGAATCGTGCCTAATCTGGCAAAACGCAATTGATCTTTTGGGGTTGCATCCGGATTTAGAACTTTTACATACAAGTCGTGCGAAAATGCAGAGGCTCCAGCTACCAGAAGTCCTGAAACAGTTGAAAATGCAGCAGAAACAGCTCCAGCAGCCAATAATCCAACAATTAACGGATGAATGTTACCTAATTGTGCCGTATAAACAACAATGGCATCCTTAGCCAACTTCCCTACTTCGGGATTGGCTGAAAGTATCTTTCCGAAAACGGCGTAAGCGGGTGCACTCCAGTATAAAATACAGATAAAGAACAATCCCCAAACAACCGACCATCTTGCATCGCGCGATTTGGGAACCACATAAAAACGTTGGATAACATGGGGTAACCCTGCGGTTCCAATCATTAAAGAAAATGCGATAGCAACCCACTGGAAAAATGTCTGCCCGCTTGCCGAATCCCATGGCATGGCAAATTCGGGTGAAGGAACAATGGCAAAATCGTGACCAAGTGAGTTATAAAGTTGGTTTGTTTCATTCAGTGGTATTCCAGAAATTACATCAGAAACAACCGAACCATAGCCTATCTGCGGTAAAATCCAAAAATAATCAAACTTAAATGTAAGGATAAATAGCGGAATCAGAAAGGAAATAATAATAATAACATACTGTATCTGCATGTTTTTGGTAGCACCCAGCATTCCGGAAATCAAAGTATAGGCAAGTACTACGGTTCCTCCAATGATAACCGCTAAAGTATAATCCACACCCAAAACCCATTTAAACATCAGGCCTATTCCACCAAATTGTCCAACGCAATAAGAAATAGAAATCAGGATTGCAATGATTGCACCAACTGCTCTAAGCGTTTGAGAATAATATCTATCTCCAATAAAATCGGCGGCAGTATATTTACCATATTTCCTGATTTGCCCGGCCATTAGTATCAATAGAAGTACGTATCCGCCAGTCCAGCCAACAACATAGGCAAGTCCATGATATCCAGCACCATACATAAGTGCTGCCATGCCAAGAAATGAAGCAGCACTCATCCAGTTTGAGGCTATAGCCATACCTGAACCAACCCGTGATATTCCTCTGCCTGCAGCATAAAAATCAGTGGTATCCTTAGCTCTATATATAATGCCAACCGCAACAAAAAGAACCAGCATTGAAATTAGAATGATTGCAGGTCCAACTTTAAAACCGCCTTCCAACTGAGTAGCCGCAGTGGCCGCCTGAGATAATACCGGAAGAGCCAATAAAGCAATGGGGAGATATATTTTTTTCATCTTTTCCTGTTTTATTTGTGAGATTTTATTCTTCTATACCAAGTATCTTGTCTCGGTAGTCGGCCCTAAGGCAATAAACCCAGCAAAGACCAACAAATAGAATCAGTAGAAAAACCGCTGTATAGAAATAATGAAAAGGGAATCCCAAGAACCGGCTATCTGTAAGAAAGGACTGGTTATGTACCAGATATTTTTTCATAATTGCCGGTAAATTGTACCTGGAGTCCTCGGTTAAAGACAACATGTTTCCGGAAGATAACTCCAATGGCAAAATTTTGGTCCTAACATCCGTTGCCTTCAAATTAAGCACCAGGCTAAGGTCCTCAGTCAATCCATTTCTGAGTTGAATATATTCGGGATCGCTAATGTTTTTAATCTCAGATTCTATTTTTTCAAAATTCTGAATTCTTTCAATTAAGGCAGTTTTAGCTGAATCGGCTGTAAGATTATAAAGTGACCAGCTTAAAGCATTGCCAAGCACAATTTTTTCTCCATCGGTTATATCTATTTTACCCAGAACTGATAGCGAAACCTGCCCAAATTCCTGAATTTCAGCTATATCAGAAGATCCGTTCTCAATTTTCGCCCAGATATTCTGAAAAGTTACATAAGCTGGTTCTGGAGTCGGTTTTTCCACAATTTTCAGTAAAATTTGAAATCCGAAAATTGCTACTGCCCAGATTGAGGCCAGCCAGATAACAATTTGCCTGTTAAATCGGGCTCTGGGAGTTGTTGGTTTAAAAAAGCTAATGTGATAGCCATTGGTTGAATCGCTCATGTTTGTTAAGATTACTTAATAATCAGTAAGGTTTACAATTCAATCAGTTGTTAATAAATTAACAGCGGCTAAGATGGCACTTTTTTCTAAAAAAACAAATAATTAATTTATTCCTAATCAGCATGTTATAAATTTCATTTATAACATGCTCCTTTCCTTACAGAATCGGTGCGTTTGAGTATTGGACAAAAAGCCGGATTCAGAATTAAAAATACACACATGAATCAAATATCAGTATCAGAAAAAGTAAAAATGAGGTAGTTTTATATCATTTTCATTGTAAAATAGATCGTTAATTTAAAATACTGGCAAAAAAATAGAGCTTAACCTCCTTGCAATTATAATTTTCCATTCAAATAAAATAGAAATAAAAAAAATTTATTAATTCACCTAAGTTGCCTATATTTGATAAATATACCTGAAATCGGGTGTCTAATCAGAACCAAAAGCCTGATTTTTATGTTTATGAATGCGTAAACTTTACCGTGTATGAATAAAGTTGTAAAAAATGCCCGCGAAGCTATTACCGGTATTTCTGATGGAATGACATTGATGGTTGGCGGTTTCGGCCTCAGTGGGCTACCCGAAAATAGTATTGCCGCCATGGCTGAAAGTGGTGTAAAAGGTCTTACATGCATCTCTAATAACGCAGGTGTTGATGATTTTGGCCTTGGCCTGCTGCTTCAAAACCGGCAGATAAAAAAGATGATCTCTTCTTATGTTGGCGAAAATGCTGAATTTGAGCGGCAGTTGCTGGCAGGTGAACTGGAAGTTGACCTGATTCCACAAGGAACCCTGGCTGAACGTTGTAGGGCCGGCGGAGCAGGAATCCCGGCATTTTTTGTACCAGCAGGTTATGGCACCGAAGTGGCTGAAGGAAAAGAAGTACGCGAATACAATGGAAAACCCCATTTGCTTGAGCTTGCCCTCACTGCTGATTTTGCCATCGTAAAAGCCTGGAAAGGTGATACCCATGGCAACCTTATATATCGTCATACCGCCAATAATTTTAATCAGGCTATGGCTATGGCCGGAAAAATAACGATTGCCGAAGTTGAAGAACTTGTCCCGGCCGGCGATTTGGACCCAAACCAGATCCATACTCCCGGAATCTTTGTGCAACGGATTTTCCAGGGAGTTGACTACGAAAAGAGGATTGAACGACTTACGGAGAAATAATTGCGGATTGTGGATTTGGGATTTTTAAAATCCAATTATTCCATCCAATCAAGGCAATAAAAACATTTAAGATATAACACCAATGGCACTTACCAAAGAACAAATCGCGCAACGCATAGCGCAGGAACTAAAAGACGGTTATTACGTAAACCTGGGGATTGGCATTCCTACACTGGTTGCCAATTATGTGCCCGATGGCATTGAAGTTGTGCTGCAGTCAGAAAACGGGATGCTGGGCATGGGCCCTTTTCCGGAAAAAGGAGAGGCTGATGCCGATATGATTAATGCCGGTAAACAAACCGTTACTGTACTTCCAGGTGGCTCGTTCTTCGATTCTTCAACCAGTTTTGCCATGATCCGCGGAGGGCATGTTGACCTCACCGTTCTGGGCGCTTTCGAGGTTACTGATCAAGGCGACATCGCAAGCTGGAAAATTCCCGGCAAAATGGTAAAAGGTATGGGTGGCGCTATGGATTTGGTAGCTTCCGCGAAAAATATTGTGGTGGCGATGCAACACTGTAGCAAGGATGGACAATCTAAACTACTGAAAGAATGCACATTGCCACTTACAGGAGTAAAATGTGTTAAGAAAATCGTGAGCGATCTGGCAGTTTTGGAAGTTACCGATAAAGGGTTTCGCTTACTCGAACGAGCTCCGGGAGTTTCGGTTGATGAAATCAGAAAAGCTACTGAAGGCCGGTTAATCGTTGATGGTGAAATTCCGGAGATGCAGTTTTAATCTTGTTTAAGACCGGAAAAATGCAACTTGATTATATTGACCATTATAATGAATACGATGACAATATTGTGCGGCTTTACGACTTTGACATGGCTGAGGCTAACAAATTCCGGCAGATTGTTCAGCAGTCAATTCTTGTAAATATGAAAACGCTCAATCTGGCATCTATTGACTTTATTGATGCTCGAAACTGCAACCTGACACTGCGCATTTCAGAGGAAGATGAAGGAATTACGACTGAGAACAACGTAGAATTCTATTGCGACCTTACAACGAACGGATACCGGCAAATGATTATCCTGCTGGAACAATTTTGCAGTAAAGAGACCAAAGGTTATCAGTTTCTCTATGATATTGATAGTCACACTGACTTTTTGTTCTCACCTGCCGGAACCTGGTAAGCTGAACTAAAGAAATTTTAAAAGCTGCCAAAGAGAAATTAATTTTGAAACGAAATCACTGATTTGAAGTCGAATTTAATTCTGTAAATCAATGAACTATCCAAAAAAAGTAACCATAGGCGACATTACAGTACGTGATGGATTTCAGCATGAAGAAAAATTTATTCCTACCGAAGCAAAGCTATGGGTAGCTGAACAGTTGATCCTTTCGGGATTTAAACATATTGAAGTTACCAACTTCGGCAATCCCAAAGGTATGCCCCAGTTTAAAGATGCCGATATTTTGATGAAAAGCCTGCGTAAAAGCAAAATCGTTTCCCATTTGATTAATAACGTGAGCCTTACCGCTATTACTATTCGCGAAAAGGCCATTGAACGTGCCATTGAAGCCCGAAAAGAAGGCTGGGGACCCGACCGCATTCTGCTGATGGTTTCAACCAGTGAATCACACCACCAGAAAAATTCGGGTTTATCGTTGGAAGATTACTGGAAAATGGCAGAAAAATACATCCCGCTTGCACAGGACGCGGGCTTGAAAGTGAATGGAACGGTAAGTACCATCTGGGGTTGCCCTATTGAAGGTCCGACAAAAATGGAGAAAGCCATTGACTTCACAAAACGCTGGCTTGATATTGGTGCCAATGATGTGGAACATGCAGACCACGACGGCTCTGCTTCGCCCGACAGGGTTTATAAATACTTTTCGATGCTTCTCGACAGCGTTCCCAGGCCAGAGAAACACATAGTTCACCTGCACACAACCCGTGGCTGGGGGCTGGCTAATGTACTGGCGGCTCTGCAGGCCGGAATGACTAACTATGAATCAACCCTTGGCGGAATCGGTGGACAGCCGGCTAATTTTGTAGATGGGGTTCCTGTTGCCGGAACAGGGTCCTATTACTACAAGGATGCAGGTATTACCGGATTGGTTTCGACTGAAGATATGGTGGTGATGATGGATGAAATGGGCATTGAAACCAACCTCGATATAGATCGTATCCTTGAAACAGGAAATATGGTCGAGCGCATTGCAGGCCACCGCTTGCGCTCCGAGAGTATCAAAAACGGACGTATTCCAAAATCGCTGAGTGGAAGAGATTAACTAGTTAAAAACTTATAATTAACAGCTAACAATTTTTGCTTTATATAAAACGAAAGCCGCTGAGGTTTATGGAACTTCAGCGGCTTTTGTTTAAATCCTTCCTAGAAAGGCAGATCGTCTGTTTCGGTTTCGATAACAGGTGGCTTGGGTGCAGCTTGTTCAGGTGTAGCCGGTTGTCCTCCTTGCCAGTTCGCATTATCCGATGAACGCCCACCTAGCATATTTAGCGTATCTGCCTCAATATCTGTAATATATCTTTTTTGCCCGTCTTTTTCATACGAACGGTATCTGATGCGGCCTTCAATATAAATCTGTGATCCTTTTTTCAGATACTTCTCAGCGACATCAGCCAATCCACGCCACAGAACTATATTGTGCCATTCAGTCTGATCTACATCCTGACCCTCACGATTGCGATATGTTTCAGTTGTAGCCAGAGAGAACGATGCTTTTTTTACACCAGTATCAAAACTTTGTATTTCAGGATCTTTCCCCAAATTGCCAATCAAAATTACTTTGTTTACGCCTCTTGCCATCTTCTGATTTTTTAAATATTTACAACAACAAATATACGCTCAATCCTAATAAAAAACAAAAGCCTTTGAACTGCCATTGCCGTTATTTTATGTTTTAGCATATCATCACAATTTCTGTAAAAACCGTTCGGTCAGTCTGGAAATCGGCAATCCGGAAGCTAAAGGATTGTCTATAATGTAATTATTTCTTCTAATGAACTCTTGTGGTATTTGTGCTGAAGTAACCATAAAAAATCGCGTATGAATTACCTGATGCGTCAGCAGATGCTTATAATCAGCAATTTCACCGATTTCAGCATCAGGCAAGTCGATAAATAAATCAGATTTTTGCATCTCATTCTTTGTCAATAGTTTATTCGACTCCAGTAAGGGGAATTCCCACAAGTTTTTCCAGATGTCTTTTTCTGATCGTTTACCCAGAACAAAACCCTTATCAGGTATAACGACACACAAATAATTGAAATACCTGCTCCTTCTGATAATCTCGCGCTTTTTCGCTGGAAGTTCCTCTACAAGATTGTTGCGGAAGGCAAAGCAATCACTAAGGAAAATACAATCAAGGCACAACGGTTTTACTGGTTTGCAATGAATAGCGCCAAATTCCATAACAGCCTGGTTAAAATCTCCCGGAATATCCTGTGGAATTAACTGAGCCGCTTTTTTTGAAACTTTATTCCGCGATTGTGTTGAACCAACCTGATCACGGTATCCAAAAATCCGCGAAAGTACCCTTACCACATTTCCATCAACAACTGCCTGTGCTTCATTTGCACATATTGATGAAATCGCTGCAGCGGTATAGCTTCCTATACCCTTCAGGCTTATTAAGGTTGCATAATCCGATGGGAAAGAAGCGCCAAAATTATCAACAACATATTTTGCAGTAACATGCATATTTCTGGCCCGGCTGTAATAACCCAAGCCCTTCCAAATGGTAAGAACATCACCTTCTGTTGCCTCTGCAAGGGCTTGTACATNNGGATCTTTGGTTTTTCGCCAGGGAAGATCGCGTTTATTTTTGTAATACCAGTTTATTAAATTGTTGCTGAAATCCATAGTCGCTTTCTGAAAAACACTTAAATAGAGGCAATTGGGACCAAAAAAAATCAGATAATTTTCTTATTGTCACAAAAACCTTTATATTTGCACCCCGTTTTAAAAAATTTATTTTCAAATCATTAAAACTTCTAATCAACATGACAAAAGCAGAAATTGTAGCTGAAATTGCTAGTAAGACCAATATTGAAAAGGTTGCTGTACAGCAAACTGTTGAGGCTTTCATGGACGCCGTTAAAGATTCTTTATCAAATGGCGAAAATGTTTACCTCAGAGGATTTGGCAGCTTCACTACAAAGAAAAGGGCTGAAAAAACAGGTCGTAATATCTCCAAAAATACTACCATTATTATTCCGGCTCATTACATTCCCGCTTTTAAACCTGCGAAAACCTTTGTATTCGACGTTAAGAACAAGGTAAAATAAGCAGTTGTTCATTTTATAAAAATCATTTACCATGCCAAGCGGAAAAAAAAGAAAAAGACATAAAATGGCTACGCACAAACGTAAAAAGCGTTTGCGCAAAAACAGGCACAAAAAGAAATAAGTTTTCTTAAACTCAGGTAATCCCATCATGTGTCCTTTCAGGAAAGCCCTGATAAGAAGGCACATGATGGAATTTAGCCTTACACCGGCACCAACGGCATTTCTGGATTTAAATACCAGACTATTGTCGTTTTTGTGCGGCTATTACTTACTACATATTAAAAATCAGGGGTTTGAATAAGGAACTGATTATCGACACCGGTCTTTCGGAGGTGAATATTGCATTGCTTGAAGACAAAGACCTTGTTGAATTAAATAAAGAAAAAAGCAACAATAATTTTGCCGTTGGAGATATTTATCTGGGTAGGGTTAAAAAAATCATGCCCGGGCTTAATGCTGCTTTTGTTGATGTCGGTTACGAAAAAGATGCCTTCCTGCATTACCTCGATCTGGGTCCCCAGGTTAATTCATTAAATAAGCTTCTTAGAAATTACCTTACCGGAAAACCCGATCTACCAAGTATTGGCGATATGGTTCTTGAATCCGATATAGAGAAAACCGGTAAAATAAATTCGGTTCTTACTTCGAATCAACAGGTTTTGATTCAGATTGCCAAAGAGCCGATATCAACCAAAGGTCCGCGTGTTTCGTCAGAAATATCGTTTGCTGGACGCTACCTGGTTTTGGTTCCATTCTCTTCAAGGGTTTCTGTTTCGCAAAAAATCAAGAGCGTAGAGGAGCGCAACCGGCTTAAGCGGCTGATTATGAGCATTAAGCCGAAGAATTTCGGAGTAATAATCCGTACCGTTGCCGAGAATAAAAAAGTGGCCGACCTCGATGCTGATTTGCGTAACCTCATTGTAAAATGGGATACCTGCATGGCCAAGCTGGCAGGGGCAAAAGCACCTCAGCGGATTTTAAGCGAAATAGACCGGACTACTGCTATTTTGCGCGATTTGCTCAACGAATCGTTCAATAATATTCATGTCAATGATGCAGGAATTTATGAGGAAATAAAAACCTACATAAAGACCATAGCACCCGATAAGGTTGACATTGTAAAACTCTACAAAGGCAAAGCCCCGATTTTTGAACATTTCGGCATTGACAAGCAGATAAAGAATTCTTTTGGAAAAATCGTTACCATAAAAAGTGGTGTTTATCTGATTATTGAGCATACTGAAGCCCTCCATGTTATTGATGTAAACAGCGGACACAGGGTAAATTCGGAAATTTCGCAGGAAATGAATGCGCTGGCTGTCAACCTTGAAGCTGCTTCGGAGATTGCCCGCCAGCTTAGGCTGCGCGATATGGGCGGAATTATCGTGATTGATTTTATTGATATGCACGAAGGTGCCAACCGTCGTAAGTTATATCAAAGCCTTAAGGATGAGATGAGTAAGGATCATGCAAAGCATACTATCCTTCCTCCAAGCAAGTTCGGACTGGTACAGATTACCCGTCAACGTGTCCGCCCCGAAATGAATGTTCAGATTCTTGAGAAGTGTCCTTCGTGCGGAGGTACAGGCGAAATAAAACCAAGTATTATCCTGATAGATCAAATTGAGAATAATATACGTTATCTGTTGCAGGATCAGAACGAACCCTATATTAAAATTGCCTTGCACCCATATATTTATGCCTATCTCGTAAACGGACTTCCCTCTGTTCGCATGAAATGGTATTTTATGTTTAAACACTGGATAAGGTTGAAACCAATGCCTTCGTACCATTTGCTTGAATATCATTTTTTTAACAAAGTCGGGGACGAAATTAAAATGTAATTTTCTCTTCCATTCCGGCTTAAACTCATTATCAAAGGATTATTTTTAATTTTGCACTCGGCCAGTCATTACCGACAGGCATAAACTATAATCATTACATTTTATGGATACAGTTGTCAGTGGAATACGGCCAACCGGAAATCTTCACCTTGGAAATTATTTCGGAGCCTTGCGGAATTTTATTAAAATGCAGAACGAAAACAACTGCTATTTCTTTATTGCTGATTACCATTCATTAACAACCCACCCTACCCCTGCCGATCTTCACGGAAACGTAAAAAGTGTACTGGTTGAATATCTTGCCGCCGGGCTTGATCCTGAAAAAGCAACGCTTTACCTTCAAAGCGATTTACCCGAAACGGCAGAACTCTATTTGTTTCTGAATATGAATGCCTATCTGGGCGAACTCGAGCGCGTAACTTCGTTTAAAGACAAAGCCAGATCGCAGCCCGACAATATCAATGCCGGTTTGCTTACTTATCCAACCCTGATGGCTGCAGATATTATTCTGCACAAAGCACATAAGGTTCCGGTTGGAAAAGACCAGGAACAGCACCTTGAGATGACACGTACCTTTGCCAATCGTTTTAATCGCTTGTTTAAAGTTGATTATTTTCCCGAACCGGTAGCTTATAATTTTGGTGAACAACTTATAAAAATTCCAGGCCTCGATGGCAGCACCAAAATGGGCAAATCTGAAGGTGAGGGAAATGCAATTTTTCTGGGCGATGAGCCTGTAACTATCCGCAAAAAGGTGATGAAAGCGGTTACCGATAGTGGCCCTACAGAGCCAAACCAACCAAAGCCACAGGCGATAGAAAATATTTTTAATCTTATGAAAGCACTTTCAGATAAAGAAACGCTTGCCTTTTATGAGGAGAAATACAACACCTGTCAGATTCGATATGGCGATATGAAAAAACAACTTGCCGAAGATATTATTATCTTTACTGAACCATTACGCGAGAAAATTAAAGAAATAGCGGCGGATGGAGATTATCTTAGAAAAGTTGTAAAACTTGGCAGAAATAAAGCCCATGAAAGCGCTGCCAGAACAATTAAAGAAGTTAGAGAAATAATAGGATTCAGAGCATTCTGATTATAGATCAACCGGTAAAAACAACAATATGAGCGAATCTCAGGCATTGAAGATTACCATGCTTATCTTTTTAAGAATAGGCATTATCGCATTTCTATTCGCCTTTTTTTATGAAATAGTTGGCGAATCTGACTCAATGACCCCTTTCTGGGAAGACATTGCCAACGTTGGAACTTTGGTTGCAGTTGTTGCAGCTTCTGTAATACTGTTGGTTCTCGACAGGCGTAAATTTGAAGTATTCGGCTTTTTCCTGGTTTTTGTTATCAGCCTTTACAGGCTGCTTTTAGTCCTTTTTCAACACGGAATCAGGTATGATGTTGCAACCCACTTGCTGCTGATAATACTGGCTTTATACCTACTAATTAAACCATTCAGATCTAAGCACAGATCCGGGATTGGTTTTCTGGAATAAAATTTTAACATTGCTGAAAATAACAGGGGCTGAACCGGAAATATTCCAGTTCAGCCCCGTTATTTAAAATTATATCAGTGTGCAGAAGTTACTTTACCATCCTCGATTTTAACGACAAACGAGTTTGCAAACCCTTTGCTGACAAGCTCCTTTCGAAGCCGGGCTGCATCTTCGTAGCTTTTTTCGCAACCGGATACATACTTATACCATCTTCCTGAAAAGTAACTTTTAACATCGGTTGCATTCTTAAGTTCCCGATCATCCAACGGTATTTCGGTTGCAGAAGCTAATAGCTGAACGCCATAGCAAATTCCTTTATCTGGAGAAGTTTGTTTAACAGATGGAACCTGCGTGGTAATTGTACTTGTCTTGACCGGGTTTACTGATGCTTTATCTGACTTTATTTCATCCTTTACACCAACACATTGTGAGAAAAACTCCGGGTCGAAAAGGTAAACATCAACCTCTTCGCCCTCTTCAAAGATCATTGGATCAAATTGACTGTCATTTACTGGTTTATCTATGGATAAAATCCTGAACTCGGTACGACGGTTAGCCTGATGCTCAGCTTCGGTACATTCAACACCATCAGCACAACGGTTGACCAGTTTCTTTTCACCGTAACCTTTTGCCACCAGCCTAGAAGGATCAATACCCTGAAGTATGATGTATCTTACAGCCGATTCTGCCCTTTTCTGCGAAAGCTCATCGTTGTAACCGTCAGAGGCCCTGCAATCGGTATGTGACGACAATTCTATGCTTATCGGGAATTGCTTCATTATACTCACAAGGTTATCGAGCGGAGGCTTGGCATCTTCGCGTATATACCATTTATCAAGATCGTAATAAATGTTTTCTACCTGGAATACCTTGTCAACTTCCAGTTTATCGAGAAGCAGATCGCGTGGCGTTTTCTGGTCAGAGACTGCATCGGTAGGCATTATCCGGAAATTAAGACAATCGTTCAGATAATCTGGCTTTGCAGCCCTTGCAATATAAAGAACACCTTTTTCAACCGGTGTTGAAAAATAACCTTCAGGACTGGTTTCCAGTACTTTTACCTTGTTCGTTTTTGTATTCAGTAAGAAAACCTTAGCGCCGGCAAGCGGTTTTTTGCTGGTTTTCTCTTTAACATATCCGCTAACCATCAGCTTTTGAGCTTCCAAATCCTGATCGAAAAGTTCCTTCTTTCCTGGTTGAATGGCATTTCTGAAAGCATAAATATCATCACTTCCCAGTCCGCCAGGCCTGTCGGAACTGAAAAAACCAGAGGTCAGATTTTCATTCACGGCAATTGCAAAATCATCGTAAGACGAATTTATAGGTGCTTTAAGATTTACGGGAACGCTCCATTTTCCGTTTTTGAACCCTGAAACATACAAATCAAGCCCTCCATAGCCCGGATGCCCATCAGAGGCAAAATAAAGCAAGGTGTCGTTGACCAGCGTAGGAAATACTTCGTTGCCAAAACTGTTGATGTGTGCGCCCAGATTTTCTGGTGTGCTCCACGATCCATCAGTTAAAACTGTTTTGTAAAGATCAGACCCTCCAAAACCTCCGGGCATATCAGATACAAAGATGATGGTTTTCTGATCTGAAAACCCTGCAGGATGGCCGTTTGAAAAATCATCACTGTTAAAAGGGAAATCACTGTACTTAACTTTTCCATCACCCAGATCGGCATAGTAGATTTTCAGCACATGGGTCCTGATGTTTTTATCACCTTTCTTCACCCTTTCCATGGTTGTACGGGTAAGAAATATTTTTGAATCTCCAACAAAGCAGGCAGGTCCGTCGTGATAAGTCTGATTGAATTTCTGACTAAGTGATGATGGATCTGACATATCGCTCCAGAAATCCTGGTAATATTTTGGCTCTGAATAATACAAATCAAGAAAACTGAAATTAGTCCAGTAATAGGGGCGGGTGTCGAGCAAACTCAATTGCCTGTCGGATGCCAGCACAATTCCATCTTTGTAATATGCCGGTCCGAAATCGGAAAACTTTGAGTTGAGCGAACCGGCATTTTTAACCTCTGCTGAAGGCATCAGATCGGCCCATTCCTCAATATTTGTACAAAAATCAGCATACAGAGTTCCCCGTGTATCGTTTGGATTTAGCTCAGCATATTTTTGAAATGCTTTTTTTGCTTCATCATAACGTTGAAGACTTCTGAGGGCCTGGCCGAGATAGAAATAATTCATCGGTTCTGTACCTTCAAAACTTGTAGCTCTCTGATACCATGCCCTTGATTCATTTACATCGTTAATAAGGCGGTAACAGTCGGCCAGTTTTGCAGTTGCTTCTTTGCTAACATTTACATCTTTACTTTCGGCAGCTTTCTTATACAACGGAATAGCCTTTGAATAGTTGAACAAGTCGTACTGCCTGTTGGCCCTTTTTAACTGCGGGAAAACCTGTAAGCTAAAAGCCATGAAAATTACCGCGATAATGATTTTTTTATTTTTCATTCGTTCTTCTTATTTATGCCTTGTTTCAAAGGTTCAGTAATCCGGAATTATACCATTGAAAAATCAGAAATACCTGGGGGTCATCATACGTGAATGGTAAAGGTCCAGGTCGATCCCAAGCCTGATTTCATGCGACCCTTTATTATGAGGTTGCAGTTCGTTCAGATAAATATCGTAAGAATAACCAACCCTGAATTTTTCCGAAATCCTGAATTCTGTCAGGAAAACAATCGCTTTTTCAGTACGGTATGATGTGCCTATCCAGAATATATCCCCGAAAAGTAAACTAGCATTAATATCAACCTGAAGCGGAGCATTTTTCACAAATTTTGCAAGAACAGACGGCCTGAACACAATTTTGTCGTCAATGGGGAATGCTGCACCTGCCATTCCATAAAAATGCCTGAGCAGTTTGGTATAGGTGGTTTTATCATCTACCGTTGTAACACCATACTCATTCTGAAAAAGCTGTTTTGATGATAAGCCTGCAAAAAACCTGTTGGTCTGATAATATACTCCGAAATTTGCATCCGGTGTAAACCGCTGAATATCCTGAGGTTGAAATGTATAATCAGGATCTTCCACATTTACCAAAGTCCAGTCGTAGTCGAAATATTTAAATCCGGCCTGAAGCCCGAAAGACAATGTTCCCCTGCCCAATAAAAGCCGGTAGGCATAGGTGGCCATAAGCCCCTGGTTAATGGTAGGGCCGAGTGCATCGCGATATGCATACAAACCGAGGCCAATTTTATTGTTTCGCGTTGCCATATGTGCTCCCACGGTAAATGTTCGGGGAGCGCCATCAATTCCAACCCATTGATAGCGATCGAGCAAATCAATGGTAAGAACTTCGCGGCTTCCGGCATAAGCCGGATTTAAAGCAAGTTTATTAAACATATACTGGCTAAACAATGGGTCCTGCTGGGCAAATGCCGAGAAACTGATTAACAGGAAAACTAAGCCGGTTATCTTTTTCATAATAGTTGTTTATTTTTTCGTTAAAATCAGTTTTCGCTTCTTACATAAATCCATCCGGTGAACGTTTCCACACCCTTGATCTCTAGTACATAGTAGTAAGTACCATCGGGCACGAGTTCACCAAACTTATTGGTAGCGTCCCAGAACACATTTACATTATCGTAGTGCGAAAGGTCTTTGATCTTATCGCCCCAACGGTTAAATATCTTAACCTCGTTGTCAGGGAAGCCTTCTATACCCTTGATTTTCCAGATATCGTTATTGCCATCTCCATTGGGAGAAACACCATTGTAGATTACAATATCGTTGATATCGGGTTTGGGCAGTACATGGATATATACCATCGCCTCATCACAATACATCGGTATTCCCTTATCGCAGATCATATAACACAGGGAATCGTCACCTGAGAAACCTTCGTAAGGTGTATAGGTAATGGTGTTGTTGCTGTTAAGCACTACCAAACCATTGGTCGGGTAACCGCAGAATGTAACTGTGAGTGCACCGTTTTCAGGATCAGAATCGTTACCGGTTATATTGATGATAACAGAAGTGTTGTACCTCGTTGTATCATAATCATCATTTGCTACCGGTGGATAATTTATTCCATCAATAAATACCATCATGGTATCGCTATCCTGGCACCCTGTAACCGCATCGGTAACTAGTAATACAAATTCGGTGTGGTTAATTAACGGTCTGGTTTGCGGATTGGTTGTGTTGTTCAATAAGAGTAACGAAGCGGGTTGCCAGTTAAACACATACGATCCTGAACCACTTGTTGCACTACCATCTAAAATGGTTGTTGCATTATTAGGAATGGTTTGATCAGTTCCGGCATTGGCTACAACCCTTTGCTTGATGGTGAGAATCATTTCATCAGATACTTCAACATTACCGCAGGCAACCGAACCAACAACATTTAGAGTTATTGTAATATTCCCTGTTTCATTTTCAGCAGGAACGTAAGTTGGTGTCAGGGTATTGATTCCAATGATTGAACCAAGTCCGGTTGATGTCCAGTAAAGTGAAGTATAGTTGCTTGCTGAAGCGGCAATAATCATAAACGGATCATCTTCGCAAACCGAGAAATCAGGTCCTGCATTTGCAAGTGGAAGTGCATCAATAGTCAGGAGCATCTGATCTGATACGGAACTACACCCGGTAGCCGATTGAACTTCAAGGGTCAGGATTACCTGCCCGTTGCTCAAATCGTTGTTGCTTGGTGCATAAACCGGGTTAATCAGTGCCGGGTTATCAAAAGTTCCGGTTCCTGATGTAGTCCAGTGTACAGAAGTATAATTGGTAGCCGTTGCTCCTGAAAGAGTGAAATCAGCACCGGCACAAACCGAAGCATCATCGCCGGCACTTGCAGTTGCCTGAAGTGAGAAACTGAGTGTCATCTCATCAGAAACTTCAGCGCATGGAGCAGCAGATTCAACCGTAATTGTAAGTATTACCGAACCGGCAATAACATCTTCAGTTCCCGGGGTATAGACAGGATTAAGAATTGTTGCATCACTGAATGTTCCTGTTCCGGAAGTTGTCCAAAGCAGACTTATTCCGAACTGCTGAGTTGCACCAAGCAGGGTATAGGTTTGGTCTTCGCAAACCGTAGCATCAAAGCCGGCACTAACCGTTGCCTGACGAGAAATAGTTAGTGTCATTTCATCTGAATCTCCACCACATGGAGCCGCAGAGGTAACCATCATTGTCAGGGTCACATATCCATCCAGAATATCATTCTGACTTGGTGTATAGGTTGGATTTGAAATGGTTGGATTGTTGAAGATACCGGTTCCTGTTGTTGTCCATAAAATTGACATAGCATTTGTAGCTATAGCGTCAGAAATGGTGTAAGAACTACCGCTGCAGATGGTAAAGTCATCACCGGCAAAAGCTATGGATTGTGGTGCAATGGTCAGAACCATTTCATCACTTACTTCAGCGCAAGGCGGAGCTGCCTGACCTGTAAGGTTAAGTGTAACCAAGCCATTCAGGATGTCGTCAGCACCAGGTGTATAAACCGGATTCAGCAATGTGGGATCGTCAAATGTTCCAGTTCCATTGCTTGTCCATAACAATGAAATGGTATTAGTCTGAGTTGCATTTGTGAGTTGGTAAGTACTTCCTGCGCAAATGGTGGCATCATCACCTGCATCAACATTAACCGGTGCAGAAATAGTAAGGGTCATTGCATCCGTTGCATTGCCGCATGGAGCACTTGATTGAGCCGTCATTGTGAGTGTTACCGAGCCATCCAGAATATCATTCTGACTTGGGGTATAGACCGGATTTACCACCGCTGCACTACTAAAAGTTCCTGTTCCTGAAGTTGTCCAGAAGACTGACAAATAGTTGGTTGCACTTGCTCCTGAAAGCGTGTAAGAGGTACTTCCGCAGATTGCAGCATCGGGACCCGCATTAGCTATCGCTTGTCGCGAAATGGTCAGCAACATATCATCAGAAGCCGAACTGCAAGGCAGTGTTGATTGAGCCGTTAATGTCAAAGTTACCTGACCATTTGAAATATCAGCGGTACTCGGTGTGTAAACCGGATTTATGATATTCGGGTTACTGAATGTACCTGAACCACTGCTAGTCCATAACAGGCTTGTAGCATGTGACTGGGTTGCCTGACTTAAGGTAAAGGCTGAACCTTCGCAAATTAATGCATTTGGCCCTGCATATACCACTGCCTGACGCGATATAGTCAATACCATAGCATCGGTTGCATCGGCACAAGGAGCACCTGAATTTGCATGAAGTGTAAGTACAACCATACCATCATTGATATCACTCTGACTTGGAATGTATGTCGGATTCAGGTTGTTGGGATTGCTGAATACCCCTGAGCCTGTTGTGGTCCAGAATACAGATATTGCATTTGAAGCTGTAGCATCTGATAAGGTATAACTTGAACCTTCACAAATGGTGGCATCAACACCCGCATTGGCGGTAGCTTGCCGTGAAATGGTAAGAACCATTGCATCAACGCTTGGCCCGCAAGGTGCGGCTGATTGTCCGGTAAGTGTCAGTGTAACCGTTCCTGCAGTAATATCCGCAGCACTTGGAGTGTAAACCGGATTTAACAATGTTGCATCATCAAAGGTGCCTGATCCGCTTGTGGTCCATAGCAAACTCGTTGTATATTGCTGTGAGGCTCCACTCAAGCTGTAAATAGAACCTTCGCAAATAGCCGCGTTCGGGCCGGCATTTACAAATGCCTCGCGCGAAATTGTTAGTTCCATAACATCGCTTGCTCCTGCACAGGGAGATGAAGAGCTTACAAACATGGCAAGCATCACATAACCATCAAATATGTCGTTCGGACTTGGAATATAAGTCGGATTGACAAGTGTCGGGTTGTTGAATATACCTGTACCAGAAGTAGTCCACAGAACTGATACTGCATTGGTAGCTGTAGCATCACTGAGCGTGTAGGTTGAACCTTCGCAAATGGTAAAGTCAGCACCGGCAAAAGCTGTGGCCTGTTGAGAAATGGTCAGTACCATTGCATCCGAATCAGGCCCGCATGGAGCTACTGACTGGGCTGATAATGTGAGCATTACGGAACCTGCTGCCATATCTGCGGCACTCGGCGTGTAAACCGGGTTCGGGATGCTTGCATCACTAAAAGTTCCTGTTCCGCTTGTAGTCCAGAGAAGGCTGCTTGCAAACTGTTGATTAGCCGCACTAAGCGTATAAGGTGTAAGTTCGCAGATACTTGCATCAGGGCCGGCATAAACAATTGCCTGACGGGAGATAGTCAATATCATTTCATCAAAATCACCGCCACAAGGAGGATCAGAATTAACAATCATGGTAAGGGTAACGAAACCATCCAGTATATCATTCGGGCTCGGAGTATAAACCGGGTTCTGAATGGTTGGATTGTTGAATGTTCCAGTACCAGTAGTTGTCCAGAGAATATTGGCAGCATTTGTTGCAACAGCATCCGCGAGCAGGTAAGTTGAACCTTCACAAATGATAGCATCAACACCGGCATCGGCAAGAGCCTGAGGAGAAATGGTAAGTACCATATCATCCGTAGCGATTGGACAAGGCAATGTTGATGGAGCTGTCAAAGTAAGTGTAACTGAGCCTGCCGATATATCACCAGCCGATGGGGTATAAACCGGGAATAGTATCGTTGCATTGCTGAATGTGCCCGAACCACTTGTTGTCCAGAGCAAACTTGCAGCATTGAAGGCAGTTGCTGATGTTGGGGTAAATGTTTGTCCTTCACAGATTGAAACATCAAACCCGGCATTTACTATGGCTTGATGACTAATACTTAGAACCATCTGATCTGCAACTCCAATGCATGGAGCATTTGAAGAGGCTGTAAGTGTCAGGATTACTGAACCGTTGAGTATATCAGCCAGACTTGGAGTATAAGTGGCATTCAGAAGGTTAACATTGTTAAATGAACCAGTGCCATTGCTGCTCCATGTTACCAATGATGCATTGGTAGCTGTTGCATCGGAAAGGGTATAGGTTGAGCCTTCGCAGATGGTGGCATCAATTCCTGCATTGGCAGTAGCCTGCAGAGAAATTGAAAGAACCATAGCATCGCTGGCCGGGCCGCATGGGCTGGCTGATTGAGCAGTTAAGGTTAACGTAACCGATCCTGCGGCTATATCCGCTGCCGTTGGGGTGTAAACCGG
>DINP01000101.1:20182-39634 GCA_002426025.1 Bacteroidales bacterium UBA5537 | reverse complement strand
CTGAGATTGACCACTCTTACATCCGGCCTAATGCCTTCAACATCCTGAGCATACCAAAGCGGGAAAGTGTCATTGTCGCCCATGGTAAAAAGTATGGCATTCTGATCGCATGATTCAAGGTAGTTCCGGGCAATATCGCGGGCTGTGTAACGATCAGAACGATCGTGATCGTCCCAACCCTGTTCGGCCATAATTCCCGGAACAGCAATCAGGCATAATCCAGTGGCCAATATCGCGGAAAGTTTTTTGCTCAGGAATTTGTTCAGTAAATTAACCAAAGCAGCTACTCCAATTCCTATCCAGATGGCGAATGCGTAAAATGAAGCAGCATAGGCGTAATCACGCTCGCGCGGCTGATAGGCGTATTGGTTAAGGTAAACTACAATCGCCACGCCGGTCATTATAAAAAGCAAGGCAACTACAAGCGCATCTTTGTGGTTGCGGTTGGTGTGCCAGATAAGCCCTGCCAGTCCAAGCAGGAATGGAAGCAGAAAGAATTTATTACGTCCTTTGCTGTTCATGCTATCCGGTAAGTCTGTCTGAGGGCCAAGCCGCATTTCATCAAGCCAGTTTATTCCGCTTATCCAGTTGCCATCCAAATCGTTGCCAAATCCCTGTGTATCGTTTTGCTTTCCCGCAAAATTCCACATAAAGTAGCGGATATACATGTGCTGCAACTGATAGCTAAAGAAAAACCGGAGGTTTTCACTGAAAGTTGGTTTGATAATGGTTTCCAGTTCTCCATCCTGATTGGTTACTTTCAGAGGAATCCCTTTTACCTTGCCCCATTTTTTATAGTTCTCTTCATGTGCACGCTCTATTCCGCTCCACATGCGGGGGAAAATGGTGGTAAATGCCGGATCGTAAACCGGCTCCATGCCTTTTTGCGGATCAATAATAATNNAAATCCTTCACATAAACCGGTTTCCCATCTTCGCGGTCAACAACGGGCGCATTGTAGTAAGGGCCTTTTAAAATCGGCCAGTCGCCATATTGTTCTCGATTCAGGTAAGAAAGCAGGCTGATCGCGTTACTCGGTTGATTTTCATTGATAGGTGGATTAGAATTAGACCTGATAATCAGCATAAAAAAGCTGGAATACCCTATCAGGATAAAAGTAAGTGAAAGCACGATTGTGTTCCATAAAACTTTCTTTCTCTTCCGTGTATAATAAAGCCCCCAGACAATTCCCGAAATCAGCAGGATGAAGTAGATAACCGTGCCAATATTAAACGGAAACCCGAGCGTATTTACAAAGAAGAGTTCGAAAAGGCCTGCCAGGCGCACAATCCAGGGAATGATAATACTCATGATCAGGCCTAACATTACAACAGATAGCAGTAGTGCTGCAATAATTCCTTTGGTAGTAGGCTTATATTTTTTGAAGTAATAGATTAGAGTGATTGCCGGAATTGCCAACAGATTAAGCAGATGCACACCAATGCTTAGCCCTATCATAAAGGCAATCAGTACAATCCATCTGATAGAATGTGGCTGATCTGCAGTATCTTCCCATTTAAGCATTGCCCAGAAAACAAAGGCAGTGAAAAAGGATGACATGGCATAAACTTCGCCTTCAACAGCCGAAAACCAGAAAGAATCGCTGAAAGTATAAGCCAAAGCACCTACAAGTCCGCTGCCGGCAATGCTTATTATTTCACCCAATTGTGGCGCGTCATCTTTTATAACCAATTTCCTGGTCAGATGTGTGATGGTCCAGTAAAGGAATAGAATGGTGAAACCACTGCTTATAGCCGACATGGCATTAACCATAAATGCTACCCTGGAGTTGTCACCAAAAGCAAACAGAGAGAAAAACCTGCCAAGCATTTGAAACAGTGGTGCTCCCGGAGGGTGTCCGACCTGTAGTTTGAAAGCAGTAGCAATGTATTCGCCACAATCCCAGAAACTTGTGGTTGGTTCGGCCGTAAGCAGGTAAACAATGCTGGCAATTGCAAAAACAACCCAGCCTGTAAGGTTATTAATCCGCCTGTAGAGGTTCATATTGAATGCTTTATTAAAAGATATCGCTTTTACTGATGCGTTGCGAAGGTAGTAAATTTTTCCGGCGGCTTTCAGGCCTGATTTGCCTACTTTGCATCAGCGACCAAATCGAATCTTTGAATTTTCAATAGAAGAATTTTGTATTTCTGAACATTCGTCTGACGATTTTCCTGAGTTTAGTTTGCTGTTCACGCAGAGACGGGTTCTATTTTATAAAAGCCGTTGTGTATCAGGATAAATTCGTAGGTATCTATTTTGTATCTTTGCAACTACAATTTACAGACCTAATCAGCTAAAAAATATATATTAAAATGAAGAAACTTGTTTTGTTGCGGCATGGCGAAAGTGAATGGAATAAAGAAAATCGTTTTACAGGTTGGACCGATGTTGACCTTTCTGAGAAAGGGGTAAATGAAGCGCGTGAAGCTGGTAAAGTTTTGAAGGAGAATGGATTTTTCTTTGATCTTGCTTATACTTCCTTCCTGAAAAGGGCTATAAAAACCCTGAATCTGGCATTGGAAGAAATGGATCAGTTGTGGATCCCTGTTTTAAAAAGCTGGAGGCTAAACGAAAAGCATTACGGAAACCTTCAGGGGCTGAATAAGGCAGAGACAGCCGAAAAGTATGGCGATGAGCAGGTTCATGTCTGGAGGCGTAGTTACGATGTGCCACCGGCACCGCTGGCAGATAACGACCCCCGCAATCCCCGGCTTGACCCCCGCTACAAAAACGAAAAACCAGAACTGATTCCGCTTACCGAATCGCTCAAAGAAACGGTTGACCGTATGGTTCCTTACTGGGAAGGCGAAATCCAGGAATCTCTAAAGCAGCACGATCAGGTTTTGGTTGCAGCACATGGTAATAGTCTGAGGGCTGTAATAAAATATCTGAAAAACATAAGCGATGAGGATATTGTAAGCCTGAACCTGCCTACCGGAATTCCATACGTTTTTGAGTTTGACGATAATCTGAACCTTCAGAAAGACTACTTTCTGGGCGATCCGGAAGTTATCCGCAAATTAATGGAAGCTGTTGCAAACCAGGGGAAAGCCAAAAAATAACCCGCATGTCGAAACAATGGGTTATCCCTGATATTCATGGATGTTTTCGCAGTCTGCGTTCACTGGTTGAGTCGCATATTGTGCCGGCAAAAGACGACAGGATTTATTTTCTGGGCGATTTTGTTGATCGCGGACCCGACTCTAAAGGAGTGCTCGACTATGTGATGAATCTGCAGGAGCAGGGATATAACATTAATGCCATCAAGGGAAATCACGAAGAGTTTTTTGTAAAGGCCTGGGACGAGGAACAGGATTTGAAGAGTTTCCTAATCTTTAAACAAGCCAATAAATCAAAATCGCAATGGTTAAAGCATGGAGGTGCAGAAGCCATGATGAGTTTTGGTGCTGAAAACCTGAACGAAATCCCTGTCCATTATATTGAGTGGATGCGTAACCTTCCACTATATATTGAACTCGACAAATTTGTACTGGTCCATGCCGGACTAAATTTTGATATTCCCGATCCATATGAGGATACCCAGACCATGCTTTGGGTAAGGGAGTTTAAGGTAAGGCCTTACAAAATAGGTTACCGCAGGCTCATTCATGGCCATGTGCCGGTTTCGCTCGATTTTATTGATCTAACCATCAATTCTACAGGCTATCCTTTTATTGATCTGGATAATGGTTGCTATATGAGCAACCGCTCGGGATTTGGGAACCTGATCGCGCTCGAAATGGACTCGATGGAGATGAAAGTTCAGCCCAATATTGATATGGAGTAAACTTTGGACTCCGTTTTCCTTACTTATTAAACCCTATCATCCTGCGCGAATCATGTTTAGCTGATCCGGCAAAAATGGATGTCATCATATTGAATGCATTATTGGCATCTTCCATGTCAAATGTGATCAGTTCCTCACTGGAAATTTCTTCCTTACCAGCGATACGGTTTGAATGTGCTTTTACCAGTTTCTCGTAAAAATTTCTGACCATGCGTCCGTTTCCGAAACCAGTGGTTTTAGAGGCATATTGCTTATTAAGAAAATCAGCAATAACAACATCTGCTTCCGGGCTGGTTTTATATTTCTTCCTGGAAACCATCCTGTTAAAGATTTCGACAAGCTGCACGGATGTAAAATCAGTGAAAAAGAAGTAATTACTAAATCTTGACTCAAGCCCGGTATTTGAACTGATAAAGTCCTGCATTTCAGCAGTGTATCCGGCAACTATTACAGCAAATTTATCGCGTTCGTCCTCCATTCTTTTCAATAATGTCTCAACCGCCTCCTTGCCAAAATCGTTGCTACCTTTTGTTGATGCCAGTGAATATGCCTCATCAATAAACAGCACCCCATGCATGGCTGAATCTAATACTCTGTTCGTTTTTGGTGCTGTCTGACCCACAAATTCTGCTACTAGATTGGCCCTGCTAACTTCAACCACATGGCCTTTCGACAAAACGCCAAGAGCTTTATAAATGCGGCCAATTAAGCGGGCAACCGTTGTTTTTCCAGTTCCCGGAGGGCCAAAGAAGACACTATGCAACGATATTTCGTCGGCTTCATGACCCGAAGCGATGAGTTTCTCTTGCGTTTTTATGAAATTGACAAGAGAGTGCACATTCTGCTTAATCTCATCGAGCCCGACCAGGCTGTTGAGGTCGCCCATAATTTCGTCGAGGGTCTCTATGTGCTTATCGTCAAATTCATCTTCAACGGAAATTGTAATGTCTTCGATAGTCAAAGTAAGTAAGTCCTTGTCCGATAGTTTGTCAATATCTAAGGATCCAAGTCTGGCCGATTGAAAGCGTACCGCTTCCTCGAACAGATTGTGGGCGGTGCGAGCGTTGCCGAAGTTTTTGTCTTTAGAATGGTAAAGAAATTCAAAATAGCGCTTAACCTTGGCTTCGGCCTCAGGAGTAAGTTCAAACCTTTTCGAAGTGCAGATTGATTTAAAAATATCGGTTAATTGTAATTCCGTATAATCTTTGAAATAGAAGTACCTTGTAAAGCGGTGTTGCAATCCGGGGTTGGAGTTTACCATCCGTTTCATTTCATCGGGATAACCGGCAACAATTACAATCAGGTTATGCTTATGATCTTCCATCCGCTTTACCAGCGTAGTAATGGCTTCTTCGCCAAAGTCATTTCCCGGAAATTCAGGTGTGAGGCTATAGGCTTCGTCAATAAACAGGATGCCATCGAGTGCTGAATCAATAACTTTATTGGTTTTTGGCGCTGTATGGCCAACGAACTCAGCGACCAGAGCCGAACGATCAACTTCAACAACATGGCCTTTCTTTAAGAGTCCCATAGCTTTATACAAACGGCCCATCAATCTTGCTACAGTTGTTTTTCCCGTGCCTGGAGGCCCTGCAAAAACAGTATGTAAAGTGGTGCTTCCAACGGCAAAACCGCGATCTCTGCGTTTTTTCTCGATTTTTATGAATTTTATCAGTGCATCCACATCACGCTTTATCTCTTCAAGCCCGGTCATCTTATTCAATTCATCCAGTAAACTTTCAACGGTTTCCAGTGCGGCTGCCGGTTCTGGCTCGGGTGAAACGATTGTGCGACTGCTTCTGCTACCGATAATGTTTTCAGATTGTTTCAGATTTTGCCTGAAAATTGGATTGTCTGGCTCAATTTCGAGGGCCTTTTTAAAATAGGTAATCGCTGTTTCGTGCTGCCCGTCTTCAGCGTAGGCATAGCCGATATTGTTGTGTGTAATTGCAGGTTTAATATCCTGAATAGTATGCCTGTCAGTGGCTTTTAAAGCTTCAAGGATTTCTGAGGTTGGCGCGTTGATTTCTATAATCTGGCAAATGAGATTGCTCAGGATGGCTGAATCGCGGCTTTGAAGTTTAAAGGCTTTGCGGAAACAATCCAGTGCTTCACGCTCAAATCCACGGATATCGTAAATAACGCCAAGGCAATTGTGGGCTGTAAAGGAATCGGGGTCAATTTTAATTGATTCCCTGAAACAGTCGATTGCATCGTCGTATTTTTCTTTGGCTGAAAAATCTTTGCCCTTTTCAAGAAGAGCAACAGCCTCGGGCACATCTTCAGCAGGAGGGGAGGTTGTAGTCGCACCGGAAACAGCATGTGAAACCCCGTCGCCTGATTCCCTGGAAACATCGACAGGGAAAGTGGTGAAAGCAAAGAACCACATTTCATTGGCATACAGCATAATGCTCAGGTCGTTACCTGCCATTGCCTTTTCGCTGATAAGTTTAGCTTCAAAATTATTCCTGGTAGCCCAGCTCTGTGTAACATAACCAGTTTTTTCCGACATTATCAGGGCCCATTTATGCTCGCCATAAGCCATGGAAGTAATGTCAAAGCCTTTTTCCCATCCTTCATTAACTGCAGTTTCGGGAAATTCAGAAGCTGTTACAATTAACTGGCTCTTTAGCCCTGTCCCCTTGGTCATAACTACTGCCCAGCGGTCAACTCCATAAGATAAATCAGTTATTACGTAGCCATCTTTTTTCCCCTGTTCTATCTCCTTTTCGGGGAAATGAGCACTTGTGCGCCATATCTGATCTGTAAACCCTGTTTCCTTTGCCTGAATTACCACCCACCGGTCGTAAACATAAGCCAGGAAAATAATATCGTAGCCCTCATCCCAACCCTCTTTAATTGCTTCAGCCGGAAAATCGGCATTGGTAGCCCAGCGTTGAAGCCCATAGTGGGTTTTTGTTGATGTGTTTAATATCCATTTGTTTTGTCCGAAAGCGATACCCTGTAGTTGTTCATTGGCATCCCAGGCCTGGCTTATTTCTTTTTCAGGAAAATCATTTGTACTGTAATATTTATCCGATTGCATAATAATAGCGACTTTTTGGCGAAAGTTGTAAATGGATTTTGTAGAAAAGGACAAATATATTGAATTGCTTACCCTAATGAAAAGATATACACCTTTAATTTCTGTAAGAATATCGTTTTAGGGATGCTGACTGAATTTTACTGTTCAGCAGCCAGGGCTTCAAGCCTTGCGGCTGTGAGGATTTCGTGGGTAACGAATCTGCCGTTTTTAAACACACTGTAAGTTGACCAGGGTGCTGGATGGGCTTGTGATTTCGCCCGTGTGTCGAGGTGGTGGACCCTTATTTTTATGCTTTTCTCAGCAGCCAGATTTCGCGCGATGTCGGCATAATCAGTAGCAAAAGGGCATTGGGCTGTATAAAAAAGATCAATGCCAGAGCCGAAGTCAACTTTTGCGTTCCTGGCAAACTCAGAAAATTTCGGATCAGGAGCCAAGGGATTATTTTTAAGGACCAATAGCTCAAAATAGGGCTCAGCGGTATCGCACTTCACAAACCCGTATTTCTTTAAAAATTTCCCATCTGATAAAAAAGGCCTCTTTTTCGATGAACTCAGGGCTACAATTCCGGCTATATCTTTGGCGTCCTTCAAACAACTTTCCATCAGGCCTGCACCATATCCTTTTCCTTTAAAACTTCCCGAAACCCAAAAGCAATTTATATACAGATAACCTGGAGCAACAACTGGCGACCAGGCATATTCGGCAGGAAGATATTCGATAAATACTTTTCCTCTTGCATCTAATTTCCTGAATATTAGCCCTTCCGAAATTCTATCTTTCAGCCACGCTTTTTTTAATGCCAGGCCTGAATCTTCTCTTTTATCGGAAATGGCGCAACAAATATGTTCCGTAGGTAAATTACTGATGCTGAGTTCTTTGAAATCCATTGGGTCGTCTGTTTTAATTATTGAAGACCACTACTGTGTTGGTTTTTTGAAGTAAATTCCTTCAATACCATAAGCATTTTCTTCTACTTTCAGATAATCAAACTGATTGTTTTTAATGCTTTGCATTCCAACGAAGCCAAATCCTAAAGCCCTGAGCATATCCGTTTCATGTGTAGCTGAAATTACATGAAAAGCAGTTTTTTCAGTAAGGCCATCACCAGTTGTGAAAATGATTTCAATTATTCGTCCCAGCTTGAATTCGAGTTTTGAAGCCAGTTGGTTATTGCCCTGCATCCGGTAAACGTAAATCAGCGGATCGAGGTAGCGCATATCGAACGGGTTTTTCTGCAGGATTTTTTTAGAATATTTTACCACCTTATCATATTGTTCGGGTTTAATTTGTTCAAGTCTGAGAATTGCCATCAGGCTGTCAACAAAAGGTTCTTTAGCATCGGGTTCATATTCAGGCTGAAAAGTGAACCCAAAATAAAGCAAACGATACTCTTCGGGACTGAGCGTCGTGTCGTTGTCGTTGTATCGTTTAAAAAGTTGCTGATAGGTTGGTTTGCTTCCGGGTTTATTGATTTCTTTGTGGATTTTCTTGTAATTGGGAGGTGTGAAATTATTCTTCTGCGCATATCCGCTAAGGAAACAGCATATCAACAGAGTACTTAAAATATATCTGACCATAGTGGAAGAGAAAAANNTCGTTCATGTCAATTTCTTCGTCGGTTAAACTGATCCAGGTGTAAATAATTGAATCAATCTGATCCTGATCCGGAACACTGTCGTCCTCGAAATTACTTAGACTTCTGGTCAATTCTATAATCCGCTGCATATTAATTGTAATCAGATCCTCATCGGGATACTCCTGCTCAAGCAGAATCGCAATTGAACCGTAATTGTTCCAGTTCAGCGGTACCATGGCAGCAAGAGCCAGCTCAACACGCTGCATAAGATCTGGAACTTCGTTCTTTTCAGCGGTGATTCCTGCATTGCTCAGTGCTGTTTTCAGCATTGAAAGGTTTAATGGAATATCCGGATAGGTAGAAGGAAACAAGTATTCATTATCCTTAAGGATTGAACCGGCAATTGTTTTTATTTGATCATTGTTAAGTTTCATGAAAAATGCACTATTTAACATACAAAGATATTAAACAAAACCAACAGGTGCAGTTGAGTCGCCTAATTTGTACCAAATTTTATTAAGCACCAGATTAATACCTCTAACTTTTAGCGGGTTTTCTTTATCAGATCAGTTTGCCTGAATCTGAGCGCCGACCAGTCATCGTCTATTGCAATCATCCTAACCCCTTCGTATCCAAGCGATTTTAAAACCTGCCAGCCGTTGTCCCTATTGAAATCGCATTGGTACTTTTTTGAACTNNACGAATGCCAGGATAAAACCTGTTCTGGAATTTATTGGTAAATCAGTCAATATCCGGGCTGATTCTTTCATTAGCTCCATTTCGGGCAGGAAGCTATCGGGTGGGTTAACAATCAGCATTTCAGCCTGATTCTTATAATTCAGTTTCTTAAAAAGTGGGGTCATCGGTTTCTTGCTTTAGTCAGTTACCTTGAACCTTGCAGCCATCTGGAAGAATTTTTGCAGGCATAGCATGGTTAATTGCGAATCTTCAAGCGCATTGTGGGTGCTGCCTTCGCGTTCAAAGCCAAACCAGGCTGAAATGGATTTGAGGCTGAGTGATCGTGGAACCGATTTGCCGTTGGCCTCCAGTATCTTGAAGGTGTAGAAAGCAATGGTGTGCAGGTCAATCAGCTTGTTGCTAAATGGCCAATCCATATTTTCGCCACTGTAAGCAAATTTCAGAAAGTTCACATCAAAAATTACACTCTGCCCGCAAATCACCAGGTCTCTCAGGTCACCGCTCTGCCTTTTCAGCATTTTGCGGATCCACTTTTCAAAGTCTTCGAGCACATCATAAATCATAGGTGCCTCCTGAAGTTCGTCCCACGAAAGCCCATGCACTTTTTCGGCGGAAGCGGTGAATGCTTCTTCGTTTTCCGGATAAACATTGGTAAGGAAGGTGCCAAGCTCAACCCAGTTGTCGTTAAGCAAAACGGCTCCAATTTGAATAATCTCATGATAGCCTGGCTCAGGCCCGCTCATTTCAAGGTCAACAACTAAATATGGCATGGGAATTTCAGATTTCGGATTTTTGATTTCGAATTTTGCTTGGATCAATAAGCTTAAAATTAAAGCTCAAAGTTTAAAGTAAAAGGATAAAATTTACTTGGGGTTACCCAATATTCTTACATCTCAATAATAATCCATTATTCCACAACTTACCTGAGCCTTTTCTCAACATATCTTGAATTCATTATGCGGAGTATGCCCATATAGTCGAGGTTAAATTCAATAAGATCGCCGGTTTTGTAGTTTTGTTCGTTTTTGCCAAGGTCAATCACGAGCATATCCGAACTTGAACCCAGAAACTCAATTTTCTGGTCAACAGGTTTAAGGTGAACACTTTCTACGTCGAGCAAGCCCAGGTCGAGTATTGCCCTGAAAGATGTTTTTCCAGCGGAGTTATCATCAAATTCATAAGAATGTCCTTCGAGGTTTGTTCCCATATCTCCACTGGGAAGCATTGGCTTTTCAATAAGTTCTATAATTTCAGCATAAAGCTGGAATACATCGTTGTGCATTTCTGGCAAGGTGGAATCATGATAAACATCTGTTCCTAAAAACAGTGTTTCTCCAACCCTGAAGTGGTTGATGCCTTTTGGAAGCAATTTCTCAAATATCAGCGGAATAACTACAGATGCTCCACCTGAAACATAAGGGATCTGCCTGTTNNCATGTTTGTCCCAATTCCAACGACTTCAATATTTGGAAGCAGAAAAACTTTTTCAAAAAAATCAATAAAATCATCGCGCATAACGCCTTCGCGCAATTCGCCCATTTCGATCATGATTACGATCTTATGCTTTTTTTTCTGTTTCCCGGCTTCATCTGATATCAGTTTTATCGTTTTAAATTCGGTATTGAAGCTGATATCGGCAAATTTTACAATATCGGGTATTGATCTTACCGGTGGCGGCTTAATATAAATTGTTTCAATTTCAGGAGCCATTTTTTTAATGGCCTTCAGGTTGGTTACCCTTGAGTCGCAAAGTTGCTTAACCCCGAGATTGACAACTTCCTGCAAAAACATACGATTGCCACAAAGCAGTTTAGAAACTACCGCCCATTGTATTCCTTCTCTGCTGAAAAGCTTGTCGAGGTACTCAAAATTCTCTTTCAGCTTCGCAGTGTCGAGTGTAATAAAAGCCATTGTAATTGTTATTTGGTTTTATTCAGGCGCATTTCGAGGTATTTATTATCGAATCCAAGCTTTTCATATAAATACTTCGCTGGATTGTTTGGTTCAACATGAAGCGCAATATTTCCTTTTGCAAGGTCAATGGCTTCCTTCATCAGGCTTTTGCCGAGTCCTTTTCCCCTGTAGTCGCGGTGGGTTGCAATATAAACCAGGATATTCTCGGGAATATACCCATCCATGCCTGTTTCATTCACTACCACTGCCCCTACTATATTAGCTTTATCTCTGGCTACCATTGTGAAACCGCCAAAAGAAGCCCTGTCTTTTACTGAAAAATCAATTGCTTTCAGGATATCTTCTTTTTTATCGCCAAACTGGTCGAGGTGGTTCAAAAGGAAATCTGCAATTTCGTTTTTGTCGTTAATACTTGGTTTTTGAATCGCGTTGTAAGTTTGTGTTGGATACATGTTTTGATAAATTTTTAATAATCCGCAAGATACACATTTTTAACGACCCAACAAAACTGTATAGGGTCAATGGGTAATTATAAATTTTTAATATATGCATAGTATACTTATATTAAATTATGTAAATAAATGTTAACCAGACAAATATGTAACATGAATCTGAGTAGCTTCGATTCAACTTACAAAAGTTTTGAATTTTTGATGATGAATTACCCTTTTTGTTAGTTGGTGAAAATCCGCATTGATTTATTCGGTTTGCCTTGAATGATCTTTATGTATCTTTATGCTTCTTAATTGAAAATAACAATCCCCAAATTGATCCGATATGAGAAACCTGCTCAAAGTTAAGGATGTTCTGGCTGTTCCGGGCAAGAAAATCAGCGTTTCAGACTATAATCCCTCTTACAAAGGAATATTAAACGGCAAAGGCGATGGTGTTAAACTGCTTCAGGAAAATGTTGAGCAACTGATTGAGCTTCAGGCAAAACTCTATTCTGATAACCGCTATTCAGTTCTGCTTATTTTTCAGGCGATGGATGCTGCAGGCAAGGATGGTACCATAAAGCATGTGATGTCAGGCCTTAACCCGCAGGGTTGTGAGGTTTACAGCTTTAAGGCTCCTTCAACCAACGAACTTGAGCATGATTATATGTGGCGGACTAATAAGTGTATGCCTCAACGCGGACGGTTTGGTATTTTCAATCGGTCGTATTACGAAGAGGTGCTGGTAGTTAAAGTGCATCCTGAATTTCTTTTGGCACAAAACCTGCCCGATATAAAATCAGTTGACGATGTCGATAATAATTTCTGGGAGAACCGCTACAGGCAGATCAATGATCTTGAGAAACACCTGGTTGAGAATGGGACCATTGTGCTGAAATTCTTTCTAAATGTTTCAAAGGAAGAGCAGAAAGAGCGTTTTCTTGAAAGGATTGATGATCCCTCGAAGAACTGGAAATTTTCAAGCAGCGATGTAAAAGAACGCGGATACTGGGACGATTACATGAAAGCTTATGGCGATATGCTTACAGCCACATCAACCAAACACGCTCCATGGTATGTAATTCCGGCCGACCGAAAATGGTATATGCGTTATGCCGTTAGCAATATTATCATTCACCGCTTAAAAGAACTGAATTTAAACTATCCCAAATTGCCCGCAGCCGAAAAAGCCAAACTAAAAGAGGCAAAAGAGATGCTGATGGGGGAGAAATAGCAGGAATGCGAACCATCAAATAAAAAGGAACCCTCCCGGATTCCTTTTTATTTATTTTACTTTGAGCTTTTCATTTTATACATTTTACTTAACCTTCACTTCCTTGCATCAATTAAAATCTCCAGCATCTTAATTGCCGCATCAGGAATAACCGTGCCCGGACCAAAAATAGCCATAGCACCGGCTTTGTAAAGGAAGTCATAGTCCTGTGCCGGGATAACACCACCTACAATCACCATAATATCCTCGCGGCCAAGCTTTTTAAGCTCTTCAATTACCTGAGGGACCAGCGTCTTGTGTCCGGCGGCGAGGCTGGAAACGCCGAGAACGTGTACATCGTTTTCTACAGCCTGGCGTGCGGCTTCGGAAGGTGTCTGGAACAGCGGTCCCATATCCACATCAAAGCCAATATCGGCATAGCCGGTGGCAACCACTTTGGCGCCCCGGTCATGTCCGTCCTGACCCATTTTCGCGATCATAATACGGGGGCGGCGGCCTTCCATTTCAGCAAATTTATCGGCCATTTCGCAGGCTTTCTTAAAGCTGTTGTCGTCTTTCGACTCTGAGGAGTAAACTCCTGAAATTGAACGTATCACGGCTTTGTACCTTCCATAAACTTTTTCTAACGCCATTGAAATTTCACCAAGCGAAGCGCGCTTACGAGCGGCATCAATGGCGAGGGCAAGCAGATTTCCTTCATTGGTTTCGGCGGCATGAGTCAGTGCATCCAATGATGCCTGAACTTCTTCATTGTTGCGGTTAGCGCGCAGAATGGCCAGTCGTTTCAATTGTGCTTCGCGCACGGCGGTGTTGTCAACCTCAAGGGTATCAATCGGGTCTTCTTTGGCCAGACGGTATTTATTTACACCAACAATGGTGTCGCGGCCCGAGTCAATGCGTGCCTGTTTGCGGGCAGCGGCTTCCTCAATCCTCATTTTTGGAATTCCGGTTTCAATTGCTTTTGCCATTCCACCGAGTTTCTCCACTTCTTCAATCAATTTCCAGGCATTGTGGGCAAGTTCATGCGTAAGCGATTCCACATAATAAGAACCCGCCCAGGGGTCAACAACACGGTTGATATTGGTCTCTTCCTGAAGATAGATCTGTGTGTTGCGGGCAATACGGGCCGAAAAATCGGTTGGCAGGGCAATAGCCTCGTCCAATGCATTGGTGTGCAGACTTTGCGTATGTCCGAGTGCCGCAGCCAGGGCCTCTACAGCCGTGCGGGTTACGTTGTTGAATGGATCTTGTTCGGTAAGGCTCCAACCCGAAGTTTGTGAATGGGTCCGCAGTGCCATTGATTTGGCATCTTTCGGGTTAAACTGCTTCACAATTTTTGCCCAAAGCAGACGGGCAGCGCGCATTTTGGCAATTTCCATGAAGTGGTTCATGCCAATGCCCCAGAAAAAGGAGAGGCGGGGGGCAAATGCATCAACATCAATCCCTGCCTGAATCCCTGTCCTGATGTACTCAAGGCCATCAGCAAGTGTATAAGCCAGTTCAATATCGGCAGTTGCACCGGCTTCCTGCATGTGATAACCACTGATTGAAATCGAGTTGAACTTTTTCATGTTTTGTGAAGTAAATTCAAAAATATCAGCGATAATCCTCATGCTTGGAACAGGTGGGTAGATATAGGTGTTGCGCACCATAAATTCTTTCAGNNCCAACGTCGCCAACCACACGCTCGTGGTCAGAATCGTAGCCGCGGTGGGTTGCAAGGTCGAAGGCAACTGAAAGGCCCATCTGCCCGGCAGCAAGGTTGCGGCGGTAAAAAGCATTAGACTCTTCAGCCGTCGAAAAACCTGCGTACTGACGAATGGTCCAGGGCTTCATCACATACATGGTGCTGTATGGGCCGCGCAAAAACGGGGCAATGCCTGCTGCATAATTCAGGTGTTCCATCTTGCCGAGGTCGGCTGCCGTGAAAACAGGTTTCACAGGAATCTGTTCGGTGGTCATCCACTCACTGCCCTTTTNNTTTATTTCGGATTGCGAATTTCTGATTTCGGATTTAGTTTGGATGGTTCTCCGCAATTGGAAATCCGCAATCTGCAATTCCTTTTCCGCAATCTACAACATCACCCCCAGCTTTTGCTGGAACGTGTAAAGAGTGTCGAGCACATTGGTGCGTACATGAATAAATTCATCAACACCTGCAGCTTTTAGCGAATCAATTATTTCTTTGGGATAACCCGCAACCACCACCAGGGTATTTTCGTTGGCGGATTTAATTGCTTTCGCAGCATCTGCAGCAAATTCAGCATATTCCTCATCGCTGCTGCACAGCACAACGATATCTGCTTTTGCTGCAATTGAAGCCTTTATTCCTTCTTCAACCGCAGCAAATCCTGAATTGTCGGTAACTTTGTATCCGGCACAACCGAAAAATCCTGTGCTGAAACCTGCCCTTGCTTTACGCATGGCCAGATTACCGGTTGTAAGGAGGAAAACATGAGGAACTTTATTGCCTTCGTTTTCCCATATTTCGGTGGCAAGCCTCAGGTCTTCAAAACCATCTGAAGCGCGGAATATTTCAATTGTTTTATATTTGGGATCAAGTCCGGGAGTTTCTATTGGTTCACCGTCATCTTCAGCCTGAATTTTGTCAAGCATTTTTTCGGTTGTATTCGGATGCTGATTGGTGCCAAGCACAATGGTTTTGCGGGCAGCAATTTCGGCTGTNNCCTGCAGAAGGGTCAACCACTTTATCAAGGCTCGATTCCTCTTTCAGGATAATTTGCTGATTGCGTGCAATGCGCATCGAAAATTCATCGGGCTCTTTGTAATTGAGATCAAACGGCAGCACGGTTACCTGGTCTGCACCTCCGATTGCGGCCGACATAGCCTCAGTTGTGGTACGAAGCAGGTTTACGTAAGGATCGTAAATAGTTTTGTTCCAGTTTGCTGTGGTAACCTGAATGTACATCTTAGCCGATTCAGGATAAACCGGATTGTACTGCTCTACAATTCGCGCCCACAACATGCGGGCAGCCCTTAATTTGGCTATTTCCATAAAGTAATTGGAGCCGGTGGCGAAAGCGAAAACCATTCTTGTGGCGGCCTGATCAACCTTTAAGCCTTTTCCGGTAAGGAAAGCAAGATATTCGTTACCCGAAGCAAGTGCGAAAGCCAATTCCTGGACAAGGGTAGAACCGGAGTTGTGGAAATATTGCCCATTAACGGTTATTACTTTAAAGCCTGGTAATTCTTTTCCGGCAAGGTCAATCAAATCTATTGCTTCGTTCAGGTCTTTTTCCTGTGAATAATGGAAATTGCCTTTCAGCAGCAGATAGCTGATCGGATCGAAATCAACCGATCCTTTTATTTTGGTTGCATCAAAACCTAAATTAGTAAGTCCTTGCTTTAGATAACCAAGAAACTGAATGTATGATCTTGATGAATTGAAATTCAAACAGATTTTTTCTGCATCAATGCCTTTCAGCATCATTGACACTTCAGCAGATCCGCTCAGGCTTTTTGCGTTCAGCGAAAGCGCTGTAGCCCCTCTAGTAACCGCCGTGATAGCCTGTTTGTTGGCCTGCTCTGCAGATGCGGGTTCTATATCCTGGCATACGAGCCAGTCATTATTTTCGGCCGTGGTTCCACGCAGATAGGGGAACTCGCCCGGAAGCGTATCTGTCAGGTTTTTAATTGCATCCAGATCTTCAGCCCTGTAATATGGTTTTACTATAAGACCTTCGGCTGTTTTCCAGAGGAGTTTTTTCTCGTAGTCGGCCCCTTTCAGGTCCTGCTGAATTCTTGCTTCCCATTCTGAAGTTGAAACCCCCGGAAATTCAGTTAAAAGTCTACCCGGTTTGTTGTTATCTTCTGTGTTACTCATTGCTCGTATTGGCTTATATAATTGAAACCTTTTACTTTACTGTTTATTTGCACTGTTGTGAAAAACGGTGCAAAGGTATAGGTTTTTTTATCCTTCCAATGGATTTTTGCTTTAATTTGAGGATTTAAAATCGAATCTCCTTACCAGGGATTTAATATATAATAATCTCAATATGAAAATATTAGTCAGTGGGTCAACGGGCCTTGTCGGTAAAAATCTGATTCCAAAATTACAAGATCGTGGGTATGAGTTGGAAGCAATCGGGAGGGAGGATTTTAGACAAAATATTAGCCATCTTACAAAAAAAGTTGGCCAATCTGATATTCTAATCCACCTTGCCGGTGCCCCGATTGTGGCCCGATGGACTTCTTCATACAAAAAGGAAATTCTTGCAAGCCGTGTGGATACTACAAAAATGATAGTAGCAGCTATGGCCGCCGCGGAAAATATACCCGGTTTGTTTATTTCGACTTCAGCGGTTGGCATTTATCCCGATGGTAAAACTTTAACGGAAAGCAGTACAGATTACAGTAACAATTTTCTTGGCCAGGTATGCTCAGCCTGGGAAGCCGAAGCACTGAAGGCTAAATCGTTGACAAAAGTTGCGATCTGCAGGCTTGGAGTTGTGCTGGCTAGAGATGGCGGAGCATTGCCTAAAATGCTGCCGTCGTTCCGTTTGGGGATGGGCGGGCCCGTAGCTGGTGGCAGGCAGGGTTTCTCATGGATTCATCTCAGCGATCTGATAGATGCCTACCTTTTTATCATCGATAAACACCTTGAGGGGATTTTCAATCTTACAGCACCTGGTGTTACAGATAATGCCGGTTTCACAAAAGTGCTCGGACAGGTTTTACGGCGGCCGGCCATAGTCCCTGTTCCTTCTTTTGCTTTGAAGCTTGCTTTTGGCGAAGGAGCTGTAACGCTAACTGCTGGTCAGAAGGTGCTACCCGGGCGTTTGCTGAATGAAGGATTTAAGTTTGAATTTCCTGATTTATTGCCTGCCCTCGAAAATATTTTACACTAGAAGAAAAATTCACCAGAGTAATTCTTCCTCTGTTTTGAATTTTCTAATGAAGAAATTCGGTTAATTCTTTTTTATTAGTCTAAATCTGTTAGGCTAAGCTTTTTAATTATAAAGCCCTCTCCTTAGGTTGTAGGTTTGAGTTGTGAGAGTTTTTATAATTATTTCTTTTCCTACAGATTATTTCGTATCTTTCGCTTGAAAATCAGCCAATTCATGTATCATTCACTTACTATATAGCTCCCGACTACGGTTTTATTCACGTTGAAATCGCATTTATTATGGATAAGTATTTTGATACCGATATTCTTCTGGTCGAAGACAGTCCTGATGATGCCGAACTTACCATCAGGGCATTAAAGAAAAATAACCTCGCCAATAAGCTGGTGCACGTTTCGGATGGCGAAGAAGCCCTTGATTATCTTTTTTGTAGGGGAAAATTCTCACTAAGGACAATAGGGAAAGGCCCACGGCTAATTCTGCTCGATCTGAAACTGCCAAAAGTTGATGGTCTTGAAGTGCTGCGTGAAGTCAAGGGCAATCTGCTAACGGCTTCTACTCCTGTTGTTGTGCTTACTTCATCAAAAGAAGAGCGCGATATTGTTGATAGTTATAAACTTGGAGTCAACAGCTATATTGTCAAACCGGTTGATTTCAGGCAGTTTGTTGATGCAGTTAAGGACTTGGGAATGTACTGGCTTGTATTAAATGAGTCGCCATACAAATAAACAACCGGTTAAGTTAATAGCCTTCTATTCCATTGCCGTGATTATTGCCTGATATTTTAACATCTTTTAACCTTCCGGCTGAGGAAGACTATCTATCTTGTCGTCTCTTTTTTTAAACAAAACTATATGATGAATTTTTTCAAAAAAATGCTGGCTATAGCACTGTTAACCTGCGTGATAAATGGGGCTAAGGCAATGGATGATGCACGGTTGTTGCGATTTCCCGATATCAATAATAACCTTGTAGCCTTTGTTTATGCAGGCGACATCTGGACCGTTGAAGCTTCAGGCGGCTCAGCCAGAAGGCTGACATCGCATGAAGGACTGGAGCTTTTTCCTAAAATTTCGCCCGATGGAAAATGGATTGCCTTTTCTGGTGAATACTCAGGCAGCAGGCAGGTATTCGTGATTCCTGCAGAAGGCGGATCACCCAGACAACTAACATTTTACAATTCGGTTGGTGTTATGCCTCCGCGCGGTGGTTACGACAATGTTGTACTAGACTGGACACCCGACAGCAAACAAATTCTGATCCGGGCCAACCGCACCTCTTTTGGTGAACGCAACGGTAAATATTTCCTGGTTAGCCTTGATAGCGGACTTGAAAAGCCATTACAAATTGTAAATGGCGGTTTCGCGGCTTTGTCGCCGGATGCAAAGAAAATCTGCTTTACCCCGGTCGACCGTGAGTTCCGTACCTGGAAGCGCTACAAAGGTGGTCGCGCCAGCGATCTGTGGATTTATGATCTTGAAAACAATACTTCTGAACAAATTACCGATTTTGTTGGCACCGATCAGTGCCCGACATGGTTTGGTGATTATATTTACTATGCTTCCGACCGCGATCTGAGGCTTAATATCTATCGTTATAATACCAAAACCAAACAGAACGATCAGCTTACGTTTCATAAGGATTTTGATGTAATGTGGCCTTCAGGCGAAAACGGACAATTGGTTTATGAAAATGGCGGATACTTGTACAAATTAAACATGTCTACCGGTGTTTCTGAAAAATTAACCATCAATCTGAATTTCGATAATCCAAACCTGGTCTCCTATTTTAAAAATGTAAAGGATGATATTCACAGTTTTTCAGTTTCGCCGACCGGTAAAAGGGCGCTATTCGATGCACGTGGCGATATTTTTTCAGTTCCTGCTGAGAATGG
>DINP01000101.1:0-20129 GCA_002426025.1 Bacteroidales bacterium UBA5537 | reverse complement strand
TCAAAATGGATTACTTATCAGAAAGAGGGCAGCAACGAACAATCTGCCATCTGGGTGTATAATATTGCCGATGCAAAAAATTACCAGCTTACCGACAATACTTTTGATGATGTTTCTCCTGTCTTCTCAAAAGATGGTAACTATATTTTCTTCGCATCAAACCGCGATTTCAATCTCGATTTTTCGAGTTTTGAATTTGATTATCTCTACAATAAAGCGACCCGGATTTATGCGCTGGTGTTGAAAGCTGATGGCCCTAAACTAAAAAAGGATAAAAATGATGTAGAGGCAATTAAGGAAGAAACCAAAGCTGACGATTCAAAAAAAGACACCAAAGGCAAAAAGGATAATTCTGATGCTAAAAAAGACGAGGGTGTAAAAGTAGTGATTGATATGGATGGCATCTCAGGCCGTATTATTGCACTCCCGATGGAATCGGGAAACTACTTTGGTCTTGCTGCGGTTGACGGTGGTCTTCTTTATGTTAGCAACGGTAAGATGATGCGTTATAATATTGAGGAGGAAAAATCGGAAGAAATAATTGAACGCGCTTTTAATTATGCGGTCACTGCTGATGGTAAAATGGTGCTCTACAATGCCGGTGATGATTATGGCATCATGAAAATAGCTCCTAATCAGAAGCCCGGCACAGGAAAGTTGAACCTCGATAATATGGAAATGAAGATTGATCCCCGAAAGGAATGGGATCAGATTTATACGGATGGCTGGCGTATTTTCCGTGATTACTTCTATGTGAATAATATGCACGGGGTTGACTGGGCCGGACTTAAGGAGCGTTATAGTGCTTTACTGCCATTTGTTGGCCACCGTGCTGATCTGGATTATATTCTCTGTGAAATTGTCTCCGAAACCAACACCGGCCATGCCTATGTTGATTGGGGTGATTTTAAACAGGTTAAACGGGTTGATGGTGGTTTGCTTGGCGCTGAACTGGTGGCCGATGAAGTCGCAGGCCGTTACCGGATAGCTAAAATCTATGATGCCGAAAACTGGAATGCCGACCGCAGATCGCCCCTGTCAGAAATAGGTATTGATGTAAAAGAAGGTGATTATTTGCTTAGTATCAACGGAAAGAAAGTTACAACAAAAGATAATCCTTATGAATTCCTTGAGAACCTCGGAGGCAAAAAGGTCGAAATTGGCGTGAACTCCAAACCGGAAACTGCCGGAGTGCGCACTTATATGATAGAGCCCTTGAAAAGTGAACTTGAACTGATGTACCTCGATTGGGTAAATGAGCGCAGGGCAATGGTTGATAAGCTCTCTGGTGGAAGGATTGGATATATACACGTACCCAACACTGCCGTTGATGGAAACCGTGAGCTTTATCGTGGCATGTATGCCTATCATGGCAAAGAAGCCTTGATTATCGACGACCGTTACAATGGGGGCGGTTTTATCCCCGATCGTATGGCTGATCTGCTCGATCGCAAAACGCTCAGCTACTGGCATCAGAACGGTCTCTTGCCTGGACGTGCTCCCGGCATTGCCCACGATGGACCTAAGGTAATGCTGATCAATGGCTATTCCTCTTCAGGTGGAGATGCCTTTCCCTACTATTTCAAAAAACTTGGCCTTGGCAAACTAATCGGTACCCGCACCTGGGGCGGATTGGTCGGTATCTCGGGCAATGCCCGCCTTGTTAATGGTGGTTATATTTCGGTCCCCCGTTTCGGTATCTTTGATGAAAATTCCAATTGGGTTATTGAAGGCATTGGTGATTATCCCGATATAGAGGTGGTTGACCGCCCCGAACAACTGGCTAAAGGAATTGATCCCGGCATTGAAAAAGCGGTTGAGGTTTTACTTAAAGAGCTGGAGGCAAATCCTGTTAAGAAAGTTTCCCCACCAACTCCTCCTGACAGATCGGGTTGGATAGAGCAGGAAATCAAATAGAGATCAGCCGATAGCTCCTGTTAAAATTTTGTTAAAGCTGTAGCCTTAATCATTCAATCTGATTCAGGTTGCAGCTTTTTTGACAGAGCTATAAGTGTATAATTCACAGTCGGTTATAGGTTGAATAATTGCTTATGATTCTTTATTTTAAATCAGCTTAGTTGAGTATTTGTAGTGATTAACCTTGATTTTTTCTCGTAAATCGTTGTATATTTGTAACTTCTGAAAATAATCTCTATAACAGAATAATTGATTTTGCTGTTTCTGCTCCCTATTTAGCATCAGCCTCACAATTCAAAATAGTGATTTTGTAATTAAACAATCATTTGGATGCGGGGTTATTTATTTGGAATAACTCATTCTGGGTTAAAATTGAAAATTAATATTTGTCATGAAAAAAAGCTTTTACCTTTTTCTTTTCCTTATTGTTCCATTCTTTGTCAGTTCGCAAACTCTTTTCCGAAGCGGTAAGTTCCTTCATCATTCAACCGGCTTAAATATATGGGGGCCAAATAGTTCCTCAACCAGTATCCTTCAGGAGATTGCCATCTACAACACGAATAACGGATATACCGGAACCAATGCAGTTTCTATGGGTGAGCAGTGGTTTCCAAGTGGAGGAAACAACGAATGGGAATATTGGCACAGGGTTTTCGATAATCAGGTTTCCAATGCCAACATTGTTTCGGTTATGAACACGAATAAAATAGTAGTTATTAAATCATGCTATCCTTCTTCTGAAATTGTGGGAAGAGGCCAACCATCCGATACGCTTAATTATCCGCTTAAAACCATCTACAACTATAAATGGCACTGGCGTAAAATCATTGAAGTAATGGCCGCAAGGCCGCAAAACTTTTTTACTATCTGGACAAATGCTCCTCATGTTCAAGGGAATACCAATGCATCTGAAGCAGCACTCTCAAAAGAGTTTATAACCTGGGCAAAAGATACGCTCGCGATGGGACTTGATCCTGAAATGGGCGCTTTTCCGCCCAATATTTACGTTTTCGATTATTTCTCAAAGCTTACCGATGAAAACGGATACCAGATGCTACAATACGCGATGAGTCCTTCCGATAGCCATCCAAATTCTCTGGCTACCGAGCTGGTTGCTCCGCAATTCGTTTCGGAGATTTTTGATGCTGCCATTGCTTATGAGCAGGGTGGTGCTACTTTAAATGTTGCTCCTGCAAGCCAGAGTGTTTCGGCAACTGCAGGTTCTACAAGCTTTACGGTTAACTCATCTGCAAGCTGGACAGCCCAAAGCAGTGCCAGTTGGTGTACGGTTACCCCATCAGGAACGGGAAACGGAAGTATTACTGCCGATTACACAGCTAACACTTCCAGTACACCCCGAACAGCTTCCATTACCATTTCTGCTTCCGGAGCGATCACACAAACGGTTACTGTAATTCAGGCCGGAGTAGCTGCAGCCCTCGCCGTTTCACCAGCCACGCAAAGTGTAACAGCTACTGCCGGAAATACATCCTTTTCAGTTACCTCGAATGTTAACTGGACAGCTACCAGCAATGCCGGTTGGTGCACTGTTACGCCTTCCGGTTCGGGAAATGGTTCCGTTATTGCAAATTATTCAGCCAATACAAATACATCATCCAGAACAGCGACTATCACCATTTCAGCTTCCGGTGTCAGCAATCAAACCGTTACCGTGGTTCAGGCGGGGGCCGCTGCAACACTATCCGTTTCACCATCCACGCAAAGTGTAACAGCAACCGCCGGAAATACAACCTTTTCAGTCACCTCGAATGTTAACTGGACAGCTATGAGCAATGCCGGCTGGTGCACTGTTACTTCATCAGGATCTGGTAACGCGACCTTAACCGCAAATTACTCAGAAAATACGGCCACAATTTCCCGAACAGCTACCATTACTATTTCAGCTTCCGGCGTTACCAATCAAACCGTTACTGTGATTCAGGCCACGGCCGCGGCTGCGCTTGCTGTTTCTCCGTTGAATCAGAATGTGGCAGCACCATCTGGTAGCACTTCATTTACGGTATCCTCAAACTTAAACTGGACTGCCCAAAGCAATGTCGGTTGGTGCACGGTTACTCCATCCGGCACCGGAAATGGCACAATAAACGCTAATTTCACCGCCAATACCAGTACTTCCTCTCGCACAGCGACTATCACAGTTGCAGCGACTGGTGTAAGCAACCATACCGTAACGGTAACCCAGGCCGGTACCTCATCGGCCCTGAGTGTTAATCCCTCAACTCAAAGTGTCTCTGCCTTATCGGGAAATACAAGTTTTTCGGTAACATCAAATACGGCCTGGATTGCCCAGAGCAATACCGGTTGGTGCACAGTTACCTCATCCGGCACCGGTAATGGTACAATCACCGCCTATTACACCGAAAATCTTTCAACAACTTCACGCACTGCAACAATTACTATTTCAGCATCAGGCGTAACCGACCAGACAGTTACAATTGTCCAGTCAGGGGCCGCGGTAATACTTGCAGTTTCACCACCCTCGCATAATGTAACTTCCGCAGCCGGAACCACAGACTTTTCAGTTGTATCTAACACAGNNGGTGGCGCCATTAAACCAGAATGTTCCATCAGAAGCTGGGTCAACAAGTTTTGAAGTTACTTCAAACACATCATGGTTAGCACAAAGCGATGCAAGCTGGTGCATGGTGACATCATCCGGCAACGGCAACGGATTTATACTGGCTGATTATTCCGAAAACACTGAAATTGATTTAAGAACTGCAACCATTACCCTTTCGGCAGCCGGATTACCGGATCAGATTGTTACTGTTTCACAGGCCGGATCAATTGTTACCCTGGCGGCGACACCTTCAAACCAAAATGTTCCGGCTTCTTCCGGCTCGGTGAATTTTACCATATCATCAAATAGTGACTGGAGTGCGCAAAGCAATGCCGGCTGGTGTTCAGTAACCTTATCGGGAAGCGGCAATGGTGTGCTTACAGCAGATTATACAACGAATACTTCTGTAATTGGCAGAACCGCATCAATTACAGTTTCAGCCACAGGTGCTCAAGATCAGATTATTACTGTTTCTCAGTTTGGTGCTGCTTCGCAACTGGCGGTTTCACCACCAAGTCAGCAAGTGTCTTATTTGGCGGGCAATACATCCTTCTCAGTGAGTTCAAACACAAACTGGACAGTACAGAGTGATGAAAACTGGTGTACTGCAACCCCTTCAGGATCAGGCAATGGTGAAATAATAGCTGTTTATCAACAAAACCATACCATTTACGACCGTACCGCAAATTTGAAAGTTATGGTTGAAGGCTTAAGCCCTCAGTTTGTAACCGTGGAGCAATTGGGTGTGGAAACTGGTGTAAACACAACAGAGATCGGAAAATTCCGTATTTATCCAAATCCTTCCAGTGGCGCATTTAAGTTGGTTTATCAAAATCCTCAGAATGGAACAACTAAAGTTGAGGTTCGCGATATGCCGGGCAGAACTGTTTACAGCAAGGAATTCAGAGGCAATATATCTGAAAAAATCCATCTGCAAAAAGAGGGAAAAGGTATTTTTATCGTAACGATTTACTCTGGTAATGAAATTCACAATACCAAACTGATTATTCAATAATCCGGATCTTAAGAAAGGAATGTACAAACCCCTTGTGTTTTTGAACGCAGGGTTTTTTTGTTTGAAGTACAATCCGAAAAGGATTTCATCGAAACTGATAATTAGAATTTCTGCAAATGAAATCTGTTAAAGCGCGCAAAATCAGCTAATTTGATTAGTGATCTTTTGATTTTTCTTTCAAGTAGTGTTAGATTTACACTCTCCATGAATTAATTTCCTATTTATCAAAACATTATGCCTATCTTTGCCGCTCATTTAAAGTAGCTGCTACTCATTTATAGGTTTATATCCTTTCCAGCCAATCGAGCCTTTGTTAACCACCGATCATTTCAGAAATTAACCCAGGACTATCCGAAAAGCCACGGTTGTTTACCGGCTGCAATCACATTATTTATTTTACATGACATTCGAAGATCTGAACATCATCGCGCCCATTACCCAGGCGCTGAAACAAAAGGGTTATGAAGTACCAACACCTATTCAGGCAAAAGCTATCCCCCATCTTTTAAAAGGCGCCGACGTTTTCGGAACAGCCCAGACCGGAACCGGTAAAACNNCTACCGGGATCAGGGCATTGGTGCTTGCACCTACCCGTGAACTTGCTATTCAGATCAGCGAAAGCTTCAGCGACTACAGCAAAGGGCTCAGACTCAGACATACCGTTGTATATGGTGGCGTTTCGCAAAATCCGCAGACTACAACCCTGAAAAAAGGAGTTGACATTCTGATTGCCACGCCGGGCCGTTTGCTCGACTTGATGAACCAGGGTTTTGTCAAACTTAACAACATAGAATTTTTTATTCTGGATGAAGCCGACCGCATGCTCGATATGGGTTTTGCACCAGACATAAAACGAATTATAGCCAAACTGCCAACTTACAGGCAAACCGGTTTCTTCACAGCTACCATTCCAAACGAGATCAGGGCACTGGCTGACAGCCTGTTGCATAACCCGGTAATGATACATGTAGCCCCACTTTCAGCTCCGGCCGAATTTGTTAACCAGTCGGTTTATTACGTTGAAAAAGCGGACAAAAAGGCGATGCTTCAACAGGTTTTTGAATCTGAAGAGATAGAAACTGCGCTGATTTTTACCCGTACCAAGCATGGTGCCGATAAGGTAACCCGCGAATTGCTTAAAATCGGCATTTCTGCTGTAGCAATTCACGGTAATAAATCACAGCTTGCCCGTCAGAAGGCGTTGCAGGGGTTTAAAAACCGGACAATCAAAGTGTTGGTTGCCACCGATATCGCTTCTCGCGGTATTGATGTTGACAAGCTTTCGCACGTAATTAATTTCGAATTACCCGAAGTGCCTGAAACTTATGTCCACCGCATTGGCCGTACAGGCCGTGCCGGAGAATCCGGAACAGCTATTTCGTTTTGCTCGTCAGAGGAACGCGGAAGTCTGAAGGATATCAACAAGCTTTTACCTCAAAATATTGAGATCAAACGGATGAATGGATTCCTTGCCAGTTCGCATGTTGCCATTGAATCAGCAATTGCTGACAGTCCCAAACGGTCATCGCGTCAGAGTCGTCCATCGCGTCCATCACGTCCATCATCTTCAACTTCACGGACTTCATCTACATCCTCAACTTCATCGTCAGGAGCAAGACCTTTTCAACGGAAACGCTGGTAGAATATTTAACTTTCTATTTTAAAGAGCATCTCATTTTGAAGATGCTCTTTTTTTGAGTCAGTTTTTGCATTGATAAATAAACTGAATAAATTCGTAATCCCCCAAAGATTAGTTTTCAAAAGTAAATACCGGTAAAAAATTTCTCTACATTTGAATTCTCTAGGGGCTATTTATCACTGAAATTTTTTGGGATTGCATTATCATAATTGTTTTTTTACAAGTAGAATAAAATTAAGGACAATTACTTTTTTATCGTTTTTACAAATATGAGCTTTAATACTGATGAAATAGCGTTGTTATTCCCAAGCTTGACTATTTTATTAATTGCTGTTGCTGTTTTTGAAAAAGGCTGGTTAAAAGAAAGTCTGGTCCTCCTTTTTATTGGAGCGATTGGACTTGGCTGCTATATGGCATTTCTGGATCCTTTTTTAAATACATGGGACGAATTGTATCATGCTCAGGTTGCAAAAAATATGATGGATAATCTGTTTTATCCGACACTTTATAAAACTACAATCCTCAACTATGATTATACAATCTGGACGGATAATTATATCTGGCTGCACAAACAACCACTTTTTCTATGGCAGATGGCATTAAGTATGAAAATATTTGGCATCAATGAATTCGCTGTTCGATTACCCAGTGTGATAATGCATGCCATAATCCCAATCTTAATCTTCAGGATAGGTGCAATTTCATTAAGTAAAGAAACCGGGTTTTACGGTGCTCTGTTTTTTTCATTGACCTATTACCCCTTGGAACTGGTGTCAGGTAAATACACTGCCGATCATAACGATATTGCTTTTTTATTTTATATAACTGCCAGTTTTTGGTCGTGGTTTGAATATAATCAATCAAAGAATGGCTTTTGGCTTATTGCAATTGGATTTTTTGCCGGTTGTGCGGTTTTGATAAAATGGTTGATGGGATTATTGGTATTTATTTGTTGGGCTTTCACTCTACTGGCAGAAAAAAGGTCTTTTTTAAGATTACAAAGGTATTTCCCCTTTCTGGTAAGTTTTATTGTTGCATTATGCATATTTCTTCCTTGGCAAATATATATCTTAAATAGATTTCCTGTTGAAAGCAGATTTGAATTATCGGCTTTCTCAAAACACTTCTCCAATATTGTTGAAGGACATGGGGGGGGGGGGGGGGGGCTTCTGGTTTCATTTCAACGCTCTGGATGTTCTTTATGGAGCAGGAATGATATTTCCGTTATTGGTATCCCTGTTTCTTTTAGGAAAGAAACTTGTTTCTTTAAATTATAAAGTTTTTGTACTGGGCGCAATTGTATTTGTTTATTTATTTTTCTCAATTGCTGCGACAAAAATGATCTCTTTTTGTCTGATAGTTTCCCCTTTTATATTTTTAAGCATATCATCATTGTTCGCTTTTATCAGAGACTTTGTCAATAGGGTTATAACTTCATTATGTCTCAAAACAATTCTGACTGTTTCATTAATTGCACTTTTTGGTTTTAAGCTATTAAATATTAGTCAAATACATAGTAACCATGATTTGAATAACCCTTCAGAGAATGGTAATAGGAGAAATAAAATAACTGAACGCATTATTATAAATAATTTGCCAAAATACCTATGTGATGAACAATATGTGATTTTTAATACCAGATTTGCACAAGGAGGTAATGTGACCTTCATGTTTTATTCGGATTACGTCGCCTACCGTTTTATTCCAACAGAATTACAGTGCAATGAAGTGATCGCAAAAGGATACAAAATAGCGATTCTTGACTTCGGAGAAATACCTGAATACATAAGGAGTAATAGTGAAATAGTAAAAATCCCTGTTGATTAATCAACGAATCAAGATTATAATAGTTTTCTATTATTGTAAAAGTTGTAACAATAATTGCTTGAATAGTTAGATTTGAAATAGTATCCCGAGTCGAAGTAATATGGCTTTGAATTGCTATTTTAGCTGATTAATCAGTTCAACTTTAATTTCGTTTATGGCCTTCTTTATTGATAATATCCCTCTCGACGAAAATAATTCTGAATTCCGCTATGCGGCAGAATTTGTAATGCATACCAACCGGATGCTTTATCTTACGGGAAAAGCCGGAACCGGCAAAACAACATTTCTGAAATACCTGAAGGCTGCCTGCAATAAAAATATGGTTGTGCTGGCGCCAACCGGAGTTGCCGCGGTGAATGCCGGCGGGCAAACCATTCATTCNNCATTTCAGATATCATCGCGATAAGCTCGAAATTATCCGTGGTTTGGAACTGCTGGTGATTGATGAGATATCAATGGTTCGCTGCGATTTGCTCGATGTTATTGACCGCCTGCTCAGGGTTTGCCGTAAACGGGAATTTACACCTTTTGGTGGGGTACAAGTGGTGCTTATCGGTGATACGTTTCAGTTGCCGCCCATCGTAAATCAGGACGACTGGAATATCCTCGGGCAGTTTTATAAAAGCCCGTTTTTCTTTAGTTCAAGGGTTTTGCAGGAGCAAAAACCGGTTTACATTGAATTAAAGAAGATTTACCGCCAAACCGATCAGGATTTTATTGATCTGCTCAACAGGATCAGGGTAAATAATCTGGATGCTGGTGATCTGAGCCTTTTAAACAGCAGGTTTCTGCACGGTTTTACGCCCGAGCAGGAAGAGGACTATATTATCCTCGCAACACACAACCGCATGGTTGAAGAAACTAACGAAAAGCGCCTTCGAGAAATTGACGAACCCATCCATCGCTTTGAAGCATTGGTTGACGGCACTTTCCCTGAAAACAGTTATCCGGCTGATGCCAATTTAAAACTAAAGGAAGGTGCCCAGGTAATGTTTTTGCGGAATGATAAAAACAAGCGGTTTTTCAATGGTAAAATCGGTCACGTGGTTGAAATTTCGGAGGAAGGTATCTTTGTGGATGTTACTGATGGAGACATCATTAATGTTGAACGTGAAGAGTGGGCCAATATTCGCTATTCATGGGATACCAAAGAAAAGAAAGTCGTAGAGGAAGCTGTCGGCACTTTTATTCAGTATCCCCTAAAGCTGGCCTGGGCGATTACAGTGCACAAGAGCCAGGGGCTTACATTTGAAAGAATAATTGCCGATCTGAGTGAAGCTTTCGCACCGGGTCAGGTATATGTGGCTTTGAGTCGCTGCACAACTTTTCAGGGAATCCTGTTAAAGTCGCCTATGAATGCAAGGGCAGTAAAAACCGATCCTGTTGTGATAGAATTTGCCGGACATGCCACACCCGAAACACTGATTGTAAAGGAACTGGAAGCCGGAAAGGCAGTAAATTTCCTGAAAAGGTCGGTTACTGCTTTCCTGGTTGGAAATTACCCTAAAGCCGGAGAACTGATCGTTTCCGCGATGGAGCAGGGGAGTGGGGGTATGTATCAACGCAGCCTGCATCTGCTCGACCTGGCTTTAGCTCGTATAATATCGCAGGGTAAAAATAGTATCAGATCAATCCGTTCGATGATTTTGGAACTGAAAGCGGATAATTCCGGGGAGGATTCAATCGAACTGAAACTAGAAATCCAACAGAACAAGAAATCAATCAGGAAAATTGAAAAGCAGCTTAAGAATCAAATTCAACTGGCTGAAGTAATTGATGGGTTGTGGGATAAACTACCGCCTTCTCCTGAGATAATGCGTATAACAGAATCCAATTCCATCCCGGTAAAAGAGCTGATTCAGCAATACACAGATATAATTGGTTTATTGAAAGCTGCGAAAAAGAAATCCAGTAAAAAGTGAGGAGTGTAGCAGTTTCTACGACCAAAATAATTGATACATACCAGAATAACAATAAAAAAGCCCGGTCAAAAGGCCGGGCCGATAGGCTGACTTATAAACNNAACTCTCCGCCTACGCCTGATGTAAGATTGTTTACCAGGGAGCTTGATGAAGCATCTCCACCGCCTTTAAACATATCCATCAGTGAATCGAGGTTGCCCGATCCTACCTGGCTTTTGAGATTATCGAAAATCGAACCTGCAGCAGTGCTGATGGCAAGGTCATTTTTTTCATTGGGCACAGCAGGGTTGTTGATAATTGCATCACCCGCATTTTCTTTAACAAGATTAATTAACTGGTCTAACATGTTGTATTATTTTGATGATTAATTTGATTTATTCTGTAGAGATATTCGGAATATGTTGTTCTTGAGTGCTTTAAGTCTATATTAATAGTAAGCGATGGTAATTTATTCCGAGGTTAATATCTTATTAAGATAACATCTCCAATTTGATATTGTTCTGATTTTATATTCTTTTAAACGATTAACTGATGAATCCAATTCAGCCAAAATGAGCCATTGCCGGAATAATAGATTTAACAGGCCAAAGCGCAGATTGTTAACTTTGCAAAAATTTCATGATTTATGGAGGATTACACTGACGACGACCGCCTTCCGGTAACTATTTTAACCGGTTTTTTAGGCGCCGGAAAAACTACGCTGCTTAATAGGTTGATAGCCCGCTATCCCGACAATAAATTTGCTGTTGTTGAAAATGAGTTCGGCGAAATTCCCATTGACAACGATCTTATTGTTGGGGTGGAAAGCGAAAATATTTTTGAGATGTCGAACGGATGTATCTGTTGTACGCTTAATGGCGAGCTGGCCGAACTTCTGTTTGATCTGCTGAATATCCGTCATAAGCTTACTCACATGGTCGTCGAAACAACAGGAATTGCTGATCCATCCACAGTTGTTCAGGCTTTTATGTCGTCTGAGCAGATAGAGATGTTTTACCGTATTGATAGTGTGGTTTGCCTCGTTGATGCCCGGAATATTAAAATAATTGCGTCCGATACCGAAATGGCGGCCAAACAAATCAGTTACGCCGATACTGTGGTGCTGAATAAAACCGATCTGGTAACAGCAACGGAGTTGGCCGAAGCAGAAGCACTTATCCGCTCATTTAATCCGTTTGCCGGGATTTATCACAGCAGTTTTGGCGAGCTTGGCGAAAATGAGATAATTGATACCTACGCTTATGCACCTCAGAAAATAGAAGCATTTTCGCTCAATGCCGGTAAACTTAAGCTAAGTTCCGGCACACACAAACCAGCCGGTTTTGCTGTTGTTGCCAAACAGGAGACACCACTTGCACACGATATTGAGTCGCACAGCTATACCTTTACCCGTGATTTCGATCCGCATAAATTCAATTTCTGGCTCGACCACCTCATTGAGTATTACGGTGCCGGTATTTATCGCATTAAAGGAATTATCAGTTTCGAAAAAGTGCCTCAGAAAGTGGTGGTTCAGTCGGTACGCGATCATATAATGATTTCGGGTGGCGAAAAATGGCAATCGGATGAAGAACGTAGCAGCCGCATTATTTTTATCGGGAAAAACCTGGGGAAATTGCAACTTGAAGAAAGCCTCATCGAATTGCTGGGCGGTGAATTACAGGAGAGTGTGCGGTTATTGCAGCGGTAAAATCGGTTTATGGTATAAAATTATGGACTAACAGTTTGAAGTAGATGAATAATTTTGGGCATTTAGGTTCTTTTCTTGAAAATGCCAAAATAACCTTATTCTTTGAACCTTTGAATTCTAACCAAAGTTTGTAAATTGTAAGCGCCTGCCTGTCGGCAGACTTGTCTGCTTGTGCCTGTCTGCTTGCGACAGCAGGCATACGTACAAGCAGGCTGGGATTTGCAATGATAAATTTTCACTCTTTCATTCCTTCTCACTCTTGTTTCCTTCCCCGTTTTTAGAGGAGCGTTTGCTTCTATTTAGAAATTATAAATACATAGCGAGGCCGTCGCTCCGAGCGACGACCTCGCTACTTTCACTCTCTCTGCACCGTACTTACCCATAGTTCGTTTGTGAACTACCGATATCTACACCGTACTTGCCTATACCTGGCTTTTCGGGATACGACCAGTACACCATACTTGCCCATACCCGGTTTTTTGTAATACGATAACTATACCGTACTTGCCTATACCCGGAATTTCGTAATACGATCAGTACACCGTATTTGACTATACCCGGTTTTCCGTGATATGATCAGTACACCGTACTTACTTATACCCGGTTTTCCGTAATACGATAACTACACCGTACTTGCCTGTACCCGTATTTTCGGGATATGATCAGTACACCGTATTGGCTATATGTAAAAGTTTTCAATGCAATGTTGCTGCCGTACTTGCCTATTGTTCGTTTGTCAATCGCTACTTTCACTTGCTGTATGCTGCTTTATTATAATGTTGATATGAATTTATAAAAACCGTCTCATTATTTAACTTACTGCTTTAAATGATTATATTTGAGGGTAATTTTATGGCTAGTGATACTAAACAAATATCGTTATTTGTTTAATGACCTGAAAATGAAAATATTCCCTAAGATTATCAAATTATTATTTATTTGTTCAGCACTTTTCACTTTTGGGTTGGAAAATGCTTCCTCCCAGGATTGGATTAAGGTTTTCAGTCCAAATAATTATTGGACTGTTCCATGGCAAGTAAAAGAAACTTATGACAAGGGTTACCTGATCAGATATGCATTTCGCAAATATGAAGTAGCATACGAACAATCTGTTATTTTTAAAACAGATATCAATGGTTATAAACTATGGGAGAAGACTTTTGGTAATTATCTGAATACACTGGTAAGATTAACAGGAATGTCACATACTCCTGATGGCGGAGTAATAATCTGCGGCATTACAACCCTTGAAGATGATCAGGGTGATCCTTTTGCCATGAAACTGAATGCCTGTATGGAAGTTGAGTGGTGTAATATTTATAATACACCGAATCTGGAAGATAGCGGAGGAGATATAAACTATGTAGCCTGGGACAATTCGTACGTTTGGGAATTATACAACACTGCATACGATGAGCATGAGAAACGAGAATTTGTTATGAAACTTGACAGTGCGGGAAACCAAGTTTGGTACAACCTTTATTCAACCAACCCTGTATATGATTCAGAAAGTTTATTCGACCTGAACCTCTCCTCCATAGATTCGAGTTTTGTACTCAATGGGTTTGTTTATGTTTATAATAGTTCGGCTGGTTGGTGGGAGTTAAATCCATATTGGCTGAAAGTTGCGGATAATGGAGAATTTTTGTGGGAGAAATTTGGTGTACAACACGCTGAGTATGACCTTGGGTTATCGAGATATACATCTATCCTTAAATCAGGAAATATTGCAAGTAGTACTTCAGATTGCCCTGAAACATACCATGTTTTAATAGACAGACACGGTGAAGAGCTATTTTCTGGACCTATGTATAGACCAGATTCTATTGAAGGATGTACAACCAGTAACTCGATAGAGCTTTATAAAGATACCCTATTACTTAATGGTATGCAATATCTTATTGGATTGTATAATGGTTGTTGCGGAGTAATACAGATTACAGATACATTAGGAAATCGTTTAGATGAAATTGTATTACCAGTTGATTTTGATGCCATAACATCTGATATCGAAATCACCTTTGATGATAAAATTCTGGCAGTATCAACCTATGACCCAGATTTAAAAAAAATCATGCTTACCAAATACAATGAAAACTTTGAATACGATAGCATTTATAACAGGCCATATACTTACGATAGCCTTTGCCCGGGAGGTATAACATCGGGCAATATTGATCTGGGCTGTGCTATTGTTACAGGAATTGAAGAAAGAACAAGTATAGGTCCGGCGAAACTTACCCTGGCCCCTAATCCGGCAAAAGACTTTACAGTGGTCTATCTGCCTGAAACAATTATTGGGAGCCAAAAACACGGTCCTTTTGATGTAACAACAGTTCGCAGCGATTATGTAAAAAACCTTATAATTCAGGTTTACAATTTGAATGGCATGCTTGTTTATACTTCAAACTGGCCAGATGGTTCAAAGGAGCAGGTTTTGAATACCGGCTCCTGGCTTCCGGGCATGTACCTTGTGAGAATACAATCTCCTGAAAAAACAATTGCATCAGGCAAACTAATGATTGTGAAATAGTTTGAACTTTAGAAATTATCTCATATTTGAACGCAGATGACACTGATATTACTAACTTCCACGAAAAAATTGGATCAATCTTTCCCTCTTCGTTCTTTCACTTTAACGCTGAACTCTTAAACCTTCCTTCCCTCAGCAACCTGTCCCGTTTAGGCGGGGACCCTTTGCGATTTCGGCGGCCTTGGCGGTAAAAACAGCCCGTAATTTACCGATAAGGATACACGAAGAAAATTAAACCCTAAATTTGTATAGGCTTAAACAGAGGAATGAAAAGAGAAAACAGGTATATACTTTTGTTAATCGGCTTTTTCGGCTTGTTCTATATAGCCGAAAAGACACTTTTTTCAAAGATTTATCATCTTATTGAGAATGTAATCCAGACCTACCCATTAAGCTTTTTCCTCACTTACCTGTTTGTTGGCCTGCCGGTATTGATGTTTGTTTTCTTCAGCAATAAGCGCAAGCTACTTTCGCCATTGGGATTAAGGCGCAATATTTTGAAGGGGGTTCTGATTTCATTTATTTTCTCAATTCCGATGTTTGTCGGATATGGAATTATGGCCGGTTTCAGCATCAATATCAGTGCAAAGACCTTTTGGTTCGGCTGTGTTTTTGCTGCGTTCTTCGAGGAACTTTATTACCGCGGCATATTTTTCGGTCAGTTATTTAAAAATACAAGGCTGGGCTTTTTCCCTTCGTTGATAGTAAGTGCGCTGGTGTTTGCCTCCCTGCATCTCTATCAGAGCAACGATCTTGTTACCATGATTGGAATTTTCATAACAACCTTTATGGGTGCCGGGCTCTTTGCATGGCTTTACAGTGAATGGGATTTCAATCTGTGGGTACCCGTTTCATTGCATTTCTTTATGAACCTTTCCTGGGAAATGTTTTCGGTGGCCGATAATGCCCTGGGCGGAATAAATGCCGGATTAATAAGGGGCTTAACCATTATGCTTGCTATTGTCGGTACAATAATTTATAAAAAGAAGCGCGGAATTCCGCTGACGGTGAATAAGTTTACTTTGTGGATGAAAAGTAAACCAGAGATTTAGTAGTAAGGGCAAGTTTGTTTTAGTTGTATGGATATACTGCAGTTTTTCCAAATCCCTTAATATTATTTCTTAAAAATAATTTGCAAAGCACCATTTAATCTCCCTACTTTTGCAGCGCAATGGTTCCGGAAACGGATAATAGGGAAAGTCGTGCAATTCGGCTACAGTTCCCGCTGCTGTAAGCTCTTAAAAAAGTTTCAACCATAAGCCACTGTCAATCCCAAAACTGGCGGGAAGGCGTTGAAAACAAACGGAGTAAGCCAGAAGACCTGCCATTTGCCTTGTGGATTTTGCAGTTTACGGAGAATGAACTGCTTGTCGGAAAGCCTGGCCGTATTCACTTTTTTTTACCGGTCGTTTTTAAATAAGGTTTTCAGCGTTACTGCATAATCCATTTGTTGAAATGATCAAAGCCGGAAGTTGCGCAACCTGCAATGAAAAGGCGTGCGGCCTGCATGGCGCGGATCAGTTTCATGTATGCCTGCTGTATGTGTTGAAGAACGTTGAATGATTCAGAAATTAATTAAAAAAATACTGTAATGAACCATGGAAAAATCACCCTGCAGTTTGCTGTAATCACTGCCCTGGTGCTGATGCTGGCTTTCAGCCGCTTGTTGCCGCATCCCTTTAACTTTTCGCCGGTGGCGGCCCTTGCGCTTTTCGGCGGTGCCCGCTACAAAAGCCGTTTTTCGGCTTATCTTATCCCGCTTGCTGCGGTATGGATCAGCGACCTGTTCCTGAACTATGCTTTCTTTGGACGGCTGGTTGCTTTTTACGATGGCGCCTTTTTTACCTACCTTGCATTTGCCCTGATCGTCATGCTGGGCTCCGTTGCCCTGCGGAAGTTATCACCCGGAAGACTGCTGTTCACGTCCCTGTCGGCTTCGGTTATTTTCTTTCTGATTTCCAACTTTGGGGTCTGGCTTTCCGGGGGTCTTTATCCGCTCACCGGCGGGGGACTTGCCGCCTGTTACGCTGCAGCGATTCCTTTTTTCAGGAATACCCTGGCAGGTGACCTGATTTACGGTTTCGCCATATTCTATCTGTATGAACTGGCGGTCAACCGAATCCCTGCACTGAAATCAGCATAAATCATCACTTAATTATTAACGGACTTATTATCTAATCTACTCATCATGATTAAAACCAGACTTCTCGCGGTATTTACACTGCTCACGTCATTAACATTTGCACAGGGACCTTATGCACCGGCTGCCGGACAGCCCGGGAGTACTGCCATTGCCATGGACAGCAGTATTATCCGGTCATGGGCCACCGGGGCCGAAGTTGTACGCGGTTATATCCAGATCAGCGATACCGGTGTGTATAACCTTGGCTCAAACAAGGCCACCTATGGCCGGCATTATAACGCCATGGGGCCGGGCGAGGGTACTTCAACCGGTGTGGTAAGTCTTGGCGACGGGGGAGTGGCTACCCTTACTTTTGACCGCCTGATCGTGAATGGTCCGGGCCCTGATTTCGCGGTTTTTGAAAATTCATTCGGCGATACCTTTCTTGAACTTGCTTTTGTTGAAGTGAGCTCCGATGGAGTGCATTACAGCCGGTTTCCATCAGTTTCGCTGACGCCATCTGATGTTCAGAAAGGTGCCTGGGATGAGCTGGACCCCACCATGCTTCACAACCTCGCCGGCAAGTACCGCCAGGGATTCGGCACCCCTTTCGATCTCAGCGATCTGGAGTATGATCCGATGGTGGATCTTTTTGCCGTCCGTTTTGTCAGAATTCTTGATGCAGTGGGTTGTATCGATCCTGAATATGCCACTTTTGATTCTGAAGGCCACATTGTCAACGAACCTTTCCCGACTCCTTTTAATTCGGGCGGTTTTGACCTGGACGGGGTGGCGGTGATCAATGCCAATGTGTTGAATGAAGTTGCAGGTTTTGAAGATCTGAATCTTGAACCCGACAGTTATTTTTTGCCTGAATCTGCGGGAAATTTTACAAGTGGATCCCTGAGTTTCCTTTATGAAGGGAGTTCGGGCTCCTGGTCGGGTTTTACCTATTCGAACAGGGTAACGCTGAACGGTACATACAACGATGATCAGTTTGTTGCCGTAAGCAGGGGAGGCATTGAAGCAGATTCTTCGGTCTTTGCCATTACTTACGTAAGTTCCGACTGGATGACCGGGACTTATGATCCCATTCCTTCGGTAATTCAAACGACGGATGAAAGTGAAGTCCTGTTTGGCGGCTTTTATGTTGCCAACACGGATATGGCTTACATTACCATGCGTGACGGGACCCTGTTCAACAAAAAGTTCGGGGGTGAGTCCGGCAATGATCCTGACTGGTTCAGGTTGAAGGTATGGGGGCTAAGGGCCGACAACAGCGTGACCCAGGAGATTACGCACTACCTGGCTGATTTCAGAAATGAAGACAATGCCCTTGACTATATTCAGGATGACTGGCGCTGGGTGGACCTGCAGCCCCTTGGCGCGGTGAAATCGCTCCATTTCATCCTCGAATCATCCGATTCGGGAGACTATGGCATCAACACACCGGCTTATTTCTGCATGGATAATCTTACCGTTCTGAATACGCAGGGACCTGTGCTGACAGCCTGGCTCCCCGATCATGAAGTGGCCGTCAATGCAGATCCTGTTACTGTAATGCTTGACGACTATTTTTACTCCGTGCAGGGAGATCTTGCGTATGAAATAGCAGGCAATTCCAATCCGGAACTGATTGCTGCAGAGATTACCGGGAATCAACTGCTGCTCACCTTTAGCGCAGATGCTTCCGGGTCAGGCGAAATTTCTGTTGTGGCTACCGCTGCCGGGCTGAGCGTGACAGACATTTTCAATGTTTCGGTACTTTCGAATGTAGGAATTGTCTCTGCAGAAACATTTACATTCCGGGCTTATCCCAATCCTGTTTCAGGATCACTCTTTATTGAAAACGGCGCACAGTGTGAATTGCAGCTGACCGGAATGAACGGGAAAATGGTTCTGGAAACAATGCTTTTAACCGATATGGCTGAAGTTTCGCTTGCCGGTCTGCAGCCGGGCATCTACCTGCTGAAACTGATCAGCGAAAAGGGCGTTTCGATTAAGAAGATCGTTAAGCAATAGTATTCTCAACGATAAAAATCTGTTGACCAATGAGAAGAAATGTAACGGTAACCGTGTTGCTGCTGGCTGTCCTGATCATCCGGGCAACGGCCCAGGAGCCGGTTTCCGATACGCTTCTGCTTAAAGGGGTTGAGATAGCCTCGGAAAAAATCAGCCGGAAAGAGCTCTCGTCTTTTCCGATGCAGAGTTTGTCGGGTAATCAGATTGCTGCTGTTGCCGGAAATTCGGTTGCGGATGCCCTCAGGACATTTTCGGGGGTTACCCTGCGCGATTACGGTGGGGCGGGGGGGCTGAAGACCGTTATGGTCAGAAGCCTCGGCGCTCAGCATACAGGTGTTTTTATCGACGGGGCGCCGGTTTCGGACATCGCCAGTGGTTAGCCCGACCTGGGTAAGTTTCCGCTGGGGAATCTTGAGGAAGTCAGCCTGAACGTGGGAGGTGGAGGAAGTGAGCCCATGCCGGCAAGGGCGCGTGCAGGTGCCAGCATCATCAACCTGAGGAGCATCAGGCCCGACTTCGGGAAGTATAAAACAAGAGGCAACATCGGCATTAAGGGTGGATCGTTCGGACTGTTCAATCCGTTTTTCAGGCTGGATCACAAAACCGGGCAGGACTCATGGATTGGCATAGACGTAAATCCGCTCTTTTCAAAAGGGGATTATTCCTACCTGGTTGACAACGGGCCTGCCGGATCTGAAACCCTCAAACGCGGCAATGGCGACCTGACCTCGCTGTCGGCCAATCTCAGGTTTTTTGCCAGACCTGGCGACAGCACCGAATTACGCGTATTTGCTGGATTTTACAACGCCGAACGCGGACTTCCCGGCGCTGTGGTGTTTTATAATCAACATGCCTCACAGC
>DINP01000097.1:4792-6801 GCA_002426025.1 Bacteroidales bacterium UBA5537 | reverse complement strand
CCATACTTATCGGCTAATATTCAGCATAACAGTAACCCTGAATATAAAGATGAGCCATTAACCAGTTCCTTCAATGGTGGAATGGATATTAAGTATGGTATTAATGAGAGTTTTACCATGGATATGATATTGTTGCCCGATTTCAGCCAGGTACAATCAGACAGGATACAGAAAAATCTTACCGCTTTTGAGTTGATTTACGATGAAAACAGAACCTTTTTTAATGAAGGCACCGATCTTTTTCAGAAAGGAGATCTCTTCTATTCACGTCGCATAGGGCGGACACCTTTGAAATACTCATCAATGTACAATCCGAATGACCCCTATTATCCATGTTCTACTGATGAATCAGTAACTCAAAATCCGGTTGCTGCCCGCCTGCTCAATGCGGTAAAGCTTTCAGGGCGCACCGCGAAAGGAACCGGCATCGGTGTATTCAATGCCCTTACCGGTAACACATGGGCTACCATAAAAAATGATGTATCCGGCGAAGAAAGAAAAGTTTTGACCGATCCTGTTACCAATTACAATATACTGGTTGTTGATCAGGCTTTGCCAAATAATTCATCGGTGTACCTGATTAACACCAATGTTACACGTCCTGCCGGTTGGGACGATTCTAATGTTACCGGTGGAGGTGCCACCATCGGCGATAAATCAAAAACCTATTTTGTAAGCCTTAACCTGGCTGCATCAAAGTGGAACAAAGCCGGAACGGAAGTAATTTACTCATCAGGCGAGAGTTACACGGGTTATAATTACGGTTTCTCTTTCCTAAAAAGGCGTGGAAAGTTTCAGTTCAGCGTATATCAGAGTGCATTGGATAAGCATTTCAACATAAACGACCTCGGGATAAACCGCACGCGCAATCAGCAAAACAGGGGAGTTTACCTGAGTTACAGGATTTATGAGCCATTTGGAGCGTTTCTGAACTTTTCACAAAGCCTGGGTATCGACCAAACACGTTCGCTCGACAGTAAGAAAAATATAAATACAAGCTTACAATACAAAGGTAATACAACCTTTAAAAACTACCTTTCGGTTTGGTGGGGACTAACTGTTTGGCCCTACGACCGGCACGACTTTTATGAACCACGCAGGACTGGCCGTTACTATATAGCTCCCGGGCTTGCCGGGGGTAATTTCGGCTTTTCAAGCGATTACCGCAAAAAATTCGCGCTCGACGGACAATTCGAATATACCAACGATTTCGATAAAAATCACACAACCTGGATAGAGATAGAACCGATATTCCGATTCAACAACCGCTTTTCGGCCAGCATCGAAACCGGGATAGGAAACTATCCCACGGATATAGGTTATATATCTCAAAACACCGACACCATCTTTTTTGGAAGACGCAATATTGACTTGCTTGAGAACTCCATCTCGGGCAAATACATGGTCAGCCGACGGATTTCAATCAGCATCTGGCTTCGCCACTACTGGCAAAAAGCCAACTACACCGAGTTCTTCACCCTTGAAGAAAACGGTAGGCTTACTACTTTTTCAGATTATGAGAATCCATCCCTTAACCGGAGTGCACCCAATTTCAATTACAATTTCTTCAATATAGATCTTAACATTGGATGGGAATTTGCACCGGGGAGTATGTTAAGCATTGTTTGGAAAAACGCGATTGAACATGAAGATGGTTTGTATAAAACCAATTTTACCGACAATCTCCGGCGTGTTTTTAACTCGCCACAGCTAAATATGTTCAGTATAAAAGCACTTTATCACCTCGATTATCTGCAGTTAAGGAGAAAGAGGTAGATACTTATCTAATTTCTTAAATATTCGAATCAGTCTTACTTTATAAAATCTGGAAGGTTTTTTGAATTATCAGGTAAAATATAACAGTCCTTCAGTGGCAAAGTTACATTTAGATAAAAGTGAGATAAATACCTAAAATGCAGCGCTTAAACCAACTTATGCCTGCATATTTATTTACACTTTAAATCTATTGTTATGATGGCTACCTTAAAATATCCGGTAATGGGATATGT
>DINP01000097.1:0-4556 GCA_002426025.1 Bacteroidales bacterium UBA5537 | reverse complement strand
ATATCGCAATATCACTTCTCTTAATACTCGGATATTCTGTTAATGCACAGAATAGCAGCAACCTCTATAAACCTTATACAGATAATGATAGTTTTGGGGCATCAACTTCAACCTTATCGCCTGTAAATTTTAATCTGATGACCGGAGCGGTTTTCAGCTCAGGAATCGGCGGGGGCAGCCTCTTTAATTCTTATGTCGCGCCATCGTTCAGCCAGAATCTTGGAAAAAAATTCACCTTATCGGCAGGAGCTGTCATTTCCAATACTACTTACTCAAATCTTAACCTGATTAGCCAGGATGGGAACTTCAGGCCTTACTCGGGCAATATGACAAACTTTACGGTTTATGCTGCCGGAGCCTATCAGGTAAACGACCGGCTCACGGTAAACGGATCAGCTTACAAAACCATAAATCCGGCTTTCAATGCAAGGCTGAACTCTGACAACCTTCAAATGGAAGCCCAGGGAATGAGCGTTGGGTTTGGCTATAAATTAAGCGAAAATGTTCATTTAGGCGCTGAAATCAGAATGCAGCAGGGCAACAGCAATTTCTACAACCCATTTGGCATTCCTGGTGGAAATCCGTTTTATGGTGGGTTTTACAGATAAGGGTCTCAGGGCTATTGAATTTACGATTTACGAACGACTATTTAGTGTCTGATTTTTTCTATATCCGTTCATCCTTACTCCTTNNACTTTAGACTTTAAACTTTGAGCTTTACCTCCTATGCTAATCCTTATCTCTCCCAGCAAAACCTTAGATTACAGCAGTCCGGTTACCATTGAAGGGAAATCCAATCCTGAACTGATCAGCCATTCAAAAAAACTGGTTGCAATTCTGAAAAAGAAATCACCACGTGAATTGGCTGGGCTTATGAATATCAGTCCTAAGCTGGCCGAATTAAGTGCTTTACGATTTAGTGATTGGAAATTCCCCTACCCTGTTGAGAACGCGCGCCCGGCCTTGTCAGCCTTCAAAGGGGATGTTTATGATGGACTAAAAGCCTGGGAATTGAATCCTGTTCAGATTGAGTTTGCCGATCAGCACCTACGAATCCTCTCAGGATTATACGGCTTGCTTAAACCGACAGACCTGATGCTTGCTTACCGCCTAGAAATGGGAACTGCCCTTGATGGAAAAGATTTCAGGAATCTATACCAGTTCTGGGGCGATAAAATTACCCGTAAAGTCAAACAGGCTTCAAAAGAATCGGGAAGCAATGTGATTGTTAATCTTGCTTCGGAAGAATATGCCAAAGTTGTTGATTTCAAAGCGATGGAAGCCAGAATAATCACACCTGCATTTAAGGAGTTCAGAAATGGAACCTATAAATTTATCAGCTATAATGGCAAGCGAGCCCGTGGATTAATGACCCGCTTCATAATTGATCAATGTATAACTAATCCAGAAGAGTTAAAGTTGTTCAATACAGAAGGTTATGAGTATATGGATCAACTATCAAATGGCGATCATTGGGTTTTTGTCAGGTAAGCTAATGCTACAATATGTTTAATATCTGATCAACTTTTCACAAAACGGGCAGCAATTTCTAGACTGAAATATAAAATCGCATAAATAAATCATAAATAATTCATTCCAATATCCATTACTACCCCTAATATTTTAACCGACTGATTTAAACAATGTAACCAGCATTAGATAATACTTTCTTGAAGTTGCGAACAATTTACTATTTTTACCCTAACTAGTTTCGAAATGCTTATTTCAGGAAAATCTTATGCTCATTTTAATAAATCCAAAGTATGAAAGTGCCTGCTTTATCCGGAATTTCAGAGCTCAATTTTAAAAGAAATATACAATTCAAAGACATTTTCGATCTGGACGAAATTCAGAAACTGCAGGATATATTTTCAGATGCCAACCAGGTTGCTTCTATTATATCCCACCCTGATGGCACCCCAATCACAAAACAAAGCAATTTCTGCAAATTGTGTCTGCTGGTAATTAAGAAAACCGAAAATGGAAGGGAAAAATGCATGAAAGCTGATTCGGCGTTTTGTGCTAAAGGTGCAAATGGACTGACCATTGGAAGCTGTATAAATTCCGGCCTTACAAATGCAGTTGCCGGCATTCTGGTCGGCGGACAACATGTTGCCAGTTGGGTTATTGGCCAGGTGAGAACCGAACAAACTGATCCTCAGCAAATTTACCAATATGCAGATGAAATCGGTATTGAAAGAGAAGAATTTATGAGAGCTTGGGCCGAAATCCCTCTGATATCTGCATCCCGGTTCGAAAAGATTTCATCCATGCTATTCGGGTTTGTTAAAATATTATCTGAAAAAGGGTATCAAAACCTGATGCTTAAGAATCAGATAGCTGATCGCCAGAAGAAAGCACTTGAATTAGAAAAAAGTGAAGCCAGTTATCTGGGTTTATTCAACAGTGTTTCTGAGGCCATTTATGTAATGAGCAACGAAGGTTCATTTTTAAATGTAAATGAAGGAGCCGTAAAAATGTACGGGCATCCCCGCGAATACCTTATTGGTAAAACGCCGGCCGATGTAGGTGCACCAGGGCGAAACGACCTTGAAGAAGTCGGTAAAATGCTTGTTGCTGCTACCCTGGGTGAACCACAGGAGTTTGAATTCTGGGGAATAAGAAGCAATGGTGAAGAATTCCCTAAAGAAGTCAGACTTACAAAAGGCATCTATTTTGGACAAGAGGTTGTAATAGCCCTGGCTCGGGACATCACAGCACGAAAAAAAGCAGAAGAAGAGTTATCCAGATCAGAAAAACGATACCGGAATATATTCTCTTATGCACAGGTAGGTATTTGCATTTCAGATATAGAGGGTAATTTTTTAACAGTTAATGACCACCTGGTTGAAATCCTTGGTTACGATTCAGTTGCAGAACTTATGACGAAAAATATCGCAAAAGATGTTTATTTGAATCAAATGGATAGAAATGAGGTATTATCCAGATATCAGAATATCGGTAACACAGGTAATCTCGAGCTTCGGTGGAAGAAGAAGGATGGCTCTCTGATTTGGGTTGATTTAAATGCCCATCCCGTTAAAGATGAATCAGGAACCGTCATTTATTTTGAAGGTTTTGTTCAGGATGTAACCCAAAGTAAGAGATCAGAACAGGCCCTTAAAGCATCTGAATCAAATCTGAACGCATTAATCAACAACCGTGACGAATCTATTTGGTCAATTGATTCTGAATATAAACTTGTTATTTGCAATGAATATTTCAAAAAAGCTTACCAGATGGCTTATAATATTGATTTATTCATAGGCATGAATTTGGTTGATCATTTACCACCAAATCAGGTAGCTATTTGGGAGCCAAAGTACAATACAGCCATGTCTGGCAAGAGCATCTCATTTCAGTTTGATGAAACAATTCAAGGCACAAAATACAGTTTTCAGGTTTACCTGAATCCAATTTTTTCAGAAAATAATGTTATTGGTGTTTCTGCACTTAGCATTGATATTACTGAAACTATACACACTACCAATGCTCTGCTGGAGAGCGAAAGGAAGATGACAACTCTGGTGGGGAATCTGCCAGGGATGGCTTACCGAACAGCAAATGATCATGATTGGACAACAAACTTTATCAGTGATTCAAGTTTTCGTATTACAGGATATCACCCTGAAGATTTTATCAACAATAAAACCCTTGCTTTTAACGATATAATTCTTGAAGATTTCCGTGATGAAATATGGGACAAATGGCAGAAAGTTCTTTCTAAGAAAACGGCTTTTGAACATGAATATCAGATACGCAAAGCAGATGGAGTTATCAGGTGGGTGTGGGAAAGAGGTGGTGGAGTTTTTGACGACAATGATGAATTGTTATTTCTTGAAGGATACATCGAAGATATAACAGACCGAAAAGCCGCCGAATTACAGATTAGCTCACGGCTCAGGATAGAAGAATTAATTTCAGGCATTTCAGCTACCCTGAATAATGTAAATTCAGACACCATCGATGATGCTATCAATAACGCACTTAAAAATATCGGAGAGTATGCCGAAGTTGACAGAACTCATGTCTTTCTGATATCAGCTAACGGGCAATATTTTAATAATACACACGAGTGGTGCCACGATAAAATTGAACCACAGATTGATAATTTGAAAAACCTGCCTATCAATCTGTTTAGTTATTGGTTCACCAAGCTTAATAATTTTGAGGTCATACATGTCCCAAGTCTTTTTAACCTTCCCGATGAAGCATTTGTTGAAAAACGGTGGCTTGAATCACAGCAAATTAAATCACTCGCTATACTACCAATAAGTTCGGCCAACACTTTACTTGGATTTGTCGGGTTTGATTCTGTTTTAATGGAAAAAACATGGGCAGAAGAGGATATTTTGTTTCTGCAGACCATTGGAGGAATATTCGGATCAACCATTAACAGGATAAATGCTGAAAAAATTCTAAAACAAAGCGAGGAGAAATTCCGCAATCTTGTTGAAGGAATTAATGAAGTATTTTTTATTTGCTCATCCGTTATTATACCAGTAATTATTTGACACAGCAATTGCAAGCCTATCGAAAAGTTTCTCACCAAAGTA
>DINP01000123.1 GCA_002426025.1 Bacteroidales bacterium UBA5537 | reverse complement strand
ATTACCAGACTATCTTTCACAAGATTTCAGATTAAAGATGCGAAAATATTGCAATTCATTTCAAATACAAACCCAAAATAATCAAAACTTGACTAAAACCTATTTTTCCTTCACAATTAAAAGATATACAGGAAAATGGTCACTATAGCCACCGGCATAGGCACCACCGGCAAAAGTTCTGAAAGGATAACCGGCGTAAGGCCCATCCTTCTGGATCATAAACTTCTCGTTATAAACACGTGCTTTATAATACTTCCATCCTTTGTTTTTCCCTGTTAGCAAGGGCTCAGAAATAATAATCTGATCAAAAAGATTCCATGAATCACGATAGGCCAATGAACCGACTCCATCTCTGAATAATTGCCACATTGGATTGTACAGGTCGCCAGCCTGAACATCATTAGATTTACCTTTGGTACCCAGGATTTTAGCAACGCTTTTATCGGTGGGATCATCGTTAAGATCGCCCATAATAAAAATCTTTGCATTTTTGTGTTCCCGGGCAAGAGAGTCACTTAATTTGCGGCTTAATTTAGCAGCTTCGGCACGGTATTCAGGACCACTGCGGCGCGAAGGCCAGTGATTAACTATGATACTGATCAGTTCACCATCCAGCTCACCAGATACGACCAGTTGATCCCGCGATTTCCAGTCTGTTTGCCCCGGCATAGAAAGGCGGTTGGATGTTGAGTTCGTTACTTTAAAAACAGCCGGGTTATAGATTAGCCCAACATCAATTCCACGACTATCGGGCGAATCGTAATGCACAATTTCGTAACCAGTTTCACTCAAAGGCGGAGTTTTTACAAGGTCTTCTATAACTCCCCTGTTTTCTATTTCAGATAGCCCAATAATAGCAGGCCCACCCTTAACCATTTCAGAGCCAATGCCAGCAATTACCTGAGCCATATTCGACAGTTTTGCTTGATAGCGCTGTGTTGTCCAGCGGTTTAATCCTTCAGGTAAAAACTCTGCGTCGTTGGTATTAGGGTCGTCAATAGTATCGAAGAGATTTTCAACATTATAAAATGCAATACACGACACTTTATATGTGGATTTCTGGGCACAGGCTGTTATAGCAACAGAAATAAACAGTGTGGAAAGAATAATCTTTACCATACCTGAAAATGGGGAGAATAATTTCATCAGAACTTGTTTATCCTTAAAGAATTCATAAAAATGGGAAAGTGGGCAGCAAAGATATTTATAATCTCTGATTAAACCACAATCTGAAGGTAGTTATTGTAGAATCCAAATTTTTAATTATTTTTTTATTGTATCATTGATTTTTTCCGTTCATTTGCACAAATTTATTAAACTGCCTTTTTATACCCCAAAATATTTCACCCCACAAATAATTTCAATTCTCTTCTAAAAAAAACCACATGAAACAAAAGCTTTTAATCCTAATATTGGTAGTTTGCCCGCTGTTTGGATTGTATGCCCAAACGGTTACATTGTCAGGTAGGGTTGCTGATTCAGAAAGCGGGAAAGCCATGCCTTCAGTTACGGTGCAGGTTGCAAATCAACAATCTGTTACTAATGTTGAAGGGGTTTTCAGCCTCGATGGGATTTCGCCTGGCACAGTAATGGTAGAATTCTCCGCTTCCGGATACCAGAATTATATCCAACAGCTAACTGTTAGTGAAACAACAGATATAGGAACAGTAAAGATGTTGCCTTCTATAACATCTGATGCCAGTAGTGGAATTTCTGAAGTAGCAATAGGTTCGCTTGATTCTGATGATGATGGAAAAGGACAGAACATTTCAGGTCTACTCAGTTCAAGTAACGATGTATTCGTTTCCACTGCTTCTTACACTTTTGGCCCTGCATATTTCAGAATGCGTGGTTATGATAATGACCTGAACAGTACCTACATCGGAAATACTGCTATCAGCGATGTTGAAACAGGTCGTACCACGTGGGCATTATGGGGTGGTTTAAACGATGCAATGCGTAACAAAGAATCAGTTAATGGTATCGCACCTGCCTCATTCTCATTTGGAAATCTGGGAGGTGTTACCAATATTCTTACACGTGCTTCACAGCACAGGGCGCAAACGAAACTTACCTACAGCATGACCAACCGTACTTATACAAACAGGCTCATGTTTACACATTCAACTGGTTTGCTAGACAATAATTGGGCTATAACCGTGAGTGGTTCAAGAAGATGGGGCCAGGAAGGATATGTTGAAGCAACATACTACGATGCATGGGCATGGTTTATAGGAATTGAAAGGAAACTGAACGACCACCACAGTTTAGCTCTTACAGCCTTTGCTGCGCCGATTCGCCGTGGAATGCAGGGAGGTTCTGTTCAGGAAGCCTATGACCTTACCGGGAGCAATTACTATAACCCAAACTGGGGCTACCAGAACGGTCAAAAACGTAATGCCAGGGAACGGGTAATGAACCAACCGGTTGTAATACTTAACCACTACTGGAAACTAAACGAAAATACCAGCATTACCAATTCATTGTCTTACTTGTTTGGAGAGACTGGTACTACAGCTTTAAACTGGTATAACTCATCCGATCCACGACCCGATTATTACCGTTATCTGCCAAGTTATTTCCCATCCAGTGGAGACGACCCCAATATTTCCTATTACGATCCGGGTATTGCCGCAGCGATGACAGAAGCATGGAAAAATGACCCATCGGTAAGTCAGGTAAACTGGGACAAGTTGTATCAGATAAATTACCTTGCCAATATTGAAGGTAAACAGGGTAGGTATATGATAGAAAACCGTCATAATGACCAGAATCAAATCAACCTATCATCATTTATAAACCATGAGGTTAACGAAATGGTTAAAATCAATGGTGGTCTTGAACTTAATTCAAATACCGGTAGTTATTACAAAGTTGTTGAAGACCTGTTGGGCAGTAATTTCTGGGTTGATATTGACCAGTTTGCAGAACGTGATTTTCCCGGTAATGATTCAACAATTCAGAACGACCTGAACAATCCTAACAGGGTTGTTAAAGAAGGCGACAGGTTTGGATACGACTATAAATTGCATCAGAACTCTGGCAATATATGGGGTGTTGCAAATTTCACGACTCAAAAATTCGATTTCTACGGCGGAATCCAGCTCCTTTATACCTCTTTTTGGCGCGAAGGGATGTTACGCAATGGCCGATATCCGGATAGTTCGTTTGGCGAAGGGGAAAAACACGACTTCTTCGACTATTCAGTAAAAGGTGGGGCAACGTATAAAATTACCGGCCGGCATTTTATTGAAGGAAATGCAGTTGTAATGACTGCCGCGCCAAATATCCGTAATTCATATCTCTCGTCACGTGTGCGAGATGCTGTCGTTCCCGATATTCAAAGCGAAAACATCGTCAGTGGTGAATTAAGCTATCACTTGCGCGCCCCTTTGGTAAAAGCAAGGATCACCGTTTATCATACCATTTTTAATAACCAGAGCGAAGTAAACAGCTTCTATCATGATTCACTGCGCACTTTTGTGAACCAGGCAATTTACAACATCAGTAAGGTACACCAGGGAATTGAAATAGGCGCAGAAGTAAAACTAAGCTCCGCCTTCACAGCAGTAACAGCAGCTAATTTAGGTAATTACCGCTACACGAACCGCTCTTCTGCCGTGTTGACCGTTGAAAACGGATCACTACCCGATAGATTTGGTACTATTTATAACAAATACTTCTACGTGCCGGGAACACCACAAACCGCTGCATCGTTCGGACTGAAATATTCAGGACCCGGCTTCCTGTTTATTGAAGCAAACGTTAACTATTTTGATGATATCTACCTCGATTATAACCCTGAAAGGCGCACTACTACTGCTATCACAAACCTTGGTGAAGGAGATCCGTTGATTACTGCAATCACAAAACAGGAAAAACTCCCCAACGGTATGACTATTGATGCTTCAATAGGAAAGTCGTTCAGGGTAATGGATAAATACTATCTGAACTTGAATTTCAGCGTAAGCAATATTCTTGATAATCAGGAAATTATTACAGGAGGCTACGAACAGAATCGTTTTGATTTCGCGACCAAAAATATCTCGAAGTTCCCGCCTAAATACTATTTTTATTATGGCAGGACATTTTTCCTGAATATCGGCTTTCGTTTTTAATCAACAACCATGAAAAAACAATCAAACTATATGAAAAAAATCTGGCAACTTTTCGCAGGACTTTTCCTTATCCTTGCATCAACCACATTCACAGCCTGTGTTGATGGTGAATTCGACGAACCCCCAATCAACATTCCAACCGTTGATTTTGACAGAAATACTACGATAGCAGAGCTAAAGGCCTCCTATACTACTTTGAAACTAATTGAAGATGACATTATTATCAGCGGTATTGTAATTGCCAATGATGAAAGTGGCAACCTGTATAAGAAAATGGAGATCCAAGATGAAACCGGTGGAATTGAGCTCGCGCTTGATAAAACGTCACTTTATAACGAGTATAAACTTGGCCAGCGCATTTTCGTCAAATGCAAAGGAATGTACATTGGCGATTACAATAAACTTATTCAATTGGGATATTTGTATAATGGCAGTATCGGTCGCTTGCCCGAAGCTTACATTTCAGCACATCTATACCGCGATAGCCTTCCCGGACCTGAAATACAGCCCGAACTAATAACATTGAATGACCTTAACATGGCCCGCGTTAGCACTCTGGTTACATTTGAAAACGTTCGTTTTGCTGAGATCGGTGAACTATGGGCACCACAAGGGGTTTCTGCTACAGACCGTACCATGATGGATCTGAGTGGAAAGACCATGATAGTAAGAACAAGCAGCTATGCCAACTTCGCCAGTGATACAATTCCTAACGGATATGGTAAAATTACCGGGGTACTCAGTGTTTTTGGAACTACCTGGCAGTTGACCATACGCGATACTGACGATATCAAAGATTTTAGCGGCACAGTACCTCCTCCTCCGGGTGGCGGAACTGGTACGTTTGATGATCCTTACGATGTAGCATATACCATTGGCCACACCGGTGCAACTGCTGTATGGATTGAAGGGTATATTGTAGGAGTGTATGAAACTGATATTAACCCGTTTGCACCAAGCTTTGCTGCTCCTTTCAGGACCAATTCAAACATAATGATTGCTGCAACTCCTGAAGAGACAAATATACTGAACTGTGTTCCAGTTCAATTGCCGTCTGGTGCTATCCGTGATGCACTTAACCTGGTAACCAATGAGGCTAACAAAGGAAAACTTGTAAAAGTGCTTGGCAACCTGGAATCATATTTCAGCCAGCCAGGTGTTAAAGGCTTAACCGGTTATTGGCTTGATGGCAATGGAATTATTCCGGTTAGTGGTTTCTTTACCGAAGATTTTACAACTACTCTTGGACAATTTACTGGTAAAAGTGTTACCGGTGATCAGGTATGGGAATGGGCAAGCTTTGGAGGTGGTTGCGCCAAGATGAGCGGTTATGCCAATAGTGTAAATAACGTTAATGAAGATTGGCTCATCTCACCTCAGATTTCATTAAGTGGCCTTACCGGTGTAAAAATGAGTTTCCAGGAAGCCATTAATTATATTACAAGTATTAATGACCTGAAAGTTCTTATTTCTACTAATTATGATGGCACTGGCGATCCAAATGCTGCTACCTGGACTGAAGTAACTGGTTTTACCCGTTCACCAGGAAACAGTTGGACTTTTGTTGAAAGTGGCGAGGTTAACCTTACAGCTTACGAAGGTCAAAATATACGTATTGGATTTAAGTATATCAGTTCAGCTACAGCCGGAGCAACCTGGGAAATTGGAAAGGTGTTGCTTACATCAGCCAAATAATCTCTTTTCAAATACAAAATAAAAAAGGCTGTCCCTTGGGGCAGCCTTTTTGTTATGTCAACATTGATTCAAACTACTCTCCAAAGAAATAGCTTACAGACAATGAAATAACCCGGTTTGATATTTTGTTATCATCTCTGTATGAATTAGGGGCACCTTCATATTTCAGTGTCATGTTTCCCTATGCCAAAGAATAAGTGACTTGAACAAGAATTGGCTCAACTTTAAAGGAGACTGAAAAGTAAATTGTGTAAGCAGGAATTTCATTGGGTAATATAGAGTAGATCAATGAGAGGAGAGAAAAGTTAACCACAATAGGCACAGTAGGTGTTTGAAGAGTGTTGAGGTTAAGGTTGAGTTGGTAAAGCAATGCACATTTTAAGTGAAGCAATGAGCAAATGAACTGCCTCAATGTCAGTTTCAGGTGAAGCAATGAGCAAATGAACTGCCTCAATGTCAGTTTCAGGTGAAGCAATGGACAAATCAAGTGAAGCAATGAGCAAATGAACTGCCTCAATGTCAGGTTCAGGTGCTTCNNGTGCTTCAATGGAGAAATGAACTACTTCAATGGCCGGTTGAGGTGCTTCAATGGTAGTATAAGAGACTGTAAAGTAAATTGTGTAAACAGGAATTTCATTGGGTAATATAGAGTGGATCAATGAGAGGAGAGAAAAGCTAACCACAATAGGCATGGAGGCGAGGGTGCGAAAAAATGCTATGGTTCGACAGGCTCACCACAGGTGGTGCGACTGGTTCGACAAGAGCTCACCAACCAGACCACAACAGGGGGGACGAAAGGGCGTTTGGGGATATGGCTTCAAGGGTTCAATGCACTTCATATGTTCAAAGTTCAAGGGTTCGGGGAAAAGTTAACCATGACAGGCACTACTTGTCCCGTTTTCACGGGTGTAGGGCACTATAGGTTTTTTGAAGGGGAATTGAAATGTAGAATTAACGGAGAGAATGGAGGTTTTAACACACTGCTAGATCCAGATTGATTTGTATAAGAGTCCGTGAGTAGGCGCGAAGCCTGCCTTGATAAAGAAGGCGGAGGCTCAGCCTCAGCCTAACATTAGGAAGATTAAATGACGGCCTCAAC
>DINP01000002.1 GCA_002426025.1 Bacteroidales bacterium UBA5537 | reverse complement strand
CAACATTAGCCTCAACTCCAACCCAATAATAAACATGCATCAAATCAAAAAACCATTCAATGGCATTAGGTTCTTTGTAGAATTTCCTGATTAAATGAAAAACCCTACATTTGGTAGCAGAAAACCGGTCAAAAAAGTGCAATACAAACACCTTTTCCGTCGTAAGTCCATTGAAATGATCCTGGCTCATTCAAAACGAGAGCAGGAAGCAGGGCATACCATGCGGAAGGATCTGGGTGTGCGCGATCTCACTTCGTTTGGTATAGCTGCCATTATCGGAGCCGGAATTTTCAGCACCATTGGCAATGCTGCTGCAGCCGGTGGACCTGCCGTTTCACTCTTATTCGTTTTCTCGGCCATAGCCTGTGGTTTCTCAGCGCTTTGTTATGCGCAGTTTGCCTCTTCAATCCCGCTGAGCGGAAGCGCTTATACTTATGCTTATGCCAGCTTTGGGGAGTTGGTTGCCTGGATTATAGGTTGGGATCTGATAATGGAATATGCCGTCGGCAATATTGCTGTGGCCATTTCATGGTCGGGTTACTTTTGTGGATTATTGTCGGGTTTGGGTATCCATGTTCCTGACTTTTTGGCAATTGATTACCTGAGTGCCGCTCGTGGTTTCAAAGAAGCCTCAGCTCTCATGGCCGGTGGACTTCCGCTAAACGAACTGCCCGGCGAGCTTGCAGAAGCATTTAGGGCATGGACAATGGCTCCTAATCTTGGAGGGGTCCGGATGATTGCCGATTTGCCTGCATTTGGCATCGTGGTTTTTATTACCTGGCTGGTTTACAGAGGTATCCGTGAGTCAAAAAGGGCAGGTAATATTATGGTACTGCTTAAAGTAGCCATATTGCTCATGGTAATTGCGGTGGGTGCATTTTATGTAAATCCTGAAAACTGGAGCCCTTTTGCACCCAATGGAATAGGTGGGGTGCTGAAAGGTGTATCAGGGGTTTTCTTCGCTTATATCGGTTTTGATGCCATTTCAACCACAGCAGAGGAGTGCAAAAATCCACAGCGCGATTTGCCCCGCTCTATGATTTATTCACTGATTATCACCACCATTCTATATGTGGCGATAAGTCTGGTCCTTACCGGAATGGTAAGCTATCACCTGTTGGGTGTTTCTGATCCGCTGGCGTTTGTTTTCAATAAGCTGCATCTAACCAGATTATCAGGCGTTATTGCCCTGAGTGCTGTAATTGCCATGGCAAGTGTATTGCTTGTATTTCAGGTTGGTCAGCCACGCATCTGGATGAGTATGAGCCGCGATGGTTTGCTTCCGCCGATATTCTCAAAATTACATCCAAAATATAAAACACCCGGATTTTCAACCATTATCACTGGAATTCTGGTGGCAGTTCCAACGCTGTTTATGAATCTTACCGAAGTAACAGATCTCACCAGCATTGGAACTCTGTTTGCTTTTGTGCTGGTCTCCGGCGGTATCCTTATCCTCGACGGGAAGAAAAAACCGGTTGGGAATCTTGGCGAAAAAGGCAGCGGAAAATTCAGGGTACCATATTTTAACAGCCGTTACTGGTTACCTGTAATCTGGCTTGGGGTTATTCTGATNNCTGTTACCAGCACTCGGACTGATTGCCAACTTCTATCTGATGTCGCAACTGGGCATAACCAACTGGCTTCGATTCCTTATCTGGCTGGTAATTGGACTGGCCTTGTATTTTGTTTATGGAAGCAGGCACAGCCGGCTAACAGAATCCACCTTAAGCAGAGATATATAGTGTAAGGCACATAGTTTTTAGGATTTTGCCGGACAGGAGTGATAAAAAATAGCTTATTTTTGTCTGATCAGACCCGGATTTTGTGAAGCGGACGCTGATTTATTAAATGTCTTGTATGGCTGTTTTTGAAATATCTGATGTTAGAATAGCCGGGCTTTCTGCCTGTGTTCCTGAAAAGAAGCTTTCGAACCACGATTACCGGTGGATCAAACAGAAAGAGCGTGATCAGGTAATTAAAACCATTGGTGTGGAAACCCGCCATGTGGTTGAGCCCGGGCAGACCACCTCCGACCTCTGTTTTCAGGCTGCTGAGCAACTGCTCGAAGAGCTGAAATGGGAGCGTAACGAAATCTCACTGCTGATTTTCGTTTCGCAAAGCCGAGATTATATTATTCCATCAACTTCAACCATTCTGCAGGATAGGCTGAAACTTCCCAAAACCTGCATGGCGATTGATATAAACCTGGGTTGTTCGGGGTATGTATATGGCTTGTCGGTCATAAGCAGTATGATGAAAGCTGCAAATCTCAACAAGGGATTGCTCCTGGTAGGTGATCTGTCCAATGTTACTTCGGCTTACCGCGATAAAAGCACCTATCCCCTTTTTGGAGATGCTGGTACGGCCACTGCCCTTGAACTTAAATCAGGCCATGCACCAATGCAATTCAATTTGCAGACAGATGGCAGCGGATATGATGCCATCATTATTCAGGATGGAGGTGTAAGAAATCTGGTGAGCAAAAAATCGTTTACCACTAAAAAATATGGCGAAGGAATTTACCGTAACCGCCTGCAAATTACGTTAAACGGAATCGAGGTTTTTAATTTCTCGTTGCGCGAAGTGGTTCCCAATATAAAAACTACGCTCAAACATTTCAACTGTGAACTGCCCGAATTTGATTATCTGATATTCCATCAGGCCAACCGGCTTATTAATGAAACCTTGCGCAAAATGCTGAAAGTAGAACCGGAAAGGGTTCCCTATTCGCTGCGCGATTTTGGCAATACCAGTTGCGCTTCTATTCCGCTGACAATGGTGAGCCAGATTAGAGAAACTCTGAAGGAGAAACCACAAAAATTGCTACTTTCGGCCTTTGGCATCGGCTTATCNNGTATTACAGTACTCTTTACTTTGAGCTTTTTACTTTAGACTTTTTACTTGAACATACATGAACGCATTTGATCTTACCGGAAAAACCATACTTGTAACCGGAGCCTCCTCCGGATTGGGCAGGCAAACTGCCATCACAGCAAGTGAATATGGCGCGAAACTGGTGATTACCGGCCGAGATAAACAACGTCTCGAAGAAACTTTTAGCCAGCTCAATGGTGAAGGCCATCTTCAACTACTTGCTGACCTTACCGTTCAGGCCGATATTGACAAACTGGTGGCTGCACTCCCGGTTTTAAATGGGGTGGTGCACAGCACCGGAATTTCTGATCTTTCCCCTGCCCGTTTTATTGCCGGGGAAACCATCTCCAAAACATTCGACATCAGTTTTAACGCNNGTGGCTCCGGCTTTTGTACGCACGCCCATGCTCGACCAAACAGCTGCAAACTATTCGCAGGAAGCAGTAAGTATGATTGAAGCCCGTCAGATACTTGGTCTTGGCGATCCGGTTGATGTCGCCAACTCAATCATTTTTTATCTAGCCGATGCTTCGAAATGGGTGAGTGCCACGAGCCTGGTGTTGGGTGGGGGATAACGATTGTAGAATTCGGATTTTAGATTTCAGATTTAAAATCCTTATCACGACAATTCTTTTATTTATTGCATTTCACTATCCATGAAAATGAAATTGAAACTCCGCAATCCACAATCAAAAATCTAAAATCAAAATGCCCGACTATTCCATCATCGTACCGGTTTTCAACAGCAGTGAATCGCTTAAAGCTTTGTTTAGCCGCACTAATGCCACCATGGACAATCTGGGAAAATCTTACCGCATGATCTTTGTTGACGACGGTAGTGTGGATGCAAGCTGGAAGGTGATTGAAGAACTGCGCAACGAATTTCCCGAAAATATCACAGGCATCAGGCTGGCCAAGAACTTCGGGCAGCACAATGCCACGCTCTGCGGTATTGCCCATGCCGATGGCGAGTTCATCATCACCATTGATGACGACCTGCAAAATCCACCGGAAGAGATCGAAAAATTGGTTGATGCAATGCAAGAAACAGATGCTGACCTGGTTTATGGCATCTATACTAACAAGCAGCACTCAATGGCCCGCAATGTGGGCAGTGCTGTGATAAAACGAAGCGGGCGGCGTATCTTCCGTAAAAAGGGAGATGGTTCCTCTTTCAGGCTGATGAAAGCCAGTCTGGCACGCAATCTTTTAAACCATCAGATCAACTTTATTTACCTCGACGAAATATTTTACTGGTACACCAATCATATCTCTTTTGTCAATGTAAGGCATGAAGCCCGGCCATTTCAAAAATCGTCTTATACACCCCGTTCCTTATTCAGGATGGTTTCCAACCTGGTGATCTATTACACCGCACTGCCATTGCAACTGATGGTTTACGGCGGACTGATTTCTGCATTTATCAGTTTTATAGCTGGAGTAATGTTTATTTACCGCAAAATAGCCATGGATGTTCCCCTGGGATTTACCGCACTGATTGTGGCAATCCTCTTTTCAACCAGCGTAATTTTGCTCTCACTTGGCGTGATTGGCGAATACCTGAGCCGGATTTACATGGTGCAAAACCGCAAACCACCGTTCTCGATTAAGGAGATGCTGAAATAAGAATTTTTCACGTAATGACGCTAAGATATAAGTTGGTTCGAATCGGAATTGAGGTAATCCAATTACCTTCTGTGATTTCTTATTTTTCAGAGAGCTCTTTTTACTCAATTCTTTTAAGTATCCAACGTCATAGTGCCCCGACAGATTTTGGGACAATGTGATGACCTACTTAAAATAAACCACCCTTCTGCCATGAAGCTTTTCAAATACGGTATTACCCTTGAGCGTCTTAAGGCGGAGGATATTGAGCTGGTCAGGCAATGGCGAAACTCCGATCCTGTTCGGCTAAACATGGCATACCGCGACCTGATTTCACCTGAGCAACAGATGGAATGGTTCAAAAGCGTGGACAATCTTGAAAACAACTATTTGCTTATCCATTACAATGGTGAGAAAATCGGGCTGCTGAACGATAAGCAGGTGGATTGGGAAGCGCGCACCTCTGAATCGGGATTGTTCCTTGGCCGCACCGAATTTTATGCCACTTTTGTCCCTTATCTGGTTTCCGTGGCCGGAATTGAAACGACTTTCTATTTTCTCGATTGGAACAAGCAGTTTGCTCATATCCTTCGCTCGAATAAAAATGCCATTGATTTCAACCTGCAACTGGGCTATACACTTTGTGCCGGGCAGGAAAACATTGAAAATCAGCGCTATGAGATGACCATACATAGTTTTGAAAAGTCGGCAGTAAAAATTCGCAAAGCAGTTAAGGCATTGGCGACAAAAGATTTAAAATTCAGATTGCTGCTTGAACCTGCCGACTATATTTCTGGTTTGGCGCAAAAATTTGAGAACCTGTTTTCTAACAAACTTCATCTTCTGCATCGGGAAGAATTTTCAGAAGGCATTTGGTACAAGGAAATTTAGCGTTCTCATAAAACAGATATTACATTTCCTACCCCCTAAGAATCAGTGCTTAGCAAGAATTTGGAATAATTTCACAGCTCTAAGATTTTAGTTTCTTTATATTTTTTCCTACATTTCAGCGGTGTAAGCATTTAATTTATCCCAATATGAGCCGCTCGTTCTTCAGAAAAAATTTCTCCTATCTGCTGATTGGTCTTTCAGTAATTCTTGCCATTATCGGCTATTCAATTTACTTCAAAAGATACAATATTCCCTATACCATTTCCGACCTCGCTTACGCGATATTGCGGCTTTTTACCATTGATGGCAGTTTCGAATCAACGGTGGTAAACCTGCCCCTGAACATTGCCCGGTTTCTGGCGCCTGTTTCACTGGCTACTGCAATCATTCAGGGGTTTTTAAGACTCTTTTCTTCAAAACTCAAACAGAGGAAAATGAAGTCTTTCAGAGAGCACATCATTGTTTGCGGAGATGCATCCAACAATCTGCAACTCGTGAGGAATCTTACACAGCGAGGAAAACAAAATGTGCTTTTAAATGCAAAAGGTCCGGTAAATACAGAAGATACTGAACATGAAGAACTGCTTCAGTTAAAAATGGAACATCCGGGCGCAGCCGCTCTTGAATCCATCGGATTTTACAAATCGAGGTATTTTATTGTTTCATACGAAAACGATACCCGCAGCCTTCTATTTGTCAAAGAGTTGATTCATGCCATTGATCTGCAAAAGGTTGTCAAACCGCTTGATGTGATTATCCTGTTCAACAATCCTGAATGGATGGAATACAGCGCCGATCTCGAAATTATGGAGCAGGTAAGAGACAACGTTATCAATCACAGGCATTTAACGATCCGTTATCTGAATTACAAAGATGCGGCAATCCGTAAAATAATGATCAGCCATGCGCCCGATGTGTATAAGCCGGTAACAGCAATGTCCGATCCTCAGCAACAGGTTTGCCTTGTCGGGTACAACGAAATATCCGAAAGACTGATCATTAATCTGGCGCTGCACAGCCATTATATAAACCATTTGAAACTTCGGATATATTTATTTGCTGATTCTACGGAAGGCTTTAAACAATTTGAAGCCAGATATCAATTGCGCAATATGCTCGAAATCAATAGTTTTCCTTTGGAAGATCTTCAGGATTTTGATCAGGCTGTTGCGGCCATTTACCTTGCCGAAAGGGACGAGACTACTTTGCTGAAGGCTTTTTCGGCTTTTCAGATGAACTATATACTACGACCTGTTCCTAAAATCGTGTTGACTGACAACCCTTATCCGGTGGCGTCCCTTATAAAGAAAATGCCGGTTGTGATTGAAAATATTTCGGAACAGGCAACGGTTTTTGAGCACATTATTGATGAGTCCATTGACCGCTTTGCGGAGATTATTCATAACGACTACCTGAAAAAGCTGGATTCCATCGATGACACACTGCCCACCCAAAGGTCCTGGCACCTGTTATCGGATGAAGTGCGCAACCGAAACCGCATCCAGGCTGACCATATCAAAATTAAAATTCGTTCGCTTGGCTGTATTATGGTGCCTGAAAATGAGCCGGTTACAATCTACGATCTTTCAACAGACGAGCGTTTTGAAGCCCTGAGCAAAACCGAACATGAGCGCTGGAACGCCTACATGTACTACAAAGGCTGGAAACCCGGTCCGGTAAGGAATGATGCCAGAAAAATTCATACCGATCTGATTCCCTATGAGGAGCTCTCCAAGATTAAAAAGGATTACGACCGCAATACCATACGGAACATCCCCGACCTGGTTAAGGAGCTGGGATATAAAATCATACATCAAACCAAATCATCACAAAATTAAGCTGTAATGAAATTTCGACAACGGTTCATCCGCATCTTTATCTCTTCAACTTTCAGCGATATGATGCAGGAGCGTGAACACCTGATGAAAATTATTTTTCCTGAACTTAGAAGACGATGCAAAAGCAGGTTCCTCGAAATCACTGAAGTTGACCTCCGTTGGGGTATTCCCGAAGAAGACACCAAAGAAGGGAAAGTAATTGAAATCTGCCTCAGTGAGATTGATAAAAGCAGGCCTTATTTTATCGGTATTTTAGGAAACCGCTACGGTTGGGTGCCATCGGCTGCCGAATATGTAAAGCATCAGAAAATCGTTGAATCGTTTCCCTGGACGAAGGATGACATTGAAAACGGCCTGAGCATCACTGAAATGGAGATTCAATATGGCGTGCTGAGGAATCCCAACATGGATGGCCGGGCTTTCTTTTACCTGAAAGAAGCTGCAGGTGATTTAAATGAAGCTGAACCTGACATCATTAAACTGAACGCACTGAAAGAAAGTCTGAAACAGCAGGAAAAATTCCCGGTAAGGAATTACGGAAGTATTGAATCCCTCGGCAAATCAATTCTCGAAGATTTGTGGAACCAGATTCAGCAGGATTACCCTGCCGAAGAAATCCCTGACGATCATGGTAGGGAGAAGCTGAATCATTGGGGTTTTCTGCAAAGTCATACCCATTTTTATAAAGATTATGACCTGAAAATTAAGAATATACAATCTGAGCTCGCCGAAAAAGGCAAGGTTGTATTGTTTGGCGAAAAGGGTCAGGGAAAATCGGCTGTGCTGGCAAATCTGATCAACGAAACCCCTGCATCGAAAGAGGTGGCCTTCTTTTTTTGTGGAACTTCCCCAAAAAGCAGCAGCCTCGAATTCATGGCTTCCTTTATTGCGGAAGAAATAAAGCGCAGGTTTGACATAGAATATCAGATTCCGAAAAAGGTTGAAAATCTGGGCGATTTGCTGAGTGCATTTTTAAACGCCGTTCCTGAAGAAAAAGAACTGCTGATTGTACTTGATGGCATTGAGCAACTGAATGCCAATGAGGCCAATAGCCGGTTGCAATGGGTTCCGGGTGCGCTTCCGCGAAATGTAAGCCTGTTACTTTCCACATCGTCGGCAAACCATTGCGAAATCCTGCATAAGCAACAGTTCGCCAAAGTTGAATTGAAAGCAATTTCGCCTGAAGCAATCAAAAATATTGCGATCAGCTATCTCGACTTTTACTCGAAGAAACTTCCGGGAGAACTACTCGACAACATCAGCGGATTTCCGTTAGCAGGAAAGCCAATTGTGCTCTTCACCCTGCTGAATGAGTTGCGCATTTTCGGTTTGCACGAGCAGCTTTCAGCACATGTGGACTATTACACTGCTGCAAAAACCACCGATCACTTTTTTGCTGCATTTCTTCAACGGCTCGAACAGGATTTTGCCGGTAAAGAATTTAAGCTCAGTAGCGTACTGACTTCCATTCGGCTCGCCAGGCATGGTTTAACCGAGAATGAGATTCTCAACATCAATCAGGTTTCGCGCCTGCGCTGGTCGCAGATTTACAATGCACTTGACTATCAAATTATTAACAAAGGCGGAGTTCTATCCTTCAACAATCCTTACATTGAGCAAGCGATACAACACAAATACATCGCCAACGATCAGGAGCTTCAAACCCATTTGAACCCCTTTCTCAGCTATTTCTACGATCGTTTCAAGCTTTTATCTGTAAAGTCAGGCAATGAAGAATTGCCGAGGATAATGGAAGAACTGCCCGATCTTGCTGCCCGGTCAAATAATATGGGTTTACTCAAGGCGGTTTTCACCTTTATGCCGGCTGTGATGCATCTGTTCGAAAAACGCGGTGAAGCGGTGCCCTCGTTCCTGAGTCTGTTGAAAGGTGAAATTGAACTACATGAGGCATTTACTGATGCCATAAACGATTTTCTCCGGCAGTCTGAAGATGGTCCGGAGCGTATTAAGGCCTGTTTTGTTGCCGGCCATTTGCTGGGGATGCACGATGACCCCCGGCATGCCATTCCTTTCTTCAACCTGGTGCTTGAGCTGTTTAACCAATCGCGCACCCGAAGTGTATTTGTTTTTGAGGCACTAAAAGAACTTTCCATTATTTACAGTCAGTTGGGATATGCTGATGCTTCGGCCTATATTCTCGAAAATCTGTTGCCTTTTCAGCAAGATGAAGACATTGCCGATTCGCTTGATTTACTAGGACAACAATACAAAAGTGCCGGTAAGTTTGAAATCGCTGAAATCCTTTTTCAGGATGCCATTGCATTTTATAGCGATCGCTTTGGCGGAAAGAGCGTGCGCCTCGCCATTCAGTACAACAACCTGGGCCGTATGTACGATGTACAGAAGAATTTTGAGCTGGCCGAGAAGAATTACCGGCTTGCTTCGAAAATCGTTTTTGATGCCCTGGGCCCTGAACATTCGCTTTATCAGCAGATTCAATCAAACATCGGCATACTTTACATGAGCAACCAAAAGTTGGATGAAGCCGAGGTTGTTTTTGAAAAGGTGCTTGGAATCAGGAAAGCACTTTATGGTGATCAACACCGGTTAACGCTTAAAACTATGAACAGCCTGGGTGTGTGTAAATCGTTGAAAGGCGATACGGCTGCTGCGCTTGGAATATTGACGCTCGTTGCACAGAAGCAACAGGATTTACTGGGCGAAAGCCACAACGACACCTTGATAACCCTGTCGAACATGGCTGATTGCTATCAAAAAAGCGGCGATCTTGCGAATGCTGAAGCCATGTTGAAGAGGGTTCTTGAAACCAGTATCCGGCAATATGGCGAGGTTCACGAGCAGACCATCAACACCGGAATGGGGCTTGCAGATGTACTGTCCGAAGCGGGAAAAACTTCCGAAGCCATTGATGTTTATCGTTTTGTGATAAAGAACCAGCTTGCTTTTTATGGTGAAAAACACCCGATAGTCGGGCTTACGAAATATAAACTTGCAGCGCTCAACCTNNATTTATCACCACACCCGCGATTACGATAAAGCAGCAGGCTTTTGCAGAAAAATTGCCGACATGGCCGTTCAGGCTTATGGTGAAGGACACCCGAATGTCTTAGAATATCAGACGCTTACGGCATTTAACCTCTTTAAAAACGGCAGCTATCCCGAAGCATTTGATATTTTGAGTGTAACAGGCCAGTATCATGAGGAACTGATGAATTTCAAAAAGCAGTTTGTGTCGAACATGTACCGCGAAATGCTGGCATATTTTAATCAGATAGGCGAGAAGGTTGAACTTTCTCAAAAGGAACAGGATAAGGTGTCACAACTTTTTGATCAGGCACAGGCATTCACCAACCAGGCGATCACTTATTATCAGAATGGCGAAAATCAGAAAGCCCATGCGCTACTCGATAAGGCCAATGAAATTGGAGAGCATCTGAATGAAAATTATGCGGTTCCATTCATCAGAGCCTGGCAGTTTAAGGCTGATATGCTGGATGAGGCTGAGGACTTTGAAAATGCCATTAACACATTGATCCAGGGTATTCAACATTTTACTAAATGGAATTCTGAATTTGATCCCAGAACCTTCTTCCTGTTCAAAACTGCGGGGGATATTTTTATGAAGATGGAGAACTTTGAAGCGGCAAACCAATATCTGGCTCAGGCTGATAAAGTGAACCAAAGGGCAGATGTTTACCCCAACGAAGAAACGGTTTCATTAAATATATCAAAGATTATGATGTTGCTCAGTGAGCAAAATATTGACAAAGCCTTAGAATTAATTGAGGAAAACATTGAATTGGCCGAAAAAATAGATGGCGACCAACAGGAAACAATTATCTGGTTGAATGAGATTAAAAATGAAATCCAGAACTAACAATCAATACTTAAAGCAATGGACAACAACAATATAGTGGATATTGAGTTATTGAAAACCACCTTTGAAAACCTCGGAAAAACGCAGCAGCGCAGGATAGAGGATAATGAAGAAAAAATTGGGAAAATAGGTGTGTTACTGTCGGGGCGATTCGATGCAGATCACTGCCGACGGGTGTATATCATCGTGAATGCCGAATATAAAATACTTCCGGGCCGCAACCGCGAAATGCTTGAATCAAGGATCAAAGCTCATTTTAATAATCAGATTTCGGATCAGGAGGTCAGCAAAATTCTCAACATCATCGTGTTTAATCTCGAGGAAGTTTCGGAGGAAACCGACTTTCTGGCCAAACAGGTTCATGCCAATATGGGTTTGGGTGGCGATACTGCTCAGGGCGATGAGGTGGAAAATCCTGCAGGGGAGTTTGGCTACTCAGCCACAAATCCCATTCCGGTAAGCGGCATTGACAGGATTGACGATTATTTCACGAAACTGAAACGGATAACCGGCGAATCCATCACTTATAACCGCCTCGGTTCGCTTGCCGCTGAAAACCTTGAATTTCCGGTTGATAAGTACGAGATTTTCGACAGTGAAAAGCAATTTGTGGCAACACTGTATGTTTATGCCTATCATGGCTGTATGACAGGAAAGGCGCCTCGGGGATTCAGGCTGGTGGAATAAGATAAAAAGCTTATTTGTTTTTCTCTAAATGGAAACGATCTCTTATTCGCTTTATAAATCCCCAATCTTCTTTACTGAATCTCAGTATTTCCTTTATCGGCATTCCGCTTATCCGCGAATAGGCAATCAGATAGCTAACCGATCCGATGGTATAACTGATGTTGGTAGCCATTACCGATCCAAGGGCCCCGTAAGTTGGGATTAACAGGTAATTGAGTACAATATTCAAAACCAATGCAGGCACAAACGCCTTCAAAGCAACTTCGGGTCTGCCCATGCCTGAAAGCTGTCCACTCAGAATCCGAAAAACGATCACCATCAGGATCCCTGGCAAAATGGTTTGCATTACAAGAATACTGGACCGGAATTCTTCGCCAAATACAAGGGGAATAATCAAAGGAGAAAGGATTACAATAAAAAAAGAGATTGCGATTCCCAGAACAAGAGAAATCCTGAGCAAGCGAGCTGTACTGCGGTTTGTTGCTTCAAGGTCGGTTGAATTTGCCGAACGGCTCATTACCACAATACTGATGGCCAGAGGAACCTGCCAAAGCAACTCGGCTACCGAAACGCCAAGTGAATAGATTCCGACTTCAGCAGGTGTTGATAGCGCTTTCAACAGCAAAACATCCAGCCTGTAGTTAAGTTGTATAACCAGAAACGATAATGCATAAACCACCCCGATTTTTATCAGGCTGCTGATTATAGGATTCCTGACTGTGATTTTTATTTCGTAACGACGGGATAGTTTATAAACCGCCAGCAATGCTACCACAGTATTGGAAAATAGCAGGGAAAGCAACGCCCCTTTTAGTCCCCATTTTAATATCCAAACAAAAATCGCAGCAAACAACAACATCAGTAAGCCGGTAAGCCAGTTCATCAGGTTGGCACTGCCAATTTCTTCCTTCCCCAGAAAAACACCACCGGCATAAATAGTGGCAAGCCGCATAGGGATGGTGAGTAGCGCCAATCCAATCAACAGCATGGTATAACCCTGGGTACTTACAAAAAAGTAAGCCACGCCACTGAAAATAATACCAAAAAGCGATGTGAAAATCAATACAGTCAGCACAGCAGAAACAATGCTGTTATCTTCCTCTTTTCCTGAGCCTATCATGTAAACTGTTGAGGCTTTAATCCCCATCTGGAAAAAGCTGATCACCAGCATAGGAATAACCAGAATGGCCGTATAAAGCCCGTAATATTCAGGGCCGAGAACCCGGCTAAGTATTACTACCAGTAAAAGGTTTGTAATCAGCGAAAACACATTGCTGCTGAATACACTGGCGATATCATGAAAATAGGATCTTTTTGCCAATTCAACGGGCTTTCTGAACAATTATACGATTAACAAAAATAGGTAATTGAGTGACAAAGAGGCCAATCAATTATTCCATGTCATTCATCAGCTCCAATGCCTTTTCACTCAGTTCTTTAAGCGTTGATTTATCAAAGAACAGGTATGGCGGCATGTTTACGCCATATTTGTCCAACACATCCTGCTGAAGCTGAACGGCTTTCATCGAATTGAGCCCATAAACCGAAATGGGTTTGGAAGCATCAATTTTGTCGAATGAAATTTTCAGGTTTATGTGCAGCCATGCCATCAGCCATGCCTGCAGTGTGGTCAGGTCAATCTTCTTGTCTGTAGATTGGTCGGTCGGTTCAGACTGTTCCAGGATGGATTCGCCTACCACTTGCAACGATTTGTCAAGAAATCCCTCTTTACATGCTTTGCGCTGAATTTTCCCACTCGAAGTTTTCAGAATGCTTGCTGTTCGAAGCAATTGAATGCCATATACTTCCAGCTCAAATTCTTCGGCTATCTGTTGCCGGATGGCATCACAGACTTCCTCAACATTAAGTTCCCGAAGGGCCGAACGCTCCACTTCGACAACTACAACCAGTTTTTCTTCATCGTTAACTTCAACTGAAAAGGCTGCACTGGCATTAGCGCGTAAAGCCGGGTGGCTTGCTTCAGCCAGAAATTCCAGATCCTGTGGATAAAAATTGCTTCCGCGGATAATAATCATATCCTTTAGCCTTCCGGTAATGTATAATTCGCCATTATGGAAAAAGCCCAGATCGCCAGTACGCATATATTCCAATTCAGGCTCACTCTGAATTTTAGCTGTATAGGTATTTTCGGTTATTTCGGGCTTGTTCCAATAACCCGCAGTAACAATAGAGCCATTTACCCATATTTCGCCAACTTCATCATCCTTGCACAAAGTAAGTTTTTCAGGATGCACAATTTTTACTTTGGTATCAATCCATGGATGACCAACGCCAACCAGGAATCGGGCATCGGGTTCGGTTTCTGCAATGGGTTCAATCCTGTTTTGTTCCAAAGCATTGCCCGATACGCTCAATGATACAGGCCCGCGGCCCGCCGAGGGGCCAGCAATAATCAGTGTGGTTTCCGCCATACCATAACAAGGATAAAGCATCGCA
>DINP01000027.1 GCA_002426025.1 Bacteroidales bacterium UBA5537 | reverse complement strand
ATTTTATAACTGAAACCGCTGGTTTGCCAACCATAACCGATATCCTACAGGAGCTTGCCAAGCCAGGCCGCGATCCACGGGAGCAATTCGACCTGTTTGAGTTTGATAAAAACATCAACTCAATCGAAGACCTTAAGCCGGGCATGATCCTTAATGGAATTGTAACCAACATCACTGCTTTTGGGGCTTTTGTGGATATCGGNNCGAATGACGAATTACGAATTACGAATGACGAATGATACAGTGTAGTTTAGGAATAAATGATACCTTCAAAAGAATGTCCTTCTCCAATGGTGCCTGTGCGGAGTCAAAGGCAGGAGAAGGTGCCCGAAGGGCGGATGAGGTAGAAAACGATATACGAATGAAAAGAATTAACAATGTTAGCAACCAAAACACTTAAACCGATTTTGCTACGTTAATTAATTATCAAAAAAGAAACCTGCAACCCGATTATTTGATGAACCGAAAACTACTATTGCTTTTTACAATTAGCTTATTATTATCCACAGCCGGTTATGCTCAGCGCATTATGGGTGCGGCGATCATGGGTGTTAACGCAACCCAGGTTGATGGCGATGAGGCGTTTGGCTATCATAAATTCGGACTGAATACCGGACTCGCTGCCATTATTCCGATTGATGATAAATGGGCGGTAACTGTAGAAAATATTTTTAACCAGAAAGGGGCACACCAGGGTCGCCTGTATCTCGATTCGCTCGATGGTTCATACGATCTGAAACTGAACTATCTTGATGTTCCGGTGCTTATTCAGTTTACTGATAAAGATATTGTGACTTTTGGAACGGGGATGTCGTGGGGGCGATTGGTAGGAATTTCGGAGCAACGCAATGGCTATGATATGCCCGGAACAACCCTCACAAGTGGCATCTACCGCAGCAGCGATCTAAATATTTTGGTTGATGTTAAATTCCGGCTGATTGACCGGCTTAGGTTGAATGTCCGCTACGCCTATTCCATCCGACCCATTGCCACCCGCGAAGTAATAGATTCAAAAACCGGCAAGCCCAATATCCGCGATCAGTACAATGGGATGTTCACCTTCAGGCTGTATTATGTTTTCAACGAATCCCTAAGCCGTAAAAACAGAAAGCAAACGTCTCAACCAGCATTGTAGTTTATAACTTCTAGAACTGGCTATTCATCTGTAATGAGATGTCGGCTCAAAAATGCGATAGAGCGAGTGGGCGATAGAGCGAAAAAAAGGCGATGAGGTTTTGGTTCTGCGATTTGCTTTTTGAGTTCGGGGTTGTGAGTTCTGCGAGCTTTCATTCGCGTTTCAAACTTTGAGCTTTTTACCTGTCTGCCTGTGGCAAATAGGCAGGCTTTGAGCTTTTTACTTTTTAACTATTAACTGTTAGCTATTCACTTAATAAAGGAGGTGCATCTTGCTCCTGTTCTTCCATCCTGCATCATAGCGGTTTTCGACAAAAAAGATCAGTAAATCAGCATCATATTTGTTTTCGGCAAACCATATTTTCTTGTCTGCATCATAGCGGTTTTCAACAAAAAACCAGCGCCCCTCCTTGTCAACATCGTATCGGTTTTCAACTTTATAAACTAATAGATCAGCATCGTAGCGGTTTTCAACGATAAATACCTTGATATCTGCATCGTATTTATTTTCGCATGAAAATACGCGTTGTGCTTCTGTACACAAGGATGCTACCAGAATTAAAACTGTGAGAAGTATCGTTTTCTTCATAAGGTAAGGTTTGCAGGTTTTAACACAAAAACAGTGCCTTTCCGGACTTAAAAGTTAAGATAAAAATCGCCTGTGAGTTTTTTGTAAGCAGTTGTATATTCCCCGTTTGCCTCACGGATGAGTAGTTCATCTGTAAAAGCGGGCTTCACAGATTTTTCAAACTGCATCAGCATTCGGTTTGCCGGTTTGCCGGTTTTTGGGACAATTATCAGCGAAGTGGTAAGGTACAGATGATTAGCTTTTGCAATCTCAGCAAACAGTCTGCCTTCTTTTATGGGTAAAATAAGGCTGAATTTACCTTCCGGTTTCAGCAATCTGTTGGTGGCTGAGGCCAGCATCTCAAACGAAAGCAGATCGGTGTGCCTTGCATTGCTGCGTTCTGCAATGGGAGCCTTCAGCGAATTGTTAAAGAACGGTGGATTTGTGATAATATGATCGAATGCCTGGCTTGTAAAAGTGTTTGAAAACTCCAGCAAACAAATACATTGAGCAATTAATCTGTCGGTCCACTGGCTTGATTTAAAATTGCTTTCAGCAGTTTCAATCGCCTTAGGATCAATATCTATGGCAACAATATCGGCCTGCGATTGCTGTGCAGCCATCAGCGCAATCAAACCGCAACCTGTTCCAATATCAAGAATCTGCCGGCAATCATCAAACTTTGCCCATGCTCCGAGCAAAACCGAGTCGGTGCCAACCTTCATCGGGCAGTTTGCATCTTCAACAGAAAATTGTTTAAAACGAAAGGCCATAAGGCAAAGGTATCTATTGTAGTTTTACTTTAGTGAAATTTTTAATGCACGGATCGCGCGCGCTTGTAGCGCGTGCCCTGTAGTTCGATCAAAGTTAAAACTGGATTACGTTCATAGCCCATGCTTCAGCCAGGCTCAGCACAGGTTTGGGCACCAACAGTTTTATTACCAACTCATCTGGGCGGCCATTCCAATTTTTCCTAAATTTGCCTTTTGGTGAACCGAACCGCCTCTTTGCGGTGAGCTCGCCCACACCGTTAAAATAAAAATTAACACGTGGGCAAACCATGGCCGAACAAAAATCAACGGACCTATACGATAACCCTTACAAATTCAACGGCAAGGAGCTCGACACCGAAACCAACCTCTACTACTACGGCGCCAGGTATTACCACCCGAGAACGAGTGTGTGGTTGAGTGTGGATCCGATGGCGGAGAAGTATGCGGGATTAAGTCCTTATAGTTTTTGTGCAAATAATCCCATTGCTTTTATGGATTATGAAGGTGCCGATTGGGATCCATCAAACGTAGAAGGGACTATGGCTTATGGACTTTTTGTTAACACACAGGTTGGGCGTAGATTAAAAGAAATTTACACGAATGGTAGTTTGAGCAAACACACTCTAAGAATAAATCAGAAAGATATAGGAGCTAAGTCAGGCTCAACGAGAATCAGCATAATTAATAAAGATAAAGCACCAGTTGGAATTGGTAGTGCTGGAGTAAATGACATTAGTAAGGATTCTAGGATTTTTATTGAAATTTCCGTAGATGATTCTAAAACTGTTGATGATGCGTTAACTATTGGCCATGAGGCTTTCTTACATGTTGAAAAGCAGGTGGAGCAGATAGATCGTATTTTAAAAAATCCAAAAATATCCCCTGAGAAAAAAGCAGAAATGATAAGGAAAGTATATAATGATGGTTTCATTAGAAATCCTCAAACAGATCAACTTATTAAATCAGGCCCAGGTGATGTGGATCATGCTAAAATTCTTAATAAATCAAATCCGAGTTATGAGAGTTACAAAAGTCAACTTTTCAACATCCTTGATCCAAAAGGGCGGAATCAGTTGGATAAATCAATCAAACAATCGTTTAACCAGTATTATAAAGATGCTTGGATTCGATGGCAAGCTAAAGTTGGCGAATATGAGAATAGATAAAAATTGGGTCTTTTTCACTGCGCTGTTTGCTACAATATTTTTTGGTTGTAAAAATGATACAACCAAAATAAAATACACCTATGTTGGTGGGAATGGACAAACCAGGGAAGAACAGTTTACGCAAAAAGTTAATTACAATGATGGACACGACACAACTTATTTTCTAAATAATAAGTATTCAACGATGAAATTCTTCTTTCAAATAAATAGACCCGACACTTCTAGATATGCCTCTGGTTCCGATACTTCCATACTTGAATATTTAGGTTATAGAAATTACACTGTTAGTGATAAAACATATAAGGTTGAAGGATATATTAATTTGAATCCTCAAATTGATGCATCAGAAGGCATCTTTTTTAATAAACATCTTGGTATATTGCATATTGTTTCTTACTCATGGGGCAACTACTTGTTTCTTTCAAGTTCTGCTCACGTTTCAGATGAAGTCTTGCTAAACATAAACCATTTATTAATGGAAGATTCAACATTTTATTTTAAACATAGATACCCATTGCCTCCTCCTCCAAAATAAGTTAATATGGCCTGGATCGCGCGCGCTTGTAGCGCGTGCAACATCGTTCGATCAAATCCCCAAAGAATTTGATTATTAATTTGGATAAATTTGCAAGAAATAATAAAGATGTCTGACAAGTATAAGATACAAAAGGGTGATGCGTCTTATTTTGTTACGTTCACAATTACAGACTGGATAAGAGTATTGGCAGATGATTCGTTTAAAATGGTTGTGATTGACCGGATCGCGCGCGCTTGTAGCGCGTGCCACGTAGTTTTAACAAAAGTTAAAGCTGAATTATGTTCATAGCCCTGTGATTACGTATTCAGTTCAGCGACAAACTTTGCTGAGAAAGCTTCATTGATAGAAGTGGAATTGCTAAGTTTGTATTATGGAAGTTGAGCTCGCGCTGCAAGCGCGCGCAAACACAGGGTGGAATTGTTAAGTTTGTATTATGGTAGTTGAGCACGCGCTACAAGCGCGCGCAAACACAGAGCAAGTATGAATGAATTGGCCAATTTAGTTCTTGATGAATTTAAAAATAACGGGCTTTATACTGCGACAAAAGATAAAGATGGGAATTGGGTTGTATCAAAAACTACATTGTCATCAGAAAAGTACAATCAATTGAAGGAGATTTTTATAGGGTTAAATGAAAATGGACGAACAGCAGCAGAACAACAGAAGGTAGATGCTGAAGCCCAAAAACGTTTAGACGAATTACAACAAACATGGGGGACAATGAAATAATATGAAAAAATTGATTACATACTTAGGCGCACTCCTTTTCATAGCAAGTTGTTCTACTAGTAGAAACGATTTTGATAGTATTGTTTCTAATGAATGGGAAAAATGCAAGGGAAGCACAAATTGTACTGTTGATTTTGCCAACTTGCTGAGTTTTGAATGGGATACTATGTGTTTTTATTCAGGAGCATGCTCCTTAGAAGACATAAACAAAGACTTAGGGTTTGGACTAAAAGAATTTACAGACACCGGTGATAGAGTAATATTTTTGAATAATGGCAAAGTGGTTTATCAGAAGGAATGGTATACTAAACCAAGCGAGCCACCTGTAGGTACTATTTTTGAAACTGATTTGAAGAAATTTAAAGT
>DINP01000146.1 GCA_002426025.1 Bacteroidales bacterium UBA5537 | reverse complement strand
AATCAACAGAATCCAACCATTGCAAACGCACAGTTTTCAAATGCAGGAGTTTATTCACTTGCTATTACGGTTGGTGGCCAGACCAGCGACCCTACCAGTACTGAAGTATTTGTTTACAATCCTCCAACAGCAACTATTTCGGGTACTGCTTCCATCTGTAAAGGTGATTCAACTCAATTATCTATTGCCACAACCGGTGTTGGGCCTTACAGGGTCGTTGTGAGTACCGGAATGGGAATTCCTTCGGTTATTAATTTCTTTCAATCTCCACATACATTCTGGGTTAAACCCAGTGTCACGACCACCTATACCTTGACAACTGTCAGCAACAATGCCTGCTCCGGCTCTGTGTTTGGTGAAGCTGTTGTAACTGTAAGGCCAACACCTGTGCCTGATTTCACAACTTCCAATCTTTGTTCTGGATTGCAGACTCAGTTTACCGATGCCACAGCTATTGGCATGGGAAGCATAGCTACCTGGGAATGGGATTTTGGCGATGGAGGGACATCGAACCTGCAAAATCCGCAGCATGTATATACCACTATGGGCTTGTACCAGGTAGGTTTGAATGTTATCTCAAGCACCGGCTGTGCCAAATCAATTGTAATACCGGTTTCGATACAGCCAACGCCGTCTGTAAATGCCGGGGCCGACAAGACCATTCCTTACGGTACAAGTACAGGAATTGATGGAAGTGCTTCAGGTGGTTCAGGCAGCCATACCTACCAATGGCAACCTGCCGATAAGCTTACCGATGCAACTATTATGACCCCAACTACTGTTTTGCTTGAAGCAACCACTGATTTTACGCTTACAGCAACAGACAACGGAAACGGTTGCCAGAAATCAGATCAGATGACTGTAACCATCACCGGCGGGCCTTTATCGGCCGTTGTTCAGGCTAACCCGCCTGAAATTTGTATTGGCGGCAGCACCCTGTTGAATGCATTACCTTCGGGAGGTTCGTCAAATTACACCTACTCCTGGTCATCAAACCCTCCGGGTTTTACCTCAAACCTTGAAGATGTTACTGTAAGCCCTACCGTAAATACAACCTATACGATCTCTATTTTCGATGGTTTTAATACTGTGGTTGTGCCGGTTCAGGTGGTAGTAAATACCCTGCCTGTTGTTAATGCAGGTAATGATATCTCAATACCTCACGGAACCAATACAGCACTGAATGCTATTGTTACCGGTGGTTCTTCAACTTATACCACTTACCAATGGGCTCCGGGTGCGCTGCTCGAGAATCCCTGGTTGCCTGTAACACAAACCAATAACCTTTATGAATCGCAAAGCTTCACTTTGACAGTGACAGATAGCAAAGGATGTATTGGAACCGATCAGATGACCATTACCATTGTGGGTGGCCCATTGCAGGTGAACCCTGTGGCTGATGATCCAACCATCTGCCGCAACGAAACTACTACCATCAGGGCGGTGCCTGGTGGCGGTTCAAATAATTACGTTTCTTATGCCTGGACTTCAGTACCTGCTGGTTTTATTTCAGATGAGCCCAACCCCGAAGTAAGCCCTAATGTTACAACAGATTACTATGTAACCGTAAATGATGGATTTAATACCACAGAGGGCTCGGTGCATGTTGCGGTTAATCAACTCCCTTCAATAAATCTGATTCCCAATGATCCCAAGGTACAGGTTATAGATCAGAACACAATCGGAATTTGTGTTTATGATACAATAACTATTGATGCCGGTAATCCGGGAGCACAGTATTTATGGAGTAATGGAGCGACTGATCAGACTATTGAAATTAAAACTTCAGGGATCAGTTTTGATGTGCAGGAATATCAGGTGAACGTGATGAACCTGGCTACGATGTGTGAGAACAATGCCACCATTACGGCTTACTTTACTTTTCAGAATTGCAGCTACGGCATTGAAGACCTTGAATCAGACCAACGCATGATGATTTATCCAAACCCATCAGCAGATGGCAAGTTTAAAGTGGTTATTGAAGATTTATCAGGAGAACTGCAGTTAGAAGTTTACTCTTCTATCGGTAAATTGTTATCTTCGCACACTTTGACGGTGCAAACGGGTAGCCGATTTGAGACCTATGCTGATTTGGGCAATTATTCAAATGGTGTTTATATCCTTAAGCTGACCGGTAAGGATGTTGTGATACTGAAACGACTGATTATTTCAAAATAAATAAATAATATTCCGGAATGCAGTTCTGCTGACTAAAACTGTCCTTTGCTGAATCCGAAACTAATATCAGACTATTTAATGAAGACTTTTTCAGTAGTGGCTTTTCTGCTGGTATTTGCCGGAAGTATTGCGAATGCCCAGGTAAACAGATGCTCTTATGTGCCTCCGCGTCAGGCAGATAACTGGTTATTTTATCAGAACGCCGGTTTGAAGTTTACAGATGCAGGGGTAACAGTTAATCACCCATCAGCTTCAAATCTTCCGGCTGGTAAAGGAGTAGCTGCTATTTCTGATGAAGATGGGAACCTGATACTCTACACTGATGGCTTGCGTGTATGGAATTCCTCAGATGTAGGAATAAACTACGGGCCAAACCTGTCAGGTGACCTTGGTTCTACTCAGTCATCATTGGTTGTGCCTATGCCCGGTTCATCGTCGGTCTTCTTCATTTTTACCACTGATATTATTTATCCACCAGCTTTTGGCCAAACCAAAGGTTTTAACTATTCAAAAGTTGATATGACGATCAACAGTCCGAATGGTGGTGTGACTGCTGAAAGGGATATAAAGCTATTAAATGAATCATCCGAGATGATAACGGGTGTTCGGCATGGTAATGGAATCGATTATTGGGTTGTTTCTCATGGTTTGAGCAATAACAGGTTCTATTCCTACCTTGTTGAATCGGCTGGTGTAGATGAAACTCCTGTTGAAAGCAATGTTGGTTCAATCCTGAGTAACGACTATGATCTCCGCGAATATCTCGGAGCCATGAAAATATCTCCGAAAGGTGATAAAATTGCCTATGCATCATTCGGTAAAGGAACTGTTGAATTATTTTCCTTTAATAATCAAACAGGTGCTGTTGGAAATGCTATGATTTTAAACCCTCCTATTACCGGAACGAGTCAGGGGCCTTATTATGTTGAATTTTCACCCGATGGATCCAAGTTATATCTTACTGTCGCTGATCTAACAACAGGAAGGGATAATCATCTTTATCAATATGATATAACAGCAGGTGTTATGACGGAGATCAATGTTGCACCGCTTGATGCTGATGTTTCAGCCCTGCAACTTGGCCGTGATGGGAAAATATATGTTAGCAGGTATCAGCGGACCTGGCTCGGGGTGATTGAAAATCCCAACAGACCGGGAATAGCTTGTAATTATCTTCAGGATGGTATTGACCTTGGAGCCAAAAGAGTACTTAATGGTCTTCCAAATTTTATACAAAGCTTCTTTGATGTTCCTCCGATTGATTATGATACCAAATGCGATGGCGATCTTACAGTCTTCAGCATGTTGAATACATCCAATATTGATAATGTTACCTGGAATTTTAATGATCCGGGTAATCCTGCACCCGGCTCTGGAACCAACCCTGTGCATCAGTTCAGTACACATGGTGATTATTTAATTAGCTTGACGGAAACTTTTAACGGGCAGAATTTTGTCACCACCTTTCCGGTACATATTGATTCACTTCCTTTAAAAACAGGTGACAAACCACTTCCTGATAGTTTGTATATTTTCCCTGGTTCAACTATTCCACTTTATGGACCTGACGATATGTACTCTTATTTGTGGCAGGACGGAAGCATAAATCAATCCTTCAATGTTTCAGAGGAGGGTCTGTATCATGTGGAATATGTTGACATTAACTGCTGCCGGAATGCTGATTCAATTAAGGTTACTGCTCTCAATATTTCTGTGCCGAATGCATTTACCCCGAATGGCGATAATCTGAATGATGTTTTCAGGGCATTAGGGCCAAACGATGGTATTGAAGATTTCTCGCTGGCAGTTTATAGCCGTTTTGGCCAATTGCTTTGGGAAACTACCACTTTTGAGGACTTTTGGGATGGAACCTACAACGGAGAGTTACTTCCAAGAGGAAACTATGCATGGAGCCTTGCGTTCAATGTAAAAGGCAATGTAATGGAAATCGGCAAAGTCAAATACAAAGGTTCGGTATTGCTGTTGCGATAAAACGCCTTTTCGGATTTCTTAGCTTTTCCTGTTCTTCTTATTACTGAGCAGCGGTTCTCTTAAGCTCAGCAAAAACTATATTTGTCTGTTCAGATAAGTATTTTTATTTTAGATACTTCAAACCAATCCAATGCTTCGGTGGCTGTTTTGCCAGGGGCAATGGTCAAAAGTGTATTTATCCATGGACTTGATTGGTAATGCTTTCCGATATTTAAGCAGTTTCGCTGAAGAGCAGCCAGTTTCTTATTATACAAGTAAAATTGGTCCTGATATTGAAGTTTGCCTGATAAATGGCCGTTACCAGATTAATGCGGGCAATGTCAACTATTCCTACGGCCCGCTGCACGATGCTTTCAGAAGGTATTTCAACTTTGATCCTCCGCCTTCGGGAAAAGAATTCCCGGTTTTGGTTCTGGGTTTTGGTGGTGGAAGTATTGCCAGCATATTGCGTGTTGAACGAGAAATGCCAAATCCAATTACAGGTGTAGAGATTGATTCTATGATGATAAAAGCTGGCCGCGAACATTTCAACCTCGACCGGATTGAAGGTCTGGATATTATCGTGATGGATGCCCTGGAATTTATTAGGCAGTGCTCCGAAAAATATGCACTTATTATCACCGATATTTATGTGGATGAGTTTGTTCCGGCAGTATTTGAGCAGAAAGAATTTCTCGAGGAGGTAAAGCGTTGTCTCTTGCCGGATGGTAAGTTGGTTTTCAACAAACTGGTAGCAAGTACCGATACTGAATTTGAAAAAACAGCACTCGAAAAATTGTTTACCGAAATCTTTCCCAACACCCGGACTTTCAAGGTTCCAGTCAATAAAAAGATGCCTAATTATATGATAACCGGAATGATATAGTGCTAATTATTTTCCTTTGGCTATAACAGTAGTCCTAACCTCAGCTTTCAATTTACATTATCCCAACGATTCTCTGTAGTTAATATACTGAAGTTTAGATTCTGCAATAAAAGCAGACATCAATGAATTGTTTTTCCTGGCTAGATAATTATTTGACGTGCTGGCTTCAATTTATGATTCTTTTTATACCATTTTTAAGCACCGTAGTTTGGAAATTTAATAGCAAACCAAGTTTATATTCACCTAGTCTTAAATAAGTAAGGACTTGGGCAGTATGAATATCGTTAAATGCTTCAATAGTTTTAATTTCTACTACTACTTTCTCCTCAACTAACAAATCGATTCTATAGCCATGATCAAGCTTTACTTCTTTATAAATAATTGGTATCGGCTTTTCTTTTTGAACATTCAAGCCCATTAGCCTTAACTCATAATACAAACATTCTTGATAGGCAGATTCCAATAAGCCCGGACCTAATTGTTTATGGACCTCTATAGCACAACCAATAATCTTTTGTGATAATTCATTTTCATTCATAATATCTACTTTTTACTTTGTGAAACTTTGAGTCTTTTTCTTTTGTGGCTTTCTTTGGAATAGCTATATCACAAAGTTACACAAAGAATCACAGAGTTACACCAAGTGCAGGCTGCTTCAGATACAATAAAAATAACCCTCGTCACATAATATCTAATTATAACTTTGTAAAACTTTGAGTCTTCTTTGTGGCTCTCTGTGCAATAGCTTTATTGCAAATAATCAAGTAGTTACACCAAATGCAGGCAACTTCACGTACAATCAAAAACCAATCTGCACATAATATCTAAATTATTACTTTGTGAAACTTTGTGCCTTCTTTGTGGCTCTCTGTGCAATAGCTATTTCACAAAGGGCCACAGAGAAGAAGTCTATTTTGATAGCGATGGATTGGTGGTAGTTTGTTCCATTCATGGTTGGTTTTTTAGTTGTATTTTTGAACATCAAAACTGCAAAAATGTAATCAGGCTTATGGCTGAACAGATTGAAATATTTTCCGAAAAAATTGCAAAAGAGCTAAACCTTCAGCCGTGGCAGGTATTCAATACCTTAAAACTGATGGAAGGTGGCGCTACCATACCGTTTATTGCCCGTTACCGCAAGGAGATGACTGGCAGCCTCGACGAAGTGCAACTGGCTGCTATCCGCGATCGCAACAGCGAACTCACCGAAATGGAAAAGAGAAGGGCATATATCCTTAGTTCAATTAACGAACAGGAAAAAATGACCCCCGAGCTTGAGCGACAGATTCTCGGAGCCACCACCTTGACTGAACTGGAAGATATTTATCTGCCCTATAAGCCCAAGCGCAAAACCAGGGCAACCATAGCCAGGGAAAAAGGGCTAGAGCCTCTGGCCAAAATTTTGATGGCTCAGCAACTGATTGATCCTCAGCTAAAAGCAGAAGCATTTATAGATGAATCAAAAGCAGTTAATTCAGTAGATGAAGCCCTGGCTGGAGCCCGCGATATTATTGCTGAATGGGTGAATGAGAGCAAAACTTCCCGCGAAAGGGTGCGTAACCTGTTTACACGCGAAGCGGTTATTTCATCAAAACCGGTAAAGGGAAAGGAATTGGAAGGTATTCATTATCAGAACTATTACGATATTCAGGAGCCAATCCTCAGAGCACCTTCGCATCGCATACTCGCCATGTTTCGTGGCGAAGAGGAGGGCTTTCTGCGCTTATCGGTTGATCCGGATGAGGAAAAAGCAATTGCAATCCTTGATCGCATCTTTGTAAAAGCAGATAATGACGCGGCAGATCAGGTGAAATTGGCGGTTAAGGATTCTTATAAACGCTTGCTGCAGCCTTCAATGGAGACAGAAATGCGTCAGTTGGCCAAGCAAAAAGCTGATGATGAAGCCATTAAGGTATTTGCCGGTAATTTGCGACAATTGCTATTAGCTGCGCCATTGGGTCAGAAAAATATTCTGGCCATTGATCCCGGTTTCCGGACAGGCTGCAAACTTGTTTGCCTCGACAGGCAGGGACGATTGCTCCACAATGAAACCATTTATCCGCATCCGCCTCAGAACGAGGTAGGTCCGGCTGTGTCAAAAGTCCGGAATCTGGTTGCATCTTACGGAATTGAAGCCATCGCCATTGGCAACGGAACGGCCGGTCGCGAAACCGAAAACTTCATCCGCAAAATACCCTTCGACCGGCCGCTGATTTCGATAATGGTAAATGAAAGTGGCGCTTCGGTATATTCTGCCTCGGCGGTTGCCCGCGAAGAGTTTCCTGATTATGATGTTACGGTCAGGGGCGCTGTTTCTATCGGTCGTCGCCTGATGGACCCATTGGCCGAGCTGGTGAAAATTGATCCCAAATCAATAGGGGTGGGGCAATACCAGCACGATGTGGATCAGAAAAAATTAAAGGGCAGTTTGGATTCGGTGGTGGAATTAAGTGTAAACTCGGTAGGTGTCAACCTGAACACCGCCAGCAAACACCTGCTTACCTACATTTCGGGATTGGGACCGCAACTGGCTGAGAACATTGTGGAATACCGAAAAGAAAACGGGGCGTTTGAATCGCGCGATGCGCTAAAGAAAGTTGCCCGGATGGGACCAAAAGCCTTTGAACAGGCCGCCGGATTCCTGCGTATTCCCGATGCCAGAAACCCGCTCGACAATTCGGGCGTGCACCCTGAGTCGTACAAAATAGTCAAACAAATTGCCAAAGAGCTGAAATGCGAACTCAGCGATTTGGTGCGCAACGAAGAGCTGGTTTCCAAAATTGACTGGAAGAAATACGTCACCTCCGAAGTGGGCCTCCCCACCCTCAACGATATCAAAAGCGAACTGCTAAAACCCGGGCGTGATCCGCGAAAACCGATCAAAGTATTTGAGTTTGCCGATGGCATTTTCTCGATCAACGACCTGCATGTGGGTATGGTTTTACCCGGGATCGTCAACAATATTACCAAATTCGGGGCTTTTGTTGACGTGGGCATCAAGGAATCGGGGCTGGTACATATTTCTGAGTTGGCCGATCGTTTTATTTCCGATCCCAACGAAATAGTAAAACTGCATCAGCACGTAAAAGTGCGGGTAAAAGAAGTCGACATTCCGCGAAAACGCATTCAGCTTTCGATGAAAGGACTGGAGCAATAAAAACAGGGAAGCGATTTAAGGAACCGTTCTACAATAAAAGATGCCATCTTGATGAAAGATGGCACCTTTTGTTTGGCAATATGGAATCATTCTCTAACCAAGAGACAATTCCCTTTGGTAAATATCCTAAATTCCGAAAATCAACCGGATCCTATTCCTCGTCGTCTTCGTTGGCCAGAAGTTCCTCGTTTTCAAACTCTTTTTCAAGGAATTCTTCGGCGGCTTCAATTAATTCTGCAATGTAATCTTCGTCGCCCGGTTCGCCATCGATCCAATGTACCTGCTGGTTGTTCCAGAAGTCATCCAGGTCGGCTTCTACGATAAAACGAGGTGTTTCTGTGTGAACCACAAAAATGGTGTCGGGTGTTTCCAACGAGTTGTCGGCTAATAAAAACTTTGGTAACATGCTTAATTGCTTTTGAGTTTTACTTCGCTAATTTACGACATAAAATAACGTACAGAACCAACCAGCACCAAAAAAGTTTTATCCTCTGACAGGCTTTTTTTGAGCTGCCAGGGAAGCATCTCCCCCTGCCTCTCTCGGTCTCTAACTTTATGTAAATACTGACATTCATCAGCCTTTGGTAATAATCTGAAAAATAAAACTCCGTTTTTTTAGCAAATTGAATCAGAATGTTAATTTTAGCCTTGTTTCTGAAACAAACCTAAAAATACCTGCTTCGAGTTTGCCCGGCAGTTTACCTGGCCCAAACACTGCAAACCCAAATTTTTCGGGGCGAAAGGAGCATACTAAACAGATGAAAAACGCGAAAATAAATGCATAAACTAAATGACATTCTTTCGGTGATCGACAGCTACATTGGCGGATCCCAATGGTTCGTATTCCTTCTACTCGGAACCGGTATTTTCTTTACCATTTACCTGAAGTTTCCGCAATTTCGTTACCTGAAACATTCGCTGCGCATCGTTCGCGGAAAATTCGACAAAGAAGGCGACAAGGGGGATACCTCCCACTTTCAGGCTTTAACCACTGCACTTTCGGGAACAGTAGGTACCGGTAACATTGCCGGGGTAGCACTGGCGATTCACCTGGGTGGGCCGGCCGCGCTGTTCTGGATGCTTGTAACCGCCGCCGTGGGTATGACCACCAAATTTGTGGAAGTAACGCTCTCGCATAAATACCGCGAAGTGGCACAGGACGGCTCCATTACCGGCGGCCCGATGTACTACATGAAAAACCGGCTGAACCTGAAATGGCTGGCCGTGATCTTTGCCGTTGCCACCGTGCTTTCCTCGTTCGGAACCGGCAGTCTTCCGCAGGTAAACAGTATTTCCAACTCGCTTTTCGAAACCTTTGGCATCAATCATATGCTTACCGGTGGTGTTCTGGCGCTGTTGCTGGGCTTTGTGATCATCGGGGGAATCAAACGCATTGCACAGGTTACTTCGCGCCTGGTTCCTATAATGGCTATCATCTACTTTGTTGGCGCCATTGCGGTTATTTTCTACAACTACGAAAACATACTTCCTTCGCTCGAAGCGATTTTTGGCGATGTATTTACCGGAACGGCTGCCACCGGGGGCTTTCTGGGCGGAAGCATTGCTTTTGCCTTTAACCGGGGCGTAAACCGCGGTTTGTTCTCCAACGAAGCCGGACAGGGATCGGCGCCAATTGCACACGCAGCTGCCCGCGCACACGAACCGGTTTCGGAAGGACTGGTGGCTCTGCTCGAACCGTTTATCGACACCATCATTATCTGTACGCTTACCGGGTTGGTGCTGCTTTCGTCGGGTGTGTGGACCGAAAAACACGAAAACCAGTTCCAGGATGCCGACCTCGTGGTGTTCGACGGAACTTATTCGGAACAAAACCAGCAAGACATCGACAAGCTGCACAATTACCTGGTGGGAGAAGCCAACCTGCCACTTTTTACCGGCACTTTAACGGTGGAGAACGGTGTGGTAACCAATCAGCCCACTATTCTTCACGCGCGTTCGGTGGCCGAGAACGTAAAAGTATGGGTGAACGCTCAGCCATATTCGGGGCCACTCGAACTGGTGAACGGAAAGATTGACCGCGAAAAAGACCGGAACCCTTCGGGCCTTACCCTTACCGGGCAGTCGCTGATGCACAGCGCCCCTCTAACTACCATCGCCTTTACCCGCAGCTGGTTTGGCGACTTTGGGAAATACATTGTGTCGATCGGGCTTCTGCTGTTTGCTTTTTCCACCGCTATCAGCTGGTCGTATTACGGCGACCGCGCCATTACCTACCTCTTTGGCTCGGGCAAGGTGATTTACTACCACATTATTTATGTGATCGGCTTTTTTGTGGCTTCGTTTACCGACACCACCATTATCTGGACACTTTCGGGAATTACCATCGCACTGATGACCATCCCCAACCTGTTTGGGATCCTGGCCTTGTCAAAGGAAATGAAAAACGAAGTGAAATCATTCTGGAAAGAATACGCCGACCGTTTCCCGGGAGAGAAAGTTCCGAAAGGGTAAGTTAGTTTAGAGTTCAGGGTTCAAAGNNCTTCTTTACTTCTTCCATAAAATAAAGAACGGCTCTAAAAAAGGAACACAAAAGCCGGCAAGATTGCAGCAACCCTGCTCCCGCTTTTTCACCTACAGCTTTATGCCAAAGTTGGGATACGAAAAAGTCCCGCTTCCGTGTTTTAACTTTCCGCTGTTGTGCAAGGCAGTAAAAGCCTCATCCAGTTCGCGGATAATCGACAACGGTACATTTAAGTCGTGGTGCGCCGGCAGAATTTTCCGGACCTCCAGCGGCAACAGCTTTTTTATCGAGTTCATGTAAGCGATCGGATCGGTCGACGGGAAATACGCAAACAATTCCCCGATGTAAATCAAATCACCGGTATACAAATAACCCCTGTCTTTTTCGTACAAACAAATATGACCGGGCGAATGACCGGGCGTATGCAGCACCTCAATGCTTCGTCCTCCCAACTCAATCGTATCTCCATCGCGGAGTACCCGCGTAGGCGTGCCTTCAAACAAATAGTAGTCATTCACATCAAAGTCGGCAGGAAATTCGCAGGGTTCTTCCATCAGAAAATCCCGCACCTGTTGCAGCGTCAGCGGAAAGCCCCCGTTGATCCACTCAGTCTCGGCCTCGTGTACATAAAACTCGGGGAAGTACTGATGTCCGCCAAAGTGGTCGTAGTGCGCGTGAGTGGTCACCGCCGCCACCGGATTGCCGGTTAGCTGTTGTACCTCTTCCCAAATGTTCCGCACCCCCAGGCCCGTATCAATCAGCAAACTTTTGTCGCTGCCGTTAAGCAGGTAGCAGTGTGTTTCCTCCCAATGTTTGTATTCGCTTATAATCGATGTAGTATCATCAATTTTCTCAATCGTAAACCAGTCGTTTGTTTTGTAGTTGTTCATTTTTATGTGTTTCTGCGGGTAAATTCCCATGCCTTATAGTACGGCTGCCTTGGGCGAATATTGCTGACAAGGCTCTATTTATTTCGAAGGCTGGATACTCGATATTGGATGCTTGATACTGGATACTCGATGATCACGGCTTGCAGCTTTCTTCTTTGTCCCCATTCAGGGGGACAAGGAATTCTGTTGGCTTCGACAACGGAATGACGGAGGGGGTGTGTCCGCGATGCTGGATACTGGATGCTTGATTCTTGATACTCGATGCTCGTAGCTCAAGGCTCGTAGCTTAATTCTTTGTCCCCATTCCCGAGGGGGACGAGGAATTCCGGAGGCTTTGACGAAGGAATGACGGAGGGGGTGTCTGCTGGATTCTCGATACTGGCTTTGAACTCTAAACTCTAAACTCCAGCCCCCTTTTCCACGCGATGCAATCGCNNCAACGCCGAACAGGCATATTGTGCAAAGCCTTTCCCCCTGAATTCGGGGATCGTTTCCATGCCCAGTTCCAGCTCTTTTTCAAAAAAAAAAGCAGAATAGGCCGTGGTAGCCAGCCTTCCGCGGTCAAACAAACTAAACCCGATCCCGTTTTGACAGAAATCACTGGCATTGTTCCAAAAACGTGCGGGAACAACGCTTCCGGTCATCGCCTCAAAAATGGCGGCGTCAGTTCTTTTTATTTCGTGCTGCCCGTTTATGTTTGCACGCTTAAACTCAAGGTACTTGCCGCGGTCGAAGCGGAAGTTTACGCGGGTGTTCAGTTCAATGCAATCGCCGGGAGCTTCCTCTGCCTCCGATGCTACACGTAATTTATCTCCAAACAACCCGGGCAATGTAGTATCCCAGTTGCCGGGAAAGGCCTGCATCCATTCAAACGAATTCCGAATCCCCTGCCGGTTGAAACAATAGTCGGCCAACTGGTTGTTAAAGTCGTTGTTTTCACTGTCGCCAAACAACAAGCTCATGCCATAGGGATGAACCACATAAAATGTTTTCGGATGTTCAGCGTTGTCAACAAACACCTTTCCGTCCACTTTCTTTTCGATTACCGAACGCGCAAAAAGGTGGTTGATCTTCACGTCCTTTAGCGGTGCTTCCAAAAGGGCGTATTTTTCTTTCTTTAGTTCAATCATATACCGGTTGTTTAGCTTTTATGGTTTTTTTCGGTTGACGCTATGAATAGTATTCAGTGATCAGTGGTCATTTTCGATACACGATGCTGGATATTAGATACTGGATTACGTACGCTGAACTTTGAACTCTAAACTTTGAACT
>DINP01000105.1 GCA_002426025.1 Bacteroidales bacterium UBA5537 | reverse complement strand
ACTGATAGGCACCCTGAAATGTTCCGTTCTCGCCATTAAAGATTGTTTCCTTTACAATTACCTGCCTAATTGGCAAAGTTGAATAGTCAACCTTTCCGGGATTGGCAATTTCCCCATCAATAAACAAATCCGACATTCGAAGCTCTATTTGCGGAGCGTCATCATAAAAATCGTTGGTTTGAGAAATGGCATGGTTAAACAGTAAAACCAATGCCCCGATAAATACAAAGCTTAAATTTTTCATACGATTACTTAAAAGTTAACTGAAAATTCTGCGGTTATAAACCTGCCCGGACAAACTGCATACTTGCTGTCGTAAAACTTAACATCGAACAGATTCTGGACATTAACTGAAACCTTATAATGCTTTGCAATTGGCTTCCAAAGCTTTAAATCAACTGTTGTGAAGGCAGGATACCTGTCAGAAAGCAAGAATTCGTCCCAGGTATTCTGATCGTTGATGTACATTGGCCCGGTGTAGCGAAGGTATATTCCTGCATTTATAATTCTATGGCTGAAATCGGCCCCGCAACTGAAAATCTGATCGGGAACATCTGTAAGGCGTTTGCCGGAAAGGTTTATGGTATCGTTGCCCGATATTTTATTGTATTTAAGGATAATTGAATGGGTGATCGAGTAGTTGGCAAAAGCGTTGAAACCGGGCAACACTTCATATTTCAATTCTGCTTCAGCACCATAAATCTCCACTTCGCTGATATTTGATCTGATAATAATCGGACGCTCGCCAAAGCTCATCTCAATGGTTTGGCCATTGGTTATATAGTATTGGAAATCTTTCCCTTTAGAGTAATAAACCGAAGTGGCAAAAACTGCTTTTTCAAAAGGTTTCAGATCAAAACCAACTTCATAATTATTCAGGTATTCGGGTTTCAGGGCCGGGTTTGCAATTTTAAAGCCTCCCTTAATTCTGCCCGAACGGCAAAGATCGTCGAGCACCGAAGGCCTGAAGCCCCGCGAATACATAGCATAAATTCTGCTTCTTTTGTTCCATTTGTATTGGCCAGAAATCCGCGGGCTGAAAGCGTTCCAATTTTGCACTGGCATTTTCGGAACCTGATATTCATTCATAAAAGCTGTTTCCAACGAAGGCACTTCGATACGGAAAGAGCCGTCATAGAACCTGGCTATATCAAACCGCAGCCCGGCAAGCAGCCTTATGCGATCACCGGCAAGATTTATTTCATCCTGAGCAAACAGGGCGTAGGTATTCATTTTGCCCGCGTTGTAAACAATGTCGGTTGAGGTCATGTATTTATCATACGCATCTACGCTGCCGTTTTTATAATCAAAACCGGCAGTAAGAAGCTGCAATTTCCCTAAAGGATAACTCAAAGTAGTAAGCCAGCCATAGTCGCGGCGGGTTGAGAGTACTTCGTACCAGGTGTAATCATCCTTCAGGTATTCGTTCACCTTTTTATAATCCTCGTTCAGGTTAAATACCGATGAGCTGATATTGAGCGACTTGAATTTGGCTCTGTAATTTACCGATATCCCATAAGAATCATGATCGGTCGTGTTGCCTTCGGGCTGAAAAACTTTTTCGCCGGTTCCACGGCGGTCGTTGTAAAAATTAAACGAGGCCTCGATGGTTTGATTTTTACCGATGGTATAGCCGGTTTTCAGATTGGCACCAACTTCCTTCATATCAGATTTTACCACGTAAGGATTGGCCAGCACCTCGGCATCGCTTTGGCTGATATAACCATCGCTCTGCTTGTAAAAAGTGCTGAAAAGCCAGTAAAAGCTATTGTCAGGAATCTTCGCTTTCAGCGACCCACCTATGTTCAACCGGGCTCCCATTGTGTTGAAAGTTCCGTATTCCACAGAAGCCTTTACAAAGAGCGGTTCTTCAGGCTTACGGGTTATTATGTTGATGGTTCCACCCATAGCATTTCCGCCAAAGACGGCAGATCCGGCTCCTTTGGTTATTTCAATTTTCTGAACNNAGAACCTCATCAATATTCTGAACCGGAATACTTGCTAATTGCCGTGGTGTTATAAGATTAACCCTCACCGGAGTGTTGAGTATGGGATTATCGGTGCGGGTGGCCGTTACTACTACTTCATCCATATTGACCAATTCGGGATAAAGCAGAATTTCAGGAAGAGTGGTGATTCCGGCTGCCAGTTTAATTTTAACGCGTTTTGTTTCGTAACCAATATATCTGATGGTAACAGTGGCAGAATCGCCTGCAAGGTCACAAATCCGAAAATTGCCATTGGCATCTGTTATTGTCCCTTTACTTATGCCAGCGCTGATATTTGCTTCAGCCAGAGGTTTTTTTCCAGGCATGGTCAACACTTTACCGGTAACACATGATTGAGAATAAACTGCTGAAATGGATACTAAATAGAAAGAAATAAGGCTGAGTGTGATTTTAGTAAACTGCCACATGATGGTACGCATTGTTATTGCTGGATTTTAAGGGCTATCTGAAAAATGCCACTATCTGTTTCGTCTGCCTTTATTACTTTAATAAGGCCATATTTTCCTTGCTGGGTTTTGAACGGAATTACCTTACCCGTGTAGCAATATTTACAATTACCACTTACTTTATCGGGCTTGTAGGCTGTTACCAGCAGACTATCGTTTACCGCTGCATCAAAATCAGCAACACTGATAAGGTTATCGTCTGTTGAGCGATAGTCGTAGAGTGTATTGTTTTTTGAACTCCAGGCAGAAAGTTGCGGGTAGTAGCCAACTGCAGCGGTATAGCCGGGACAGGTGAGCGTAGGCGAAGAAAGACCGGAAGTAATATAGTAATAGGCCAGAATATCAATATGCTGCTCGTTACCGGATACGCTTGCTTCGTCGTAAACCAACCCGTTATCGGCATCCAGATAATGGCCTGAAACGAGGTTATTCTGATAACCAAGGGTTATATCCTGAAAGAAATTGATTGGGCCATAGGCGGAACCTTCTCCTTTGTAGACGGTTAATGTTTTTTCGGCTGTAACACGATCGGCATTCATTACCAATATCCGCCAGGTTTCAACAGTAGCACTATCCTTGGCAAAGGAATAATCGGCATCAAGCCCTTCGGAGCCAATATAAAAACCCTGATCGAGCTGGGTAAGCGTATCGGTTGTGGTGATCCGTTCAATCCTGATATAAGTCAACGGAGAGCCTGCCCCCGAAGCAAGAACACCAATTCTGATTGTTCCGCCAAGGGGAATATATGCCTGATCAGCTGTGTATATTTGGCCGGTTTTAAGAATCAGAGAGGTTTTGTGTGTGGTCTCATCCTTTGCACAGGAAACCATAAGGAATAATGAAAATACAAAAAGCCACACTGTAGATTTACAGTGCAGCTTTTTGTTTATCAGTTGATTGACTTGAGGCATTGCTTACTTTTGAACTTTAATAGCCATGGTGAGTGTGCCGGTTTCTGTTCCATCAACAGCAATAACCTTTAACAGGCCATATTTCCCATTCTGGAGGCGGAATGAATATACATCACCTGCAGCAAGGAGCTTGGCTTTTTTGAAATCAAAGTTTTCGTCATACGAATCAACAACAATCGCATCGTTCTGAACAGCATCAAATTGTGCAGGAGTTAGCGTGGTTTTAACAAACCAGGTGAGATTTTTTGTTGCTACATTGTAGTTATCGGGTGAGGTTGCGCCTGTAAAAATTCCGGTAATATTAGCACCAGGTGATCCCAAAGCCATTTCGTTCTGATGTTCCGGTGTATTTTCGTAGAAACAGTACATATCAATATCGGCCTGATGCTCGAAAGCCTGAGCCTGCAAATACCTTGTTGCCATATTGTTGCTGAGCGAAAGGAAACTCTCCGTGGTAGCATTGTCCTGGGCTCCGAGCAGAATGGTTACATACGAATCTAACTGACCGAATGCACCTGTAATGGTAATTGTTTTGGTAAAACTGTTGCCAGCTATATCAGTAGCAATAAACGACCACTCTTCAACATCGGCAATGCTTTTGGTTATGTAAAAGTTAAAAACAAAGGCCTGGGTATTGATGGTAGAATCCACCAATTGCTGACCATTGGCCAGTAACTGAAATTTCACCAGATTATCTGTTCCGTTGCCATTAGCCGTTACACCAAAGGTAAGCGTATCGCCATAAGCAGCAGTTGTGTTCTCAAAAACATAGCCTGATGCAGTGTTGAAATTAATTGTTGGGAGCACTGGTTCGTCCTCTTCCTTGGTACAACTGGTAAAAAAAAGGCCGGTTAACAGAACCATGCCACAAAAAGCAAATAGTTTTTTCATTGTTTGGGTTAGTTTGATTTTCGTTTAGATTTAAAATTCATATCGGTGGCAAAAGTATAATTAAGATCGGAACTTAACAAGCTGTATTACTTAATTAAGCTGATAATCCTGAAAGGAACTATTATTCAATATTTTAGTGAGTTCGGTTTTAAAATAAAAAAACACGATAAAAGGTTGAAGAATCCTATCTGCAATTCTTTTAATACCAAACCAGAGCTACATCAGAATGACACTAATACAATTGTAATTCAATGATTCATAGCAAAATCTAAATGCAGATTGAACAATTTTCACATAATTTCCTTATATTTACTTCCAAAATATAGACAATATGAATAAACGTGCGTTGCAGGCTGTATTCCTGTTTGTCTGCTTTGTTTTTTCGTCATGCGATATGTTTACAATCCGTGATGTTTCATCAGAAAATCTTGACACCCTAAAATCAAATCAACCAATCATCGAAGACATCCCTGATCAGGACCAGCAGTTGTCCTCGGTGAGGAAGTATTTAGGCAAGAGACCTTCAGAAGTAAAACTCTGGACTTCTGAACCATTAAAATCGGCATTACAGCATGTTTTAGGCAATGAATACAATGCATTTGTAGAATTAATGCAGAATGCTGCCCCACTGAGAGAGGAAAAACTGATATACTCAATTGGCTCCCACCCGAATCGATCGCGCATTGGGTTTGGCTATATTATAATTGATGCCGACAAAAACCAGCTTAGGGTTGGGATGGTTAAACCCGGGAAGCATCGGGTATTTGGTGCCAAAGCCAGCGA
>DINP01000033.1:15233-95055 GCA_002426025.1 Bacteroidales bacterium UBA5537 | reverse complement strand
AAATCGAAGGGATTGCGTTTTTCATCCTGGCCTTCCAGTTCCCGGGTATTCGAGATAAGATCTTCCAGCACTCTGCCCGACAGCTTGCCGTAATGGTATTGTTTGTTGTATTTTTCAACATCAAAATAAACAGAACCCTCGCTTTCATAAGCCAAACCAGCATCAAGAATGCTTTCTACCATTTCAATCTGCTCAATTATATGGCCTGATGCACGTGGCTCGATGCTCGGATTAAGCACATTTAACTGATCCATGTTGTGGTGATAGCGGTCGCTGTAATACTGCACCACCTCCATTGGCTCCAGTTGCTCGATGCGGGCTTTTTTTGCAATTTTATCTTCCCCGGCATCAGCATCATTTTCTAAATGGCCAACATCGGTTATGTTGCGCACATAACGAACCTTATAGCCAAGGTGTTTCAGATAGCGAAAAACCAGATCGAAGGTAATTGCCGGACGGGCATGACCCAAATGAGCATCACCATAAACTGTTGGCCCGCAAACATACATACCTACATGCGGTGGTCTAAGCGGTTCAAAAAGTTCTTTCTTACGACTTAATGTATTGTATATATAGAGTTTATGGTCCATGAGAAGCGGAATTTGACCGTGCAAAATTATTAAAATCCGTTAAATATATTGCTTTGTGGATGCTGGCTTATTTCAGATGTCTTTCTTCTGGTAGAATAAACCCAGATCAGAATAAGGAAAACCGATAAAGTTGACAGGCCAATCCAAAGGGCCGAATCGGAGTTCCCCATCTCATTCACATCAATTGAAATCAGTCCTTGATTATAGAGGTATGAGGCGATGACAACACTTGTGTTATTAATAAAATGAGCCGTAACAGGTATCCATATGGAGCCCGACCAGACATAAAGGTATCCAAAAACAAGACCAAGCATAAACCGGGGTAAAAACCCGAAAAACTGAAGATGCAGCGCACTGAAAATAAAAGCTGAAATGATTACAGGCAAGTGAATGCCTTTGAACATCCGCTTAAAAATTCCGATAAGGCTTGATCTGAAAAGCAACTCTTCGCCAATCGCCGGTAAAAGGCCAATCATAATAATATTGATCACAAGAGAAACCGTTCCAGGTGCTTCAAGGAAGCGGTTGGTAAGTTTAGCGGCAACATCTTCTGAAGATCGCATCCAGTCGGTTATACCCGACAACTGTTCGGGTAATTGCAAACCTTCGTTCAATGAAACAAGAAATCCGGTAAACGGCCCGGCTACAATAATTAAAACAATAGCGGCAATCAGGTGTTTACCATCCGGTTTTCTGAATCCCAGAAATGATGCGGGGGATTTGAAGCTGAGCCAGGCAAAAATTACCGGTGGAATCAGAAAAATACCAACTTGATTAATCATCTGCGTAAAGCGCAAAAAGTCAAGATTCAATGTTTCGGGATTGCCTGCATCAAAAAACACACTTTTTCCCCAAATAGCAATGCTTATCAGGTAGGAGAAAGAAACCGAAAGTATTCCACAGAGCAATACTACGATAACCAACATCATAAGGCGTGAGCCGGAAGTGAGGTTATTGAAAACAGGCTGTAATCGCATGGTAAAGTAAAAATTCGTTATTTTGCTGCAAATAGCATAAGCATACAACCTGTAAATGTAGTATAAATGAAAATAGGAGCGGTTGAAGTTGGCGATTTTCCGGTAATGCTTGCACCTATGGAAGACATTTCCGATCCTCCGTTCAGGAGAATATGCAAAAAGCTTGGCGCCGATGTGGTTTTTACTGAGTTTATTGCTTCTGAAGGGCTGATACGCGATGCACAAAAAAGCAGAAAAAAACTAGAATTTTCGGAAGAAGAGCGGCCATTAGGTATTCAGATTTTCGGCAACAAAGTTGAAGCTATGGTGATGGCAGCCAGGCTGGCCGAAGAAATGAACCCTGATTTTATTGATCTGAATTTCGGCTGTCCGGTTCGTAAAATTGTGAATAAAGGAGGTGGGGCTGCACTTTTACAAGATATTCCACTGTTGCTTGAGATTACCGAAGCCGTGGTAAAGTCAGTAAAAAAGCCGGTTACGGTAAAAACCAGGCTGGGGTGGGACGAAAAATCAAAACTCATAGTTCAATTGGCCGAACAGCTTCAGGATATAGGTATCAGTGCTTTAACCATTCATGGCCGCACCCGTGCCCAGCTTTATGCCGGCAAAGCAGACTGGACGTTGATAGCAGAGGTCAAGAATAATCCACGCATGTATATCCCTATAATTGGCAATGGTGATGTAATTGACGGCCCTTCCGCTGCAGAGAAAAGAGCGCAGACCGGTGTTGATGGCATTATGATAGGAAGGGCTGCGACTGGAAACCCCTGGATTTTCAGGGAAGTAAAACACTTTCTGAAAACGGGTGAACAAATGCAAGGCCCCGATCTATCTGAACGGATTGATGTTTGCCGGTCGCATTTGCTTACATCAGTTGAATGGAAGGGTGAAATGGTTGGTTTACTCGAAACCCGACGACATTACGCGAGTTACTTTAAGGGGATTCCCGATTTTAAGCAATACCGCCTTAAATTAGTCACAGCACCGACAATTGAGGAAATATTGTCAATATTTGAAGAAATAAGGACAAAATGCGTGAATATATAGGCACTCAGGCATTACTTATTGCTATATTATTGATAATATTATTCCATATCCATTTGCACGGTTTGGATTATTATTCGCGCAAAAAATTGTAACTTCGATCTCAAATATGTTCTAATGGCCCAGGAACCACTTAAAATTTTTATTACAGAAGACGATGTAATCTTTGCCAAGATCATTTCGCACCATCTTTCACTTAATCCTGAGTATGAGGTCGAGATTTTTCCCGATGGGAAGAGCTTGTTAAAGAATCTCTACAAGAATCCGACCCTGATTTCACTCGACTACAACCTTCCGGATATGACTGGTTTGGAAGTGCTGAAACAGATCAGGGAATTCAATCCTGACTTACCTGTAGTAATTGTTTCTGGACAACAGGATGTGGCTACTGCCATTGAGTTACTCAAAAAAGGAGCATATGACTACATTCTGAAAGATCAGGACACCAAGGAGCGCCTGTGGAATATTACCAAAAACATCCGTGAAAATATCAAGCTGCGACAGAAGATCGCGGATCTTGAAGAGGAGATTGGCCGAAAATATGAGAACAATAACCTGATTAAGGGTAATAGTCCTGCCATAAACAAGGTTTTTATGCTTATTGAAAAGGCATCAAGAACCAATATTACAGTTTCAATATATGGTGAAACCGGAACAGGTAAGGAGTTGGTTGCTAAATCAATACATCATGCCTCGGCCCGCAGTAAGAAGCCTTTTGTTGCAGTTAATGTAACAGCAATTCCTCGTGAGCTTATCGAAAGTGAGATGTTTGGTCACGAAAAGGGTGCGTTTACCGGAGCCAACAACCGACGTATCGGGCGGTTTGAAGAGGCCAATCAGGGAACTATCTTTCTTGACGAAATTGGTGACATGGATTTGAATATGCAATCGAAACTATTGCGTGTTCTGCAGGAAGAAGAGGTAACCCGTGTTGGTGGTAGCGAGAATGTAAAACTGGATGTAAGGGTAATTGTTGCCACCCATAAAAACCTGCAGGAGCTTGTCCGCAAAGGCGAGTTCCGCGAAGACCTTTATTATCGCCTTCTTGGTTTGCCAATCAACCTGCCCCCCTTACGCGAACGTGGAAATGACATTGCCCTGCTTGCAAGGTTTTTTGTTGATGATTTCTGTCAGAAAAACAAGATGAAAAAGCTCTCAATTACCTCCAAGGCAGTTGAGAAAATTCAGAAATATCCTTTCCCGGGCAATGTTAGGGAATTAAAAGCCATTATGGAACTGGCTTCAGTTATGACAAACACCGATGCCATTGAAGAAACAGACATTTCGTTCAGCACGGTGAGTGCTTCACAGGATTTCCTTTACGAGGAAACTACACTTGAAGAATACAACAAGAAAATTATCAACCATTTTATGCAGAAATACGACAACAAAGTGAGGCTGGTTGCGCAAAAGCTCGATATTGGCAAAACGACCATTTATCGGCTCATGAATGAAGGAAAGTTGTGAAATTTCGGATTTTTGATTTCAGATTGCGGAATTTTCAGATCAGGACATTTTGACTTATCAAAAAGGTATAAATCGAAAATCTAAAAATCCTTTTGCACCTCGTCCGTTGCTCCTACTTCAAAGCAGCTCGCTGATATCCGTTCCAGGCAACAGATGCCAGGCGTTGATTCCAATGTTTTTAGCAGCTTCAACATGAACCAGTGTATCATCAATAAACAGGGTTTCATTGGGTTTCAGACCAGCATCTTTTAATATAAAACTGAAAATTTCAGGATCGGGTTTTACCATTCCCAAATGGTGCGAGAACCAGAGTTTTTCAAATAAATCACCAAGCGGGTAACCAAACTCCTTTTCAAAACGGCTCATATAACATTCATAATGAATCTGGTTGCTATTAGACAGCAGAAACAGCCTGTATTTTGACTTTAGTTCAATTAATTTCTCAACTCTCCTGGGTGGCATATCCAACAAAAGTGCATTCCATGCTTCGTCAACCTGCTGTGGGGTAACTCCAGGCACAAGCTTATCCAGCGCTCCTTTTCTGAATTCATCAGGTGTTATAACTCCTTTTTCGAGTCCAATTAGTAAATCGGAACTGCTACGGCTGCCCCAGAAATCAACCCCATCTTTAATTCCAAGCTTTTCGAAAGCCTTGGCACTAAGTTCCGGTCGGATATTAAGCAGCACCTGCCCGAAGTCGAAAATTATGTTTTTGATACCATTCAGGTTGATTTTTTCTTTTCCCATCTTATTTGTTTTGTGCTGTATTACAGGCCAAAGTTAAAAAAATGAGAAGCCCTGTTGTTGTTTTTTGAATATTTTGTACATTTGCAATCCCTTAATAAAATAAGGGAAGTAGCAGATAGCTACAAGGGCCTATAGCTCAGTTGGTTAGAGCACTTGACTCATAATCAAGTGGTCCCTGGTTCAAGTCCAGGTGGGCCCACAAATAAAGAGTTGCGATTATCTCGTAGCTCTTTTTTTGTTTTTAATACTTTTAACCTAGGTTGGTAATTCTCTCCACGAGAGCCAATTAGTTATCTCTCCTCTCTCCATTGCTGATAAATTCAATCAAAATTGCAAAAACTTTCCATTATCAATAATAAATCAATATTTTTGGAGTTATCAAAGCTATATATGATTAACCAGAAGAGGAACTTACAGTATTTATAATTTCCCAATCATTTATTTTAAAGAAAATCATTATGAAGCCTTACACCGTATTAATTGTCGGTATTATTCTTATGGGTAATTGTAAGATTACATCTGCACAAAAATGGACACTGTTAAGCCCCAAACCAACCTACCAAAGCATAAGATCGGTTAGCTTCCCTTCGGTGGATACAGGGTACATAGTTACCGATGACGCAAAAGTAATGCGTACTATGGATAGTGGGGAAACCTGGGTGGATCTGAATGTTCAGTTTGACGCATTGTTTGTTGAGTTTATAAACAACAATCACGGGTTTATCACCGCTTTTGATGAAGTTTACTCTACCGAAGATGGAGGTGAAACCTGGCAGGCTCACCTTATAGAACCTTTTGTTTCATGCTGGGAGACTTACTTTTATAACGATACAGTTGGCTTTGCATTTGGTTGGGATGGTTATATTGCCAAAACTACCGATGGTGGAATAAGCTGGGAAGGGTTACAGAGCTATCCCGGTTCCGATATCTTTTATTATACAGAAATGGAATTTGCTGATCTCAACACGGGTTATGCCGTTGGCCAATTTGAGCATACAGATATGGTTCTGCGACGTACGGACGACGGAGGCTATAACTGGGTAGATATTGAAATTCCATTTAGCATGGGATATGTCAACTCGGTTGCTGTGTTGGGCCCCGATGATATATGGATAGGCGTGGGCGCTAATGCGTTCGATTCTTTACCTTGTCCGGCAAATGTTTACCACTCAACCGATGGAGGGGTTTCGTGGTCGGTCCATGTTGTTGGAGAAACTTTTGAACTTCCTGATGCAATTACTCGGATTCACTTTTTCAATCAACTACAGGGTTTTGCCATGAACCACAGGCAGGTTTACTCAACCTTTGATGGTGGTGAAACCTGGAATTCAGTTTATATTGAACCATTGTATCATAATTCGATTTATCTTGGAGAGTACTCCTGGCCTGATCTCCAGCATGGGTTCATCGTCGGGGGCGGTCCTTCCCTGGTTAAGACTTCCGATGGTGGACTCACTTTTACTAATATGTTGAGCGGGACTATTGACAGATATAGCATTGTTGTTTTCAATGATTCGCTCAATGGAATTGCTTCCGGGTATAATTCAATGGGTTCAACTGTGATTTATACCGAAGATAGCGGGGATAACTGGGAGCCTGCTTTGTTCGACAGCATTCCAAATAGAATACTTGATATTGCTTTCGCGGACAAGTACAATGGCTGGGCAACCATTGGCAATGGACTTTATCGGTCAAACGACGGAGGCCATAGTTGGAACACCCTTTATCTGGGTGGTGAAAACGAATTCTACCGCATCAGCTCACCCGATCTGAATCATCTTTTTGTTTGCGGAAATGGCAGCATCAGCAAATCATCTGATGGCGGCTTTGCATGGACTGATATAACACCAGAAGGTTTTACAACTGGTTATGCTATTTCCGCCTTCCAGTTCACCGATACTTTAACAGGATTCATAGCAATATTAAAGGTTACCGACAACTCATCCAGGTTTTTGAAAACTGAGGATGCAGGGCTTACATGGACAGATATCCTCTTTGATAACAATGGTGTTGTAAGGGCAATGGATTTCTGCGATCCACTGAACGGAATTGTATCGCTGAAGAATGGCCTTATTTATACCACCCATGATGGTGGAGAAACATGGATACAGGCCTCAATTACCACTGCTGATTATGTGAAAATGATTGATGCGCAAACGGCCATAATAGCTTTGGCAGGAACGAAAATTGCCGTTTCGCACGATGGGGGAACAACATTCAATATAGTTTATACCAGTAATGAGCAGTGGCCTTATGTACATGATATCTGCTTTCTCGACGAGACTCATGGTTTTGCAGTTGGATACAATGGGATGATTCAACGGTATAGTGCAACTTTAACCGGCGTTGAAGAGCCTGGCAATCTGCAGACAGCCTCATTTCAAAAACCTTTCTTTTCGCCGAATCCGGCCTTTGATAGGATAACAATTCTGGAAAAGAGCTTCAAATACATCAGTATTACAGCCATGGATGGTTCATTAATTCTTAGCCACCCGGAAAATGCTGGCAATGAGATTAATATCTCAATGCTCAAACCCGGAATCTACATGGTAAGTTTACATCAAAGGGATGGAAATATTGCTCAGAAGCTTGTGAAATACTAACCACCAGTGTCAGATATTTCATCTCAACTTCTGATTCGGATTTTGTTCAATAAATCAGTTAAGGCTTCTGAACGATCAGTTTCCGCAGTATTACAGCCTCATTATTGGTCAGCTTCAGGTAATAAATGCCCGGAATTGCGCTTTGAAGGATTAAGGTTGAGGAGTAAGAATTTCCCTGCACAAGGGAAATAATCTCATTATTAATAAGTCTTCCTCGGGCAGAATAAACTTCGATTACGGTTTCCCCTTTCATACCTTCGATCTTATAGTTGAAAAGGCCATCACCCGAGGGATTCGGGTAAAGCTGAAGCTTATTGCTGAACTCATTGTCGTCAATTCCATAACTGCAATTCTGGAAGGTGAAATAGGCAATAATATTAGCATTGCTGGTACATCCTGTTTCAGGATTGGTAACGGATACGCTGTATTCCTGAACATCAAAACTAAGGCCAGAGGTTTGAATATCAATTGTTTGGTTAGTGGAACCGTTGCTCCACAAATAGGTGGAACCAGGGTTTCCTGCGTTAATCGTAACAGTGTCAAAAACACAGATTCCGATTTCGTATGGTTCGTAAGGATTTAAAGGTTCAACATTCGGATCGTCAGGTATAAGATTGATTTGTGGACCAGGATATACAGTTACTGTGACATTTCCTGATGTAGTATTGAACCCATCACTAACCTCAACAGTATAAACAGTTGTAATTAAGGGTGCAACTTGGGGTTCTTCCAATGTTGAGGTGAACCCCGGAGGATTGGATGACCATGAATAGGTATAATTCTGGGTGCCACCGCCTGCAAGTGGTAACAATTGTACCGGCTGACCAGCACAAATGCTGTTGGGTTGAGCAGCCGGATTAACACTTAAGGCATCCCCTTCGAGCGTAATTGAAACAAAGTCGGGTTGTGCACAAACGCATCCTGTTCCTAAATCAGTTACAAAAAGGCTGAAGTTGGTAGATTCATAAAGATTATAAGTTGTGGGGTTCTGTAAATTTGCTGAAACTAGCTTGTCTGAAGGTGCCCACAGGTAAAAATAAGGTCCTGTACCCTGCGAGGCACTCCCCTGTAATGTTGTAGAGGTTCCATATACTATAACCTGATTGGGGCCGGCATTTGGCACAGGTAGTTGATTAACGGTAACAACAACATTTTTACTGACAGAATTTTCTCCATCATTAACAATTACGGTATAAGTTGTTGTCTGGGTTGGTGCTACAACCGGGTTATCAAGTTGTGATGAAAACCCCGGAGGATTAGAGGACCATGAATAGGTAAAATTGCCGGTACCACCATACGCCATAACCTGCAATTGGCTTTGAAGTCCCCGGCAAATAACTGCAGGACTGGCCGTAGCATTGCATGAGAGAACGCCTCCTGTTACTGTAACCAAAACTTCATCTTCACTTGTACAGCCTGTTTGAATGTCCGTTACTGTTAAGGTAAACACGGTTGTAGTTGTCATAAGAATGGTAGTAGGCTGTAATATATTTGGATTTTCGAGCAAAGATGCAGGTTCCCAATGGTAGGAATAATTTCCCGATCCACCCGTCGCTGAGCCTTCCAGTAGAGCAGATGTACCCTCTGGAATTGTAATTTCAGGCCCCGCGCTTATATTTGGGTTAGGATTGACAGTCAAATAGAGGGAGTCAACTGCTGTACATCCGGATTCATTGGCTATCTGGCACCAATACCATCCGGTGGTATCGCTTAAAATGGAGGCAGATGTTGAACCATTGTGCCAGAGATAGGAGCTATGGTCACCTGCATCTATGTAAAATGCTTCACTGGCGCAAATAGTCGAGTCATTGCCAAGGTATAGACTGGGTGTGCTGCCGATCCTGACAAGACGGGACACATTTTTCGATTGTCCGTAAAGGTAAACAACCAGTCCAACCCCGTAGAGACCAGGAGCTGGGAATAAATAGGTTGGATCCAGCACGGTAGAAGTTGTACCATTTGGAAATGTCCATCTTACCGAATCCGGTGTATCAGATGCACTGGTGTGAAACTGAGTAGCATAGCCATCACAGGCGGGCTCATCCCAATAAAAATCTGCTGAAAGAAAGAAGAACGACTGGATAAATGGCGGAAGACCATATCTGGATTCACGACCTGAAAGGTTCACTGCATTTTCAACAAATCCGCAATCTGTGCCCAGCACATTTGGCTGGTTTATTCTGGAAATATAATTAGAACCGTAACGGGCAATGTATAAACGGTTATCAGGTCCAAGCTGCATTGCTCCGATAGGATCGGAACCCTGTCCGACCGATGCCACAACTACTCTTGAATTTATAATTGTTGTAGGGTCACCAGAAGAGAGATCATACTGATGTATTTTTCTGTTGGTCTTCCATTCTCCTATGTAGAGTCTGCTGCTGTTTGGAGAGAATTCAACTCCATAAGGGCCGCCAGGATCCCAGCCACTCGGATCGGAATAGTTGTTATCAGTTACCAGATGTGATACAGTCCCTGTTGAATTGTCAAAATTATAAATCCCAACAGTAAATGCGGTATTGTTTGCTGTAGCAATTTTGGTTCCATCGGGCGATACTTTAATATAGCCCTTTGAAGCCTGCCCAATATTTCCAACAAGCATAGGCCCTGTTGTACTGATAACAGGTACCGTATTAACACCCTCTGAAGTGATTAGATAAGCGTAAAAATCTGCATTCCCCCATTTTTTTGTGATTACCCAGAATGAGAAGCCATCGCTGTGCCCCACGGCAGTAACCTTCTCACAGGCCAGGGGAACGAGGGAGATGTTTTTTTCAGAAGTAACAACATCACCCAAACCATCATTCAAGGTCATATCCACTTTTGTGTAACACAATCCATTGGCAAGGCCATTATCTGCCGCATCTACAGTAAAAATATAATACTCAGTGGCACTTCCCGGCTTGGGCACAATAATACCAGATTGAGTGCTGGAGGAGTGCCCCAGCAACCCATTGCCATTTGGCATCTGGTTGTGGTTGCGATTATAAACAAAACGGCCATCTGTATAGAATTCGAGCACTCCGGTTGAAGTAGAGATGGCAGAACATCCTTCACCAGTTTCCAATGCGCCATTAGTTAAAGCAGCCGGAGGCCCCAGAGCAAAACTAAGTCCGGCATGGTCGCCAAAATACCAATAATTGGCCTGCTTCTGTGCATTGATTACCAGAGCTAAGGCAATAAAGACCGTTAGTAACAATGATTTTTTCAAAATTAGCTTCTTTAGACAGTTATAATTAAGCAAGTCTCTTACTAACAAAGATAAACATTTTTATAATGCATTGCCGGACGAGCTGAGAGAACATATGGTTAAAAATGATTATTACAGATTGTAGCATGGTAATCAACAATAACATACATGATATTTCCAACAATTCATACTCTAAATATTTTTAAAAGACACGTAACTTTTATTTTCTGAATATAAGGGGAGAATTTATTGAATCTAAAAAATGGCCTTATTCAATACCAACCTGGATAAAGTAATCCAACTCCCTCAATATGTTATGCATTAACAAAATCATTCAGAAATTGCAGAGATGATCTTTTTCGTGTGATAGGAATTCCGTACAGGTCGGATTTTATTTTTTAACTTAGCCTGAAAATAATGATTATGTTTTCTTACCCATACCCCCGGCCTGCTGTAACTGTTGACGCACTCATTTTCAGATTAAACCAGGGTGAGCCTGAAGTGCTGCTGATCAAAAGGGCGAATGAGCCATATAAAGGAATATGGGCTGCACCAGGAGGTTTTTTGGATATAGACGAAACGCCCGAAGATGCGGCTCTGCGAGAGCTTCATGAAGAAACCGGAATAAGTGGGGTAGTGCTTTATCAGTATCATACTTATGGGGCAGTGAACCGGGATCCGCGCCACAGGACTATTTCGATCGCATATACGGGAGTATTTCACAATAATATTAAGGTAGCCAAAGGAGGAGATGATGCTTCTGAAGCGGCCTGGTTTCCTATTGATAGACTTCCTTCGCTGGCTTTTGATCACGATGAAATTGTGGCCGGAGCTATTGCTTTTTGTATAGCGAAAGGATGGTTTTAGGGCTTCTGGTTTTAAAAGCCAGATTCTTTACGAAAAGAAAATTTTATGAATCCTATTTCAGCTCAGCCATAATTGCTTTCACAATATTATCGGCTCCTTCAGCAATCTGCACAATATCAGCATCCAACATATAACAGGGTGTTGTAAAAATGGGATGATGAGGATCGCGTACGACTTCTCCATGAGTGGCATTAATGTGCCTGGCTCCGGTTTTCTCTAAACCGGCAGCAGTGGCCGGGTCATTCCCAATGGTTAGTTCAATTTTTCCGAGCACTTTGGCCAGTATAACAGGCGCTATACAAAGAGCACCAATAGGTTTTTTAAGCGACACCATATCCTTAATCGCTTTTTCGACACCAGCATTTACTTTACAGTTGGGTCCCTCAAAAGCCCAGGAGCTAAGGTTTTTAGCTGCACCAAACCCGCCCGGGAAAATCAACGCGTCAAATTCCCTTGCATTGAAAGCATCAAGTGGTTCAATTTTTCCACGGGCTATGCGGGCCGATTCTACCAGCACATTGCGCGTTTCAGACATCTCTTTACCCGTAAGGTGGTTTATTACATGATGTTGCGGTATGTCCGGCGCAAAGATGCTGTAATCGGCGCCATTCTTTTTAATAGCTAGAAGGGTGAGCGTTGCTTCGTGAATTTCAGCCCCATCGAAAACACCGTTTCCGGATAGAATTACTGCGAACTTTTTCATGATATCGGATTATTTCTGTTTGCAAAAATAGTTTAGGTTCCCAAACTTACATAATAATCAGCTATTTTGAGTGGGCAAACCGGTATTTATACTAATTTTATCGAAAAGCTGAGAATTATGTGTGGAAGGTTTTCATTGACAACAGAAGAACAACGCTTAAACGAATTTTTTAAACTATCAGGTGGTACGGAGCGTTATGTGCCCCGATATAACGGTGCGCCTACACAGCAAATGGCCGTCATTACTGCCGGTGAACCAAATCGGCTTCAATATTTCAGGTGGGGTTTGGTGCCATCGTGGTCAAAGGAAATTCTGAAAAGCACACCGGTTATAAATGCAAGGGCAGAAACCATTTCTGAGAAGGTCTCTTTTAGGAAGGCTTTTAAATCGAGTCGTTGTCTGGTGCCGGCCGATGGGTTTTATGAATGGACCCGTGCCGGTAAAAAACAACCATACCGTTTTGTAATGGCCGATGATTCACCTTTTGCTATGGCCGGATTATGGGAAACCTGGAAAGGGGCCAATGGTGAAATCGTGAATTCATTCGCAATTATTACCACCGGGCCAAATACCCTTATGGAGCCGGTACATAACAGAATGCCTGTAATTCTCAGACAAAAAGATTATGAAGACTGGCTGCTTAATAAGGATCAGGAAAGCCTGAAATCATTGTTGGTGCCTTTTCCGGCAAAAGGGATGCGGATGTATAAAGTCTCGGATATGGTTAATTCGGTGAAAGCAGAAGGCCCGGAACTCATTAAACCATTGTCAGAAACCAATTTGTTTGGTTAAGTTGTTGGGAATACAATAAAAAGTAGAAAGATTCAGGTAATGAATCCGAAAGAAATAGCTGCAAAACTCATTGCGGCACATCTTTTGTCCGATTTTTACGTTAATTTGTAAATTAAATTCCAATTTTGATGAAACCGGTAAAGTATATACTTGTGTTTTTATTGTTAGCAGCTATGATTTCTGCTTGCAAAAAGTATGAAGACTATCCGCCTGAACCTGCCATTGAATTTATGGATTTCACGATGCTGCGTGATGCACAGGGCATTGATCAGCGCGGTGTGCTGAGGTTTTCTTTTTCAGATGGCGATGGAAATATTGGATTGTATAATAGCGATACCCTCCCGCCATACGATTATAATCTGTTTATACGGTATTTCGAGAAGCAGAACGGAACTTTCAGGGAGGTATTTCTGATTACCCCAAACTATATTAACGATAGTACCATAGTTTATGATACTGCCACTTTTAACGGGCGAATTCCGATACTTACACCGGCAGGAAAAAACAAGGCTATTAGCGGCGAAATTGAAGATACCCTTTTTGTCAATAACCCGCTTTCAGCATTTGATACAATCATGTTCGAGGTTTATATAAAAGATCGGGAACTGAACGTAAGCAATACCATTCAAACACCTCCAATCATTGTAAAAAAACAGTAAATATGAAGAAAATCTTTATCTTTTTTCTGGCTATATTTTTATCTGGATTTTCATTTACGATGGCCCAGTCGAGGCAGCTTAAAAACTTTGATGAATTGCTCACTGCCGTTAAAGCGGGCAGTCATGTTAAGATGGTTTTTCATTACAAAAAATGTGAACTGATATCGGACAACGAAAAGCAGGAGAAAGTACCGGATGCCATCGGTGGAATGTCGCTTGATGTGTTTGAGTATTTCGCTGAAAACAGCGTCAGAAACAAACTTGCCTTTCTGGTAGCATCGGAAACAAAACTGATTCAGAACCCCATGGGAGATGATTACGTTTATAATTATGTGAAAGTCAAGCTTTATGCCGATAACCAGGTTAAGATTTCGGCCCGTTACCTGAATCCTGAGAACTATAAGGTTGAAATGGACGAGAATTTCTTTGGCGCTATAAATGATGGTAAAAACGATGGTGGAATTTTTCTTTTTGTAAATGAGTAAAAAAGGCCGACTGACCGTAAAACTTATCAGAATTTTTCTGCTTATCAGCGGTTGCATTTTTTTATTACTGAGTATTCTGGCCTTTACAACACTGCCTTTCTGGGCTTATTATGGATTGGCGACATCTGAAAGCAACATCGAAGAACCGCCAGAAGTCATTGTCATGCTTGCCGGAGCTGGAATTCCCAGCGAAAATGGATTAATAAGGGCTTATTACACTTCAAAACTGGCCCTTGAATGTCCGGAAGCAATTGTTATTATTGCCGTTCCCGGAAACACTATGGATAGCCTTGGCGATCCGCAGCGGATTGCATCTGAACTTATTTTAAGAGGGGTAAACCCGGAGAAAATCAAATTTGCCAACACAGGTAAAAACACACGGGGTCAGGCACAGGAGGTTTCAACTATGTTGAACGCCGGAAAATTATCGACTCCGGTTACAATAGTTTCGTCGCCCGAACATATTAAACGGGCTGTAATGAGTTTTCGCAAATGTGGTTTTACAAAAGTGAGTGGCTTGCCCGCTTTCGAATCTTCGCTCGAAACGGACCTCACTTTTAACGATAAAGATCTGAAAGGAAATAAAATAGCACCACCAATTGGCAGCAACCTTCAGGTTCGCTACCAATTCTGGAACCACCTGAAGTATGAAATAATCGTAATCAGGGAGTATTTTGCACTTTCATATTACAAAGTACGGGGCTGGATATAGTGCCAGCATTAAACTATGTAAGAATTCCGACCCATCTTTAGCAGTCATATTATTTAAACAGACCAGAGTGATAATTCAAGTACTTTTGCCATTGGAAAACCTTTTCAAAATTTCAATCCCAAATTCATGTCTTTCAACTCTTTAGGTTTATCTCCTTCTTTGCTTAAGGCAATTGTTTCCCAGGAATACACTCAGCCCTATCCCATTCAGAAGGAAGTGATACCTGCTATTTTGAATAAAAAAGATGTGTTAGGGATAGCGCCAACTGGTTCGGGCAAAACCGCTGGTTATGTGTGGCCTGTCTTAATGAACCTGCACGGTGAAAAAATTACAAAGAACAGGCATATCAATGTATTGGTGCTTGTGCCTACCCGCGAATTGGCTATGCAGGTTAGCGAAGTTTTTCAATTGTTTGCCCCGGCAATATCCCGGCAAATTAAGACGCTGGCCGTGTTTGGCGGTGTTTCATCCAACCCGCAAATGATGGCATTGCAGGGTGTTAACATTTTGGTTGCCACCCCGGGCAGATTGCTCGATCTGGTTGGAGCAAATGCAGTGCATCTGTCGAAAATTGACACCCTGATACTTGACGAGGCTGACAAAATGCTCAATCTCGGATTCCGCGAAGAGATGGACCGCATTTTTGCACTTTTGCCCGAAAAGAGACAGAATCTTTTATTTTCTGCAACGCTTAGCGATGATGTTAATTCCATTAACCAGTTCTTGCTGCATGAACCTGTGGTGATTAAGCTTGAGCCCAGGAAAGAGAGTATTGACCTTATTTCACAACTGGGGTATTTTGTTAAGGATGCCTATAAAGGGCCGTTGTTACGTTATCTGATCAAGCATCAGAATATGCAGCAGGTTCTGGTATTCACCTCATCGGTCTTTTCTGCTGACAGTGTGGTGGAGAAACTGCTTAAAAACGGGATAGATGCTATGGCTATTCATGGCAAGAAAAGCCAGAAAGCTAGAACAGATGCTTTAAGTAATTTCAAATCGGGTAAACTCAGGGTATTGGTTGCAACCGATTTGTTGTCGCGCGGGATTGATATTGAGTTTCTGCCGTATGTTGTTAACTACGATTTGCCCCGGTCTCCCAAGGATTATATTCACCGGATAGGGCGTACAGGTCGTGCAGAGTCGCCCGGTGAAGCCATTTCACTGATCGCCCCTGAAGACCTTCATCATTTCAGGGTTATTCAGAAAAAGATGGGTAAATGGGTTACCATGATAGATAGTGCCGGTATAAAGTTCAGCGGATATTAAAAAACAGATTTTCATTGGCGATGGCCAATAAAAGGTTTCCTTGCTGCCTGAAATCATAATTCACTTATCATCGTTATCCGTACCCTCATAATCTTTAATTTTGTGATGTAATTAAAGACGCTCTGCAACTCGATGGCGAATAAATCCCTGGCTTCACGAAAACAAACTGTTATTGCCATTTTTTTGGTTGTGGGCCTTATTTTTCTCATCCGCCTGTTTTATATCCAGGTTATTGATGAAAGCTATACCCTTTCGGCAAATAACAATGTACTTCGCTATGTTACGCAATATCCCGCCCGTGGTTTAATTTACGACCGCAATGGAAAGCTTTTGGTTTATAATGAAGCGGTTTACGATCTGATGGTAATTCCAATGCAGGTGAAGGAGGTTGATACGACCGAATTTTGCAAGCTTCTCGAGATTACCCGCGAAGGCTTTATCGAGCGCATGGAAAAGGCCAAAAAGTATTCTAAATATAAGCCCAGTCTTTTCGAAAAGCAGATATCAAAAGAAACCTACGGCTATATCGAAGAAAAGATGTACCGTTTTCCTGGATTTTTTGTTCAACCCCGCACACTCAGATACTACCCAAAACCCATCGGAGCACATCTGTTTGGATATGTTGGAGAGGTAACCCAGGGTATTATTGATAAGAATCCCTACTACAAATCTGGCGACTACATAGGCATCAGTGGCATCGAAAAATCTTACGAAGATGTTTTACGGGGAATAAAAGGGATGAAAATCAAAATGGTTGATGTTCATAACCGGGAAGTTGGAAGTTTCCAGAATGGGAGATTTGACTCAGCTGCAATTATGGGTCGCGACTTGTATTTATCTATTGATGGGGATTTACAAGAGTATGGTGAAAAACTGATGCAGGGAAAAATGGGCAGCGTGGTAGCGATTGAACCCTCTTCGGGTGAGATACTGGCGTTTCTTTCAAGCCCATCCTACGATCCAAATTTACTGGTAGGCCGTGTGCGTGGCAAAAATTTCAAACTACTTGATGATGATCCGGTGAAACCGCTGCTCAACAGGGCTATGATGGGAACATACCCGCCAGGTTCCACATTCAAAATGGTAAATGATCTTGTCGGGCTGCAGGAAGGAACATTAACCCTCAGTACCCGATACACTTGTCAGGGAAAGTCATCATCACCGATCAGATGTACACACACCCACCAATCTCCGCTAAATGTTGAAGTAGCTATACAGCAATCCTGTAACCCGTTTCACTGGCAGGTTTTCAGAGCTATAATAAATAATAGCGCTAAGGGAAGTATCCGCGAAAACTATGTTACATGGCGAAATCATATAATGAGTCTTGGATTTGGACATAAACTTGGCACAGATCTTCAGTACGAACTTTCGGGAAATATACCTTCAGCCGAAAAATACGACGCCATTTATGGTAAAGGACATTGGAATTCGATGACAATAAGGTCATTATCTATCGGTCAGGGTGAAATACTGGTAACGCCTCTGCAATTGGCCAACTCGGCGGCTGTTATGGCTAACAGGGGTTTTTATATTGTACCTCACGTTATAAGCTCTATTGGAGAAAAAGGCAAAAAATCAGATAAATTCCAAAAAGTTGTTTCAACCATTGACCCGGCTCATTTTGAAATTGCTGTTGAGGGAATGCGCCAGGTTGCCACGCTTGGAACTGCCCGTTGGTATCAGATTGAAGGTATTACCATGTGCGGTAAAACCGGCACTGCAGAAAACCCTCATGGCGATGACCATTCGCTGTTTATGGCATTTGCACCGGCCGATAATCCGAAAATTGCCATTGCTGTTATTATTGAAAATGCTGGATTTGGATCGAAATGGGCTTTGCCTATTGCTTCACTTATGATAGAAAAATACCTTACAGGAACTGTTAAACGGCTTGATGTTGAAGAGGATATGTTAAACGTAAAACTCTACCAATAAGTGCGCGAAAGGAAAAATGTATTCAATAATATTGACTGGACACTGATCATTCTGTACCTGGTGCTGGTGTTGTTGGGTTGGGTCAATATATATGCTGCTGTTTACAACGAAGAGCATAAGAGTATTTTTGACATTTCTCAGAGTTACGGGAAACAGATGATCTGGATAGCTTCATCTCTTTTCCTCGGCCTGGTTATTTTGCTTACCGATGCGCGTTTTTTCAGCACTTTCGCTTACATTATTTATGGATTGACGATTTTTTCGCTGGTAGTTGTTTTGGCGGTAGGCTCCGAAATATCAGGTTCAAAATCATGGTTTCAGATTGGTAGTTTTGGATTACAGCCTGCTGAGTTTGCAAAGTTTGCAACCAATCTTGCTCTTGCACGGTTTTTCAGCACACAGCATATTAATATTAAAGAGTTGAAAACCAGGCTTATTCCGCTTTTTTTAATGGGACTTCCGGCTTTGTTGATTCTGTTACAGAATGACACAGGATCAGCACTTGTTTATGGATCGTTTATACTTGTTTTGTACCGTATGGGCCTTTCGGGCAATTTTTTGCTGGCCGGCGCCCTTGTGGTGGTAATTGCCCTTTCAACACTTATGGTAGGGACTGTTTATGTAATGATACTGCTGGTTATATTTGCTATTGTCCTTTTTTTCTTCATGAAGCGTATCAAACGGAATATTATAAACCTGGTTGCACTCCTCATTTTGGGCATTGGATTCACCTATTCTGTCGAATACGCAGTTGAGAACTTTTTGGGTGATCATCAGAAAACAAGGATCAATGTGTTGCTTGGAAAAGAACTTGACCTCAGGGGGGCTGGTTATAATGTTAATCAGTCGAAAATAGCCATTGGTTCCGGAGGATTGGTCGGAAAGGGCTTCCTAAACGGGACACAAACAAAATATAATTTTGTACCTGAGCAAAGTACCGATTTCATTTTTTGTACTGTTGGGGAGGAATGGGGATTTCTGGGAACATTTGTTGTTATATCATTGTTCCTGGCATTGCTTATCCGGATTATTATGCTCGCTGAAAAGCAGCGGTCCGATTTTAGCAGAGTGTATGGTTACGGTGTGGCGGCAATCCTGTTTTTTCACTTTTTAATCAATATAGGCATGACCATCGGGCTGGTTCCGGTAATTGGAATTCCTTTGCCGTTTTTCAGTTATGGCGGTTCCTCGTTGTGGGCTTTTACCATTTTACTGTTTATCTTTATTAAACAGGACACCAACCGAAATGCACTACTCTGATAAAAATTTCCGGGAAATAATATTCACAAAGCGAATATATAAATGAATGAGCCCATTCTTCAAATCGAAGGCCTGAATGTTTCGTTTCGCGATGAAGCCGGTTGGCATAGGGTAGTAGAGAATGTTTCATTCAGTCTTTTCCCGGGTCAGTCCCTTGGTATTGTTGGTGAAAGTGGCTCGGGAAAATCGGTGACTTCCCTCTCTGTTATGCGACTTCTTCCGGCAATGGGAAGCCGGGTTGACAGCGGCACCATCACATTCAGGAATGATGAGAATACGAGTATCAGCATCACTGATATGGATGAATCCGGGATGAGAAAACTCCGTGGGAGCCGTTTAGCGATGGTTTTTCAGGAGCCAATGACCTCGCTGAACCCGGTGATGAAATGTGGACGTCAGCTTACCGAGTCAATCCGCCTGCATCTTGGGTTGAGCTTGAAAAAGGCCAGGGAACACACCCTGTCCTTGTTTTCTGAAGTACTGCTGCCAGATCCCGAAAGGGTTTACAACGCCTATCCGCACCAATTATCGGGCGGGCAAAAGCAGCGTGTAATGATTGCAATGGCAATTGCCTGCAGGCCGGCTATTCTGATTGCCGATGAGCCTACCACCGCGCTTGATGTTACGGTTCAGAAAGCGATTCTTGGATTACTCAAATCCCTGCAGGAGAAATATGGGATGAGTCTTATTTTCATCAGCCACGATCTTGGCGTAATTGCCGAAGTGGCCGACCATGTGGTTGTTATGAAGCAGGGCGTCATTGTAGAACAAGGTAAAGTTGCTGATATTTTTGCCAATCCGCAGCACCCTTATACGCAGGGCCTGTTGGCTTGCAGGCCTCCGTTGGGAAAACGGCTCAGGCGATTGCCGGTTGTAAGCGATTTCGCAGTTAATAAAGATACCTCTGCCAATCAAAAATCAAAATTGCTGATTGAAGTAAGCAGGGAAGAGCGCATCGCCCAACATCAAAAGCTATATACTGGCAATCCTTTGCTGAGAGTGGAAGACCTTTCGGTTTACTATCCAATGCCTAAGCCCTTTTTTCAGCGGCAGCGCGAATATTTCAAAGCAGTTGATCAGATCAGTTTCGATGTTTACAAAGGCGAAACGCTAGGCCTTGTAGGAGAGTCAGGTTGTGGAAAAACCACACTTGGCCGGTCTGTTTTAAGGTTGATTGAGCCAACATCAGGCAAACTGCTGTACGATGGGTTAAATCTGAGAAATCTGCAAAAAACAGAACTCAGGCAGTTGCGCAAACGGATACAGATTATTTTTCAGGACCCCTATTCGTCATTAAATCCCCGGATTACAGCCGGGCAGGCAATTATAGAACCCATGCAGGCCCACAATATGCATGGAGGAGATAAAACAAGAAAACAAAAAGTGCTTGAGTTGCTTGAAAGGGTAAATCTGAGTCCGGATTATTTTAACAGGTACCCACATCAGTTTTCGGGGGGGCAAAGGCAACGAATCTGTATTGCGAGGGCATTGGCTTTAGATCCTGAGTTTATAATCTGCGATGAATCTGTTTCTGCACTCGATGTATCGGTTCAGGCACAGGTATTGAATCTGCTCAACGATCTAAAAAAGTCCTTCGGATTTACCTATATCTTTATTTCACACGATCTTTCGGTTGTTCGGTTTATGTCGGACAGGATGCTCGTAATGAAAAAAGGGAAACTGGTGGAATTTGGTGAGGCAGATTCAATTTATGAAAATCCTTCAGAAGCGTATACCCGAGATCTTATCGCGGCCATACCCGGCACAGGTGTCAGGACAGTACACTAATTACTTCTTCGGCTTTAAAAGGCTTGCTTAAATAGCCATCCATCCCGACAGCATAGCATCTTGCACTTTCGTCGGTTATCGAGCTGGCAGTCATTGCGTAAATCTTTACTTTCTTTTTACGGTTTTCCGAAAGTTCTATTTCCCTGATTCTTTGTGTGGCTTCAAAACCATCAAGTTCAGGCATGTGCAGATCCATCAGCACAAGGTCGTAATCGCAGTTAAGAAATTTCTCCACTGCAATTCTTCCATTGTCTGCAATGTCAATGCTCTGATCGTATTTTTTAAGCATCAGCAATGCAACTTTCTGATTTATTGCATTATCCTCAGCTATCAGGATTCTTTTTTTAACCGTTCCCATTTATACCCCCGTATATTTTAGTAGTTGTGATCGTCAGTTTTAGCTCGAAAGTCAGTCTTTTTCAGGCTTAGGTTTTTGGGTCATTTTAGAGTTTATCATGTATTTCCATAAAAGTAATCCGTAATACCCAACTTTATTTTTAATTTATTCCCGACAATTGCTGAATGGCCACAAACATGATTAATTGGCCGTCTTTACATTGGATTTTTCTATCTTTACAACTATAATCCAATACATTCCTTATGCCTCGAAAGAAACCAACCAAAAAATCGACCTCAACTCCAAATCCTGTAATTAGCCTGATCGAAGCGCTTTTTATAGCCAATCCCTTCAAGGCATTTAATTTTAGGCAGATTGCAAAACTCCTGGGGATTACGGATAAAGTGAGCAAGGCGCTTGTCAGCAATGCGCTGGAATCTATGGCTAAGTCAGAGATTATTATTGAGCTGAACAGGGGAAAGTACAAATACAACCCCGATTTGCTTGCCGATAAAATTATACAGTCGAGTATTACCGGAATTGTTGATATGAAACAGACCGGTAAGGCCTATATTACTACACCTGATCTTGACGACGATGTATTTATAGCGGCTAACAATACCGGTCATGCGCTCAACGGCGATAAAGTAAAGGTTCACCTTTTCCCGATGCGTAAAGGGCGCAAAACAGAAGGTCAGATTGTTGAGGTGATCGAACGTGCCCGCACAACTTTTGTCGGAACGGTTCAGATTAGTGGAAAATTTGCTTTTTTGGTTCCCGATGATGTGAGTATCCCGGTTGACATTTTTATTCCAAAAGAATCGCTGAACAGCGTTAAGAACGGCCAGAAAGCGATTGCTCGCATGACTGACTGGCCCGAGCGGTCGAAAAACCCTTTCGGAGAAATAGTACAGGTGCTTGGTGACCCTGGAAACAACGATGTTGAAATGAATTCCATTTTGGCAACATTTGAATTTCCACTGCAGTTTAATCCCCGCACAATAAAAGAATCGGATAATATTCCTGTTGAAATCACCGAAAAAGAAATAGCTACCCGACGAGATTTCAGGCCAATTTGGACCTGCACCATTGACCCGCCCGATGCAAAAGATTTTGATGATGCACTTTCACTTAAAAAGCTTGAAAATGGAGATTGGGAAGTGGGTGTTCACATTGCCGACGTATCGCACTATGTAAAGCCCGGCTCTGCAATTGATGAAGAAGCCTATGAAAGAGGGACTTCCATCTATCTGGTTGACCGAACCATACCCATGCTTCCTGAAAAACTCTCGAATATGGTTTGCTCTCTTCGTCCCGACGAGGATAAACTTTGTTTTTCAGCTGTTTTTATAATGGACAACACTGCCAGGATTAGCGACGAATGGTATGGAAAAACAATTATCAGAAGCAACCGCCGCTATCATTACGAAGAGGTGCAGGAAATGATTGAGGGTGGCAAAGGCGATTTTAAAGAAGAGTTGATGGTTTTGAATGGTCTGGCTACCAAATTGCGCGAAGAGCGTTTTAAGACCGGCTCTATTGCATTCCATAGCCAGGAAGTTAAATTTATTCTCGACGAAAATGGTAAACCAATAGACACCTACATAAAGGAACAGAAAGAAGCCAATATGCTGATTGAAGACTTTATGTTACTAGCTAATCGTAAAGTTGCCGAAAAAATTGGGAAGAAAACCGGTGATAAAAAGCCTAAGACATTTGTTTACAGAATCCACGATGAACCTAACCCCGACAAACTTCAGAAATTTTCAGAGTTCCTGTCGAAACTGGGTTATAAAATGAACATCGGTTCCCGAAAAGGCCTTGCTAAATCGTTCAACTACCTGTTTGAACAAATTGCCGGTAAGGGCGAAGAGAATATGATCGAATCCATTGCTATAAGAACCATGGCCAAGGCGGTTTATTCCACCATTAATATCGGGCACTATGGACTTGCATTCCAGTATTATACGCATTTCACTTCGCCCATTCGGCGTTATCCCGATTTAATGGTTCACAGGCTTCTCGAAATGTATATGCAGGGTAAACCAACGGTAAACAAAGATGAATTTGAGGAATATTGTCAACATAGTTCTGAAATGGAACGCAAGGCTGTTGAAGCCGAGCGGGCTTCAGTTAAATACAAGCAGGCCGAATTTCTTATGGATAAAATTGGCGAATCCTTCAACGGACTGATATCTGGTATTAGTAAATGGGGTATATTTGTTGAACTTGAAGGAAGCAAATGTGAAGGTATGATTTCACTAAAGTACCTTGACGATGACTTTTACTACCTTGACGACGACAACTACCGCGTAATCGGACAGCACTACGGCCGCGAATTTAAACTGGGCGCTCCTTTGAGAATTAAGGTGAAACGTGTAGATTTACAACGCAAACAAATGGATTTTATTCTTGATGACGAACCTTCTGTTAAAGGTCCGGGGATAGTTAATCGCAAAAAAAAGTATTAATGGAAAATTTTACAGCATATAACCCAACCACACTTCATTTTGGTAGAAATGTGTTGAACCAGCTTGGCCTTACCATAAACAGGTATGGTAAAAAAGTTTTGCTTGTTTATGGCAAGGGTTCTATAAAGCAGAACGGACTTTACGATGTAATTAAAAAACAACTTGATGCCATAGGAGCCGAAGTTTATGAATATAGTGGTATTAAATCGAACCCAATTGTTGAGGATGTGGATGCCGCTGCCGCTATTGGCCGGGAAAATTCGGTTGATGTAGTGCTTGCTGTTGGGGGAGGAAGTGTAATTGATTCGGCAAAAATCATTTCGATTGCCATTCCTGTTGAAGCACCGGCCTGGGGTTTTTTCGAGCGCAAAATGATGCCCCGCACAGCAGTTCCGCTGATAGCTGTTTTAACTCTTGCTGCCACCGGAACAGAAATGAATCAGTTTGCTGTACTTTCTAATCTCGAAACTGAGAACAAAAACGGCTATGGCAGCCCGTTGATCTATCCGAAACATTCATTTCTCGATCCTCAGTTAACCACAACAGTTCCAAAGGATTATACGGCTTATGGTGTGGCTGATCTGATTGCCCATTGCCTCGAAGCTTATTTTGGGAAAGGAGAGGATGCTACGCTTTCAGATCGGTTTGTATTTTCCATTATCAGTGAAGCCCTGGAATATGGCCCAGCTCTTATGGAAGACCTGTCAAACTACGAATTGCGTGCAAAAATAATGTTTGCTGCCACCATGGCACTAAATGGGATGACCATGTTTGGCAGGGCTTCGGGCGAATGGGGCGTTCACAGCATTGGGCATATACTTTCATTGCTTTACGATATTCCGCATGGTGCTTCGCTTACGATTGTATATCCGGCCTGGCTGCGTCTGCATCGCGAAAAACTCCACCACCGCATCAGTTTCTTAGGCAAAAACCTTTTCGGGACAGAAGATGTTGATACAACGATAAACAGGCTCGAAGGATTTTTCCGAATGCTCGATTGCCCTGTAAGGATTAGCGATACCGGTGCCGAAAATGTAAATCCTGATGAAATTTATCGTGTGATGGTACTGAATAAGGTAGCAACATTTGTTCATAAACTTACTGAAGACGATTACCGTAAGATTATTAATATGATGCTATAAATCAATAAGTAAGACTTCGTATTATGTTGCCAAACGGCCATAAAAAAAGGCATTTTCTTAAAAAACTCGGTGATAGGATCGTTTATATCCTTACCGGGAAAAATCCATCAAGGCGCAGGCATAGTAGGCCGAAAATAAGACCTGAGGAAATTGCAAAAAAGGAACAGCAACCGATAATCAGAAAGCCGGTTACCTCTCAAAGAAGAAGAAAACCGGGAATCGCCGGGTTTTTTAATAATATCATAAATCCCGCGAAGTCTAAAAAGAAAAAAAAGAGGCCTCATACCAAAAGAATAATTATCAGGTCTCAGACCGATGAGTTTGAACAAAAGTTGGATAGATTATCCGATTCGATTGACGATTCAACTAATGTGCAATCTATTGAACGTAAGCCCGAAACCCATATAATCAGGAGGCGGCGATCAAGAAGAAATCAGTCGTTTTTTGAAAAATTCTTTGGCACCCCTCGTACGAAGGAAAAGAAGAGAAAAGACCCGGAACAGAATTTTAGCGAAGATTTCAGAAAAGCTCTGCCTGCAGAAAGCTATGCTTTATTTAATTCTATGGGTTTTTACATGCTGGCTTATCTTGTTGTTTATTTTATTTATCAGTTTACAGAAGCCTTGGTTGCTGCTACATTCGGGATAGATTCAGTACTGTTTTATTATGAAATTTATTTTCCGATTGGCAATGCAAGTCCTTTGTGGGATCGGTTTAATATCATCGCGATTACGCTTGCAAGTCCTTTTGTTTCGCTGATCATTGCACTTATTTTGCTCAGGGTGGTGCTGATGCGCGAAAAGCTGAATCCACAACTCAGGTTATTTTTTCTGTGGGTTGCCTTTCATAGTGCAACCCATTTCCTTGGTGCATTTGTAGCCGGAATTGTAACAAGCCAGGGATTTGGATATGTGGCCAACTGGCTCTTTATGAATGTATTTTTCCGGATTCTGGTTTCCCTGATATTCCTCTTCCTTTTAACGATAACAGGATACTACAGTGCAGTTTTTGTGCTGGAAACCATACCTGCCGGAATCAGGCAGCACCGCTGGAGGTTAAGCATGGCGTTGGGTGCGCGTATTATACTTCCCTGGATTATCGGAGGCTTACTGATTATTGTTGCCAAATATCCCGATGCCATACCACAACATCCCAACATCATGATATATGATGCCGTGATTATTGCAACAATGGGTTTTATGGTAATTCCGGCATTTTTCAACTATAAAGCCAAACCACGAAGCCTGGTCGAAAGACCCAGAAGAAACAGCAGGCCTCCGGGAATTATGGTCTTTGCTGTNNCTAAAGTAGATAAACGGCTACTCAATTACCATTCCTACGCCAACTGTATTATTGGTTGCTTCATCAATTATTATTAGTGATCCGGTTCTGCGGTTTTTCTTATAGGGATCAACAAACAATGGCTTTGTGGTGCGGATGCTTATGCAGGCAATATCGTTCAATCCAACAGATAAATCTCCTTCCATTTTTTGAAGGTTGTTAACATTCACCTTGTAATTTACCTCTTTAATAATACAGCGCACATCTCGGGTAGTATGCTTTACAGCATATTTGCCATTCAACTGTAATGGTTTTTCGTTCATCCAGCAAACCATTAAATTGATATCCTGAGTCACCAGCGGCATATTATCTTCAGTTACAAGCATATCGCCACGACTGATATCAATATCATCGTTAAGCGTTATCGTAACTGACATGGGAGCGTACACACTTTCAACCTGGGTTTTGTAAACATCAAGCGACTTAATAGTGCTTTTCTGCATTGAAGGAAGTACGGTGACCTGTTCACCTGGTTTAAAAACACCTCCGGCAACCCGGCCGGCATAACCCCGGTAATCGTGAAAATCATCAGATAAAGGCCGTATTACATACTGAACAGGGAAACGAGGATCTGTTAGATTATGGTCGTTGCCTATCTCGATGTTTTCGAGTACCTGCCTGAGTGTTCCTTCATTGTACCAGGGCATATTGGTAGATTCATCAACAACGTTGTCGCCATGCAATGCACTTATAGGAACATATCTGACCTCGTTCATATCAAGGAGCTTTGCAAATTCAGCGTAGTCTTCCTGAATTTTGTTAAAAGTGTCCTGGCTGTAGCCCACAAGATCCATTTTGTTGATACAAACAATCACATGGGGAATCCTGAGCAATGAAGCAATGTAGGAGTGGCGGCAGGTTTGTTCGGTTACCCCGTTTCGGGCATCAATCAGGATAATGGCTGCGTTGGCTGTTGAAGCCCCGGTAACCATATTCCGGGTATATTGAGTATGCCCCGGGGTATCTGCAATAATAAATTTTCTTTTCGGAGTGGCAAAGTAGCGGTAGGCTACATCAATGGTAATGCCTTGTTCGCGTTCAGCTCTTAATCCATCGGTAAGCAGGGCAAGATCAACATGTTCGTTTCCGCGTCTGATGCTGGCCCTCTTAACTGCTTCCAACTGATCTTCAAAAATAGACTTGCTATCGTATAGCAAACGGCCTATCAGTGTGCTTTTTCCATCATCAACACTTCCTGCGGTGGTAAAGCGCAGCAACTCCATATCAAGATATCCTTTGGTCGAAAATTCATCCATAAAACCGTATTGTTAAGCATTGTTCTCTTTAAACTATCGGTAAACCGACAAGTTAAAGACTAAAAATAACCTTCTTTTTTCCTGTCTTCCATAGCCGCTTCAGAACGCATATCATCTGCTCTGCCACCCCTTTCTGTAACACGGGTTGCTGCGATCTCCTGAATGATATCCTCAAGTGAATTGGCTGTTGACAGGGTAAGTCCTGTACAGGAGATATCGCCAATGGTGCGGCATCTTACTGTTTTGGTTTCGTAAAACTCTCCATCTTTCAGGGTCATAAACGGGGCTTTGGCCATCCATTGTCCATCGCGGTAAAACACCTCGCGTTGATGAGTGAAGTAAAGATTCGGAAGTTCGATATTTTCTTTCATGATGTATTGCCATACATCCATTTCTGTCCAGTTGCTGATTGGGAAAACTCTGAAATGTTCCCCAGGGTTTTTACGGCCGTTAAAGATATTCCAGAGTTCTGGTCGCTGGTTTTTGGGGTCCCATTGTCCAAATTCGTCGCGGTGTGAGAAAAACCTTTCCTTGGCCCGGGCTTTTTCTTCGTCGCGGCGGCCACCGCCCATGGCAGCATCGAATTTATATTTTTCTATAGTATCGAGTAAGGTAGTGGTTTGCAGTAGGTTGCGACTTGCCATTGGCCCTGTTTCCTCAACAACACGTCCACTATCAATACTTTCCTGAACCGACCCTACAATAAGTTGCGCACCTATCTTTTTCATAAGGTCGTCGCGGTAAACGATGGTCTCTTCAAAATTATGACCGGTATCAATATGTAACAGTGGGAAAGGAAGCTTTGCCGGATAAAATGCTTTTGCAGCAAGATAAGTCATCACAATAGAGTCTTTTCCTCCTGAAAAGAGTAATACCGGCCGATCAAACTGAGCAGCAACTTCCCGTATTACGAACATTGATTCATATTCCAGCTCTTCGAGGTGGGTCAGATTGTACTTATTTCTCATTGACTGTTACTTATTTGAGGTAAAATGTGTTCTAACAGTTTTGCCACGCTTTGTGCGGGATTGCTGATTTCAGTATCAATCACATAATCAGCGGAAAGCGGTGGTTCAAAAGGGGCGCTCACACCTGTAAAATCCTTGATTTCGCCTTTTCGGGCCTTCTTATACATCCCTTTAACGTCGCGTTGCTCACAAACAGATAATGGTGCGTCTATAAAAATATTGATGTAATCGCTTTTGCCGATTATTTTTCCGGCCATAGAGCGCAAGTCTTCGGTCGGGGTTATAAATGCGCTGATGGTAATAATTCCGCTTTCGCAGAAGAGTTTTGATATTTCAGCAATGCGCCGGATATTTTCATTCCTGTCTGGCTCTGAAAATCCAAGATCATTGCAAATTCCCTTGCGGGTTATATCCCCGTCAAGCATTCTGGCATAGAACCCACGACTTATAAGTTCTTTTTCGAGCCCAAGGCCAATGGTGGTTTTACCGGAGCATGGTAGACCTGTCAACCAGATTACCTTTGACCGTTGCTGTAATTTTGTCTCCATTATTTGCCTGTATGCAGTCGAATCCATTCTTACAATTAGGGTGATCTATAGGCAGGCAAAATTAGTACAATTTTCTTAAGGCTGATAATGGAATGACCATCAATAAAAAAGCCACCGCTTGGGTGGCTTTTTTATCTTATTATTGTTATGATTTCTTGAACATTTTATTGATTAGCCCTTCTTTATCAGGCTCCTGATCATCGGTATAATAACCGTAACCATAACCATATCCATAACCGTAGCCGTAACCATATCCGTAACCGTATCCATAACCATAGCCATAAGACTGGCTGTCGAATCTGACATCATTCACCAGAACGGTAATATTCGGAATCTTACGCTTTTCAATGTCGGAAATAATTGATCCGAAAACTTTCTTGTTGGTGTAATTCTGACGAACAACAAAGATCGAAACATCAACATTCTTCATAAGAAGGAATGCATCTGTAACAAGGCCAACCGGTGGAGTGTCAATGATTATGTAGTCGTAACGTTCCTTCAATTGATCGAGCAACACTGTATTTTTATCAGAAGCAATCAGCTCAGCCGGATTTGGCGGCACAGGTCCGGCCATCACCACATCAAGATTATCAAGTGGTGATTTTTGGATTATATCTTCAAGTTTACTTCGGTTGATCAGGAAAGAACTGATACCTTCTGTATTTGAAAGTCCAAAATCCTGATAGATTTTCGGTTTACGCAAGTCGTATCCCATCAGCAAGGTTTTTTTGCCATAAAGAGCAAAAATTGATGCAAGGTTAATGGCCGTAAAGGTTTTACCTTCACTCACCATGGTTGACGTAATTAAAATCGTTTGTTTATCAACGGATTGCGTGAAGTATTGAAGGTTGGTTCTCACCGAACGGAAAGATTCAGCAATTGATGACTTTGGATACTCGGCAACCACTATTTTGCTGTCCTTATTGTTATGGATAATATGTCCTAACAAAGGAAGTGTTGTAATACTTTCGAGGTCTTTTTTATCAATGATTTTATCGTTGAAATAACCTTTTCCAAGTACATATACAATCGGGAAAATAAATCCCAATAGCAGAGCAATGGTGTAATTCAACGTCTTTTTCGGGAAAACCGGTTCCATTTCATCAGCAGATGCCTGATCTATAATTTCGTTGTCGGGCAGGTTAGAAGCACGGGTAATTTGGGCTTCTGACCTTTTTTCGAGCAGATAGGTATAGATGGCATCATTCAGTTTGAATTTGCGTTCGATCCCGAAAAGGAGGCGCTGGGTTGCAGGAAGTTTGCTTATTTTTCCAGTAAGTGCATTAATACGGAGGTCAATCTCCCTTATGGAGATATTGGATGTATTGACAATGTTTTTAATGTTCTCCTCCAGCGTCCTTTTATTCACCTTGATGCGGTCATCGTAGGAAGCNNGTAAGATCGGTTATGAGTTTTGTAAGAATCGGATCATCAATTCCCATCGAAGAAGGCACTGTAAGTCCGGTAAGATCAGCTTCATTTTTTCTGAGATAATCGCGCAAATAGAGGTAATACTTATTTTTAACCATCAGCACTGCCTTTTCATTTTCCAGCTCTTTCATTTGCTGGAAAACCTGCTGCGATTGAAAATCGAGGTCCATTACTTCGTTTTTCGTCCTGAAATCCTGTAAAACAGTTTCAGCTGTACGAAGAGAGTCAGTAATACCTAGAAGTTGTTCATCAATAAAATTAATGGTATTGGTAGCAATCTGGTTTTTCTTTTCCAATCCACGTTTCAGGTACACATCAGTTAAAGTGTTCAGGAAATCAGTTGCCTTGTAAACACTGGTGCTACGGAGAGAAATCTCAACAATGGATGACTCACGGTTAATAGGTTCAATCTCAAACCCCATAAAATGCTTGGTCAGATCCTCTATCTTGTTGAAAGAGAAATACATATTAACATTCACATGCTCCTTTGGATCGAAGTTGGTGTTCAGCAATACTTTAAAATTGTAATACTTTCCTTTAATCTGTTCACCAAACCTGAATTTACCTTTAATATCAACCTTCTGGTTTATTTTCTCGATCTGTTTACTTTTGGCATAATCATACAAAAACACCGATTCGCCTTCTGTGGTCAGGCTGAATTCGTTATTGGGTAAGATAATCAAATTGAATCTGAGCCCTGCCGGTTGTGGATTGGCGGTGTCAAAAACAACTGTAAACGGTGAGTCTTTGTAAAGCTCAGTGGTAACAAAATTATCTTCCTTAAAATACGATACGGAAAAGTTAAGCGTTTTAATTGCCCTGGTAACCAGTGAACGCGATTTAAGCACCCCGATCTCATTTTCGAGAACCTGCGCATTTTTCATGTTTCCGATGCCAAGCAGTGCCTGAGCATCGAAGCCCGATTTATCGTCTTTGATCATCACCGTGGTGCCGACTTTATAAATAGGCTGCGTGTATTTATTGAACAAAAATGCGATGGTTAGTGCAATAAATACGGTAATGATGAAAAAATACCAGTAGCGGTAAAATTTAAAGAAAAGTTGCTTAAAATCAACGGTTTCTTCCTGTTGGGATTCTTTAATATAATTATCCACGTTATTCTTATTTAAAGAAATTTATGATGAGAAGGGTAGTTGTAATCGTCGAAAAAATGACTGCGTATGGAAACGCGGTGAAAGCATAGTTTTTGCTTTTCAATGGTTCCACATAAACAATATCATCAGGCTGCAGGTAATATGCCGGCGATTCCAGTATATTGGCTTTTCGCAGATTTACAGTATATACCAATGAACCGTCTTCCGACTTTCTGATAATCATTATATTACTTCTGTCGCCATAAGGGGCAAGGTCTCCGGCCATGCTGATAGCCTGTAATATATTAATGCTTTCCTGATAAACCATGTATGTGCCCGGTCTCACGACTTCGCCCAGAAGGCTTATTTTAAAATTCACCAGTTTAACAGTAACTGTGGTCAATTGGTAAAATTCATTTACCGTGGCCTGCACTTTGTCTTTAACTTCAGTAACGGTAAGTCCGGCAACCTGAATTTTACCTACTACCGGGAAATTGATATAACCCGAATCAGAAACCATATAGCTGTTGAGATAAACACTCATCTCGCTGTTATTCTGATAGGAAACCCGCTGATTTGATTCAAATGGGTTCATGTTTTTTGAATCGAGGCTAGAAACATCTACATAGAGATTGTCTCCAGGTTGCACCTTGTAATATGGGCTACTTTCATTCTTAAACTCAATTTTATTATCTTTCAGATAATCAGCAGAATCCTGCAGGTATCTGACTTTTTTCATTGATACACACGAGCTGACTAAAAGCATTGCCGCAGCTAATATCAGCAACTGTTTGATTTTTAAACGAATTCCTTGTTTCATATTGAAGAGAGCTTAAACTGCATTATATATGAAAAAAATACTGAAAAGTAACCCGATTATAAAATTGGCAGCTTATCAGGTTTAAGAGTTAGATTTAAATTGGTTTGCAACAATGTCAAATATACTGATTATGAATTATGGATTGTGCAAATTTAATATTTATTTTCATTCAGGTTAAAACAATAAAATTTACAGGGTTTTCAGTTCAGTCGGGGCTGATCTGAACATAGGCCGGTACTGACAGTCAGCCATTAATTGCAACTTCTCCTTTTAATGTTGCAGTTGTGCAGGAAGTTATCTTAACTTTAACATAATCGCCAGGTTTAAATTCATGCCTTGGGAAAACTACAACCTTATTCTGACTGTTTCTTCCCGAAAGCTCCTTGCCCGATTTTTTTGAAAAGCCTTCAACCAAAACTTCAAATATTTTACCAATATCCTTCAGATTGCTTTTGTACGAAAGCTCCTGCTGCAGATCAATAATTTCCTTAAGTCTTTCACTCTTTACCGATTCGGGAACATCGTCATTATACTTCTTCTCAGCTGTTGTACCAGGCCTTTCAGAATACTTAAACATAAAGGCATAATCATAGCTAACCCTGCGCATCAGGGCAAGGGTGTCTTTTTGATCTTGATCTGTTTCAGTACAAAAACCACAAATAATATCAGTTGAAATGGCGCAATCGGGCAAATATGACCTGATGGATTCAATCCTGTCCAGATACCATTTTGTGTCATATTTCCTGTTCATTAGTTTCAGTATACGGTCGCTGCCTGATTGCACCGGAAGATGAATCGAACGGCAAATATTTGGATAGGCAGCCATTGTTTGAAGCAATTCATCTGAAAGGTCTTTGGGATGAGAAGTGGCAAACCTTACCCTTAATTGGGGGCTGATTTTCGCTACCATCTCCATTAATCCGGCAAAGCCAACACCATCTTCACTACGGTAAGAGTTTACATTCTGACCGAGCAGGGTTACCTCGCGATAACCATTGCTGAAAAGATCCTTTGCTTCGTTAACTATGGTTCCTGTATCACGACTGCGCTCTTTACCACGGGTAAACGGAACAACACAATAGGAACAGAAATTTTCGCAGCCACGCATGATCGAAATAAATGCAGACACACCATTGCTGTCGAGCCTCACAGGATTAATATCTGCATAGGTTTCGTCGGCCGAGAGGATTACATTGATGGCCTTCTGTCCGGTTTCTGCAACCGATAGCAGGCGGGGCAGGTCGCGATAAGCATCCGGACCAACTATAATATCAACCATCTTTTCCTCTTCAATCAATTGCGATTTTAACCTTTCGGCCATGCAACCAAGCACACCTATAATAAGGCCGGGCTTTATTTTTTTATATCGCTTAAATTCCTGCAAACGAGCCCTTACCCTTTGCTCGGCATTGTCGCGGATTGAACAGGTATTTACAAAAATCAGGTCAGCATCGGCAATGTTCTCTGTCGACTCAAAGTTATGGTCGGTCATAATTGATCCCACAATCTGAGTATCAGAAAAATTCATCTGGCAGCCGTATGTTTCTATGTAGAGTTTGCGTTTTGATTCCAATTCAGCAATTTTTAGTGGTACAAACCATAAACTATTGTCGGTGCTCTTTTGTTTATGGCGGCAGGGCGCAAAGTTAAGAATATTTGAACAGTCTCATTATTAAATTGTTGTAAATAAAATAGTGATTTTTGGACAAGTGTTCTGTTTTTATTGCGTTACTTTGTGCCCGTTTATAAAAAAATAAGAATTGATCGAAAACCATAGTATTCTGGTATGATAAAAAACCTGGTAATCGTTGAGTCACCCGCAAAAGCAAAGACTATTGAAGGCTTTTTAGGTAAAGATTATATTGTTAAATCCAGTTTTGGTCATGTTCGGGACTTGTCTAAAAAGCAATTGGGTGTTGATATTGAAAGAGATTTTAATCCCAACTACGAAATTTCGGCCGACAAAACCAAGCTGATTAAAGAATTGAAGAAGTTGGCTTCGGAAGCTGAAATTGTATGGCTGGCTTCCGATGAAGACAGAGAAGGAGAAGCCATTGCATGGCATCTGGCCGAAGCGCTTTCGCTTGATATAAAGAAAACACGCCGAATTGTTTTTCATGAGATTACAAAAACGGCCATCAACGAGGCCATCCTGAACCCAAGGGGAATTGACAAAAATCTGGTTGATGCTCAGCAGGCACGCCGTGTGCTCGACCGGTTGGTCGGTTTTGAAATTTCGCCGGTACTGTGGAAAAAAGTTAAACCGGCTCTTTCAGCCGGTCGTGTTCAATCGGTAGCCGTTCGCTTGATTGTTGAGCGGGAAGATGAGATTAAGGCTTTTAAATCAACCTATAATTTCAGGGTAACCGCCATCTTTACAATTCCTGATGAAAACGGTCAACCAAAAATTAATGCTGAACTTTCAAAGCGTTTTGCTCAAAAGCCCGAAGCTCTTGAATTTCTGAAAACGTGTGTTGGAGCCGCATTCCACATCAGTGATATTGAAACAAAACCTGCCCGCAAATCACCGGCACCTCCGTTTACCACCTCAACCCTTCAGCAGGAAGCCAGTCGCAAACTCGGTTTTTCGGTTGCAAAAACCATGCTGGTAGCACAACAACTTTACGAGAGCGGAAAAATTACCTACATGCGTACCGATTCGGTAAACCTTTCAAAGCTGGCATTAAATCTGGCCAAGGAAGAGATTACCAAACAATATGGAGATAAGTATGTTAAAATCAGGCAATACGCTACTAAGTCAAAAGGCGCGCAGGAGGCTCACGAAGCCATCAGGCCAACCTATATGGATAAACCCGAAGTTGGTGGTGACAGTTCGCAGCAGAAATTGTATGATCTTATCTGGAAACGCACCATCGCTTCACAAATGAGTGATGCTGAACTGGAGCGCACTACGGTTAATATTGCGATTACACCTGAAGCAAAAAGCCAGGGTGGCGTTTTGTCAGAGAAATTTATTGCAAAGGGCGAGGTTATTAAGTTTGATGGCTTCCTTAAGGTCTATATGGAATCAACCGATGACGAATCGGTTGAGAATGATGATTCTATGCTTCCGCCTATGAAAGCCGGAGAGAAACTCGATCTGGTTGAAATGGTCGCAACCAAGAAGTTTTCGCAACAGCCACCACGCTATACTGAAGCCAGTTTGGTTAAAAAAATGGAAGAACTTGGAATTGGACGTCCATCAACATATGCACCAACCATTTCAACCATACAGAAACGCGAATACGTGGTTAAGGAAGACCGCGACGGTATGAAACGTAACTTTGATCTGCTCAAGCTTAAAAATTCAAAAATCACCGAAGAGGTTAAAACCGAGAATACCGGTTTCGAGAAATCGAAATTATTCCCGACCGATATAGGATCATTGGTCAACACATTTCTGGTTCAGAATTTCGAGAATATTCTCGACTATAATTTTACAGCCAATGTTGAAAAGGAATTTGACGAAATAGCGCAGGGCCAGAAAGTCTGGAATCAGATGATTAAGGAATTTTACCATCCGTTTGCCAAACAGGTAAAGGATACCCTCGAAAATGCTGATAAAGTAAAAGGCGAGCGCCTGCTGGGAACTGACCCGGAAAGCAAAAAGAATGTGTATGTCAGGATTGGCCGTTTCGGGCCTATGGTTCAGATCGGTGAGGCCGAGGAAGATGAAAAACCACGCTTTGCAAGCTTAAAAAAAGGTCAGTCAATGGACGATCTTGATCTGGCCGAAGCTTTGAAGCTTTTTGATTTCCCAAGGTCAATCGGCAGTTATGAGGATGCGGAACTAACCGTTGCCATTGGCCGTTTCGGACCTTATGTAAAACACAAATCGGCGTTTTATTCACTGGCCAAAACCGACGATCCGGCTTCGGTTGATGTTGACCGGGCTATCGAACTGATCGAAGAAAAACGCAAAAAGGAATCGGAGCGCATTATTCGTGTTTATGACGAAGATCCTGCTGTTCAGGTGTTGAATGGAAGGTACGGACCCTATATTGCCATTGGGAAAACAAATTACCGCATTCCTAAAAGCACCGACCCTGCTTCACTCACATTAGAGCAATGCCGTGAAATAGCTGCCAAAGCTGATGCACAGCCTAAAACTTCCGGCAAAGGGAGGTTCAACAAGAAAAAGTAAGAGAATTGCAAAATATCTGGTGACTAAAACAGGGGGGGCTTTAACTAAAAAGCACCTCCTTTTTTTTGCAACGTTTTTTCAGAAATTTACCGTAGGTTTGAAAATAGAAAATCAAACAGCAGTTTATGGACATTTCCATTTATTTTGAAGCAGTTGCAGATTCATTGTTTGATGATTTGCCAATGGGTACACATCCCCGAATGGGACAAACCATCAAAATATTTCGCGCCGGAGATGATTTCCCCGATCTTGAAGGCGTAGAGATAGCATTGCTGAGTATCAGCGATGACCGCGGCGCGCTGAACAATACAGGATGCGATGCTGCTGCAAATGAAGTAAGACGGTTTTTGTACAGCTTGTTTCCCGGCTCATGGTCGGCTACCATTGCGGATCTTGGGATTATTCGCAAAGGCCACACAATTGATGACACATATTTTGCTGTGTCTTCCACAATTGAATACCTGTTAGCCAACAGAATTTTTCCGGTTGTTATCGGTGGAGGCCACGACATGACATTTGCCATGTATAAAGCCTATGCCAATCTTGAGCAGATTATTAATATGGCTGTGATTGATTCAAGATTCGACCTTGGAGAAACTTCTGACGATTTGAACTCGAACACCTACCTCAGCCGGATTATTATGCAGCGGCCCAACTTCCTGTTCAATTATACAAACCTGGGTTATCAGACCTATTTTATTGATCAACCGGCCCTAGATCTGATGAAGAAACTGCTTTTCGACACCTACAGGCTGGGATTGTTACATAGTAATCTTGCTGATTCAGAGCCACTTGTGAGAAATGTTGATATGCTTTCATTCGATATGGGTGCAATCAGGGCTGCTGATGCGCCGGGAAATGCCAACGCTTCACCAAACGGGTTTTCAGGCGACGAAGCCTGCCGTATTGTCCGTTACGCCGCCATGAGCGAAAAACTCTCGTCAATTGGTTTTTTTGAATTAAACCCTCAATTCGATCGCAATGGAGTAACGGCTCATCTTCTTGCACAAATGATCTGGTATGCCATAGAAGGTTATAATAACCGGAAGAATGATTTTCCCGATTCAAAAAGTGATTCTTTTGTTCGGTATATTGTTCCTACTAAGGATTTTGCCGATGGAATCGTTTTCATAAAAAGCCGAAAAACAGATCGTTGGTGGATGGAGGTTATTTGTGGTCCGGGAAACCGCGAGAAATATGCTAACCATTATATAGTTCCGTGTACTTACAAGGATTATCAGACGGCCTGTGATAACGATCTGCCCGACCGCTGGTGGCAAATGTACCAGAAATTGATGTAGCGCAGATGGCTTTATTTCTCTGTGGCAGACAATTTTAGATTACAGAATTTGAAAAAGCTGTTAAACTGCTATTTCTTTGCTTCCCGGTTTGGATTCTGATCCAGAAAGTTTTTCCAGCCTTTATAGGTTTTACCAGAATCGTCAGGTTTACCCTGAAAATAGTGGCAAACAGCAACAGACACGGCATCGGTTGCATCCATTAATTTAGGAACATCGCCCATTATAAGCAGATTGCCAAGCATAGCAGCAACCTGTTCTTTTGAAGCATTGCCATTTCCTGTTATTGACTGTTTGATCTTACGAGGCGAATATTCAAAAATTGGTATATCGCGATAAAGCCCCGCAGCCATGGCCACGCCTTGCGCCCGCCCAAGTTTAAGCATTGACTGAACATTTTTGCCAAAAAACGGGGCCTCAATGGCCAGCTCATCAGGATGATAGGTATCAATCAGTCCAAGAATTGATTCAAATATTTTTTTCAGCCTCAGTGCCTGATCCTCTTTGTACGAGAACTTAAACACGTCAAGTGTAATCAGTTCAATTTTCTTACCTTTATCGGCAATTAAGCCATAACCCATAATCTGGGTTCCGGGGTCAATACCGAGAATGATGCGTTCTCTATTCATAAAAATTAGCAGGTAAGATAGTATGCAGCTTTCCGCAAAGGTAAAGAAATCCCTGAATATCGGCCTGCGGGTGGTGGTTGCTGTCCTGGCTTTCTGGTTTATTTACCGGCAGGTTTTTCTGAGTGGTGATTTTGCAGATTTTAGTCATGATTTTACCAACAAACTTACCAATTCTGGCTTTCGGCTGATGATCGGTTTGGTAATTCTCCTTATGCCGATCAACTGGGGGATAGAAGCAATAAAGTGGCAGCTGTTGATAAATCATGTGGAACCGGTTTCTTACTTCAATGCTTTTCGGTCTGTGCTAACCGGAATCTCGATGAGCCTTTTTACACCTAACCGGATTGGCGAATTTTTTGGCCGGGTATTTACACTTAGGCTATCAGATCCGTTGAAGGGCGTATTACTGACCATAATCGGAAGCATAAGTCAGTTAATGGCTACGCTAATTTTCGGATTGGTTTCTTTGCTTTTTTTTATCGTCAGCTTCATCGGATTGTCAGAATCCTGGCACCGACACCTTTATGTTGGAATCGTTTTGGTCGATTTACTGCTTATTTTGGTGATGATCATGTTGTTTCTGAGAGCTCCGCTGCTATCGTCGAAGATTCATTCCGTAATAAGGCCTGGATGGAAAAAAATACACGAGTATATTGCTGTATTGCAATCGGTTAACAGAATAATTCTGCTTAGGGTGTTGTTGCTCAGTCTGTCGCGCTACCTGGTTTTCTGCTTCCAGTTTTACATTTTGCTCCGGGCATTCGATCTCCACATCCCTATATTCAGTGCATTTACTCTCATCGCGATGACCTATCTGGTTGTTACTGCCATTCCTTCTATTGCCCTTATTGATCTTGGCATAAGGGGTTCAGTTGCCATTTATTTTATCAGCCTGTATTTCCCTGAAAATGCAATGGTTGCAACACCCATTCTTTCTGTTACTACCTTATTGTGGATCATTAACCTTGCATTGCCTGCCATGCTTGGACTGTTGTTTATTAACCGATTGACCATACTGAGAAAAAGCAATACAAATGGTAGTTGAAATATCATCTTTCTATATAGTTTCACTAATTATCGTTTGTGGATATGCCGGTATTTTAGCATGGTTCACACGTGGTTGGTACAGACTTGAAATGTGTGAACTGAAAGCTGAACATCCTTCAACAACCGTCACTATTATTGTCCCGGCAAGGAATGAAGAAAGTTTTATCAGGCAATGTCTTGAAGGCTTGATTGCCCAGGACTTCCCCGGTCAACTTTTTGAGATTATAGTAGTTGATGATCATTCAAATGATTCTACACTGCAGATTGTCAGGGATATAGCCCAATTTACTGACAGAATAAAACTCAGGGTTTACAGTTTGAGTGAGGCCGAAGGCAAGAAAGCGGCCATCAAACTAGCAATGAAATTCGCCACTGGTACCCTTGTTTTATGCACTGATGCAGATTGCAGTCATCCAAAAGGATGGATTTCTGCCATGGTTAAATGTTTTGAGCTTGAAAGTCCGGTTTTTATTTCCGCACCGGTTTTGTTGAAATCAAATGGTAGATTTTTCGGGCTTTTTCAGGAACTGGAATTTATGTCACTGATTGCTTCCGGGGCGGGAGCCATTGGTTCAGGTACGCCGGTTATGTGCAATGGGGCTAATCTGGGCTTTTCATCCAAGGCTTATAAAAACTTAAGAGATGATGCAATGAAAGCAGATTTAAGCTCAGGCGATGATGTGTTTTTGATGCTTTCGATGAAAAAAGCCTTTGGATCTTCGAAGATTGCTTTTGCGAAGAATAAAGATGCGATTGTGATAGCTCAGGCTGCAAGAACAATGTCGGGCCTTGTAAAACAACGGTTGCGTTGGGTTTCGAAGAGCCATGCATATCGGGATGCCTTTCTTATTTTTACTGCCTTATCGGTTATGTCGATGAATTCCGTAATCGTGGTGGCATTTGTTGCAGGCTTTTTTTCGCCAGGGTATTTTTGGTTGTTTTCAGGAATCTTGTTGCTGAAAATTCTGCTTGATTTTCCGCTGCTTGTATCATTTGCCCGCTTTGCCGGTGAACAGAAAAAAGCCTGGTTGATTCCTCTTATCCAGCCTTTGGTCGTTCTGTTTACGACGTTTAGTGCTATAGCTGGTAATCTGGTTAAAGTGTCGTGGAAAGGCAGGAAAAACAGTTAAATAAATTCAGTCACCTGTTTTCCCTTCAGGTTCCATGTGAATAGTGCTGATAATGCCCATTTCTTGCTTTACACTCATCTCGACGCGGGTAGCAATTTCATGGGCATCATTCAGGCTCAACCCATTAGGTAGCTTAATATGAAAAGTCATTTCGGTATGGTCGCCATACCGGTGAATGTGAAAATGATGCGGTTTGGTTTCGAGAAGGGTTTCGCTTTTACAGATGTCTTTTACTTTCTCAATAAGTTCATTATCAGGGGTTTCCCCCATCATAATATTCATAGCATCGCGAAGAATATCATAAGCGGCATAAAAAATCAGGAAAGCTACAATAATGCCCATAGCCCCGTCAATCCACCAGACATGTTTTCCCAGAAAAATACCGGCCAGAATTACCACCGATGAAACAGCATCGGATCGGTGATGCCAGGCATCGGCTCTGATTGATTTTGATTTTGTTTTCCGGGCAATGTTAAAGGCGTATTGGGCAATGGCTTCTTTAACTAATATAGAAATTACTGTTGCAACAATCGCGAAGGTACTGTAATTAACAAGTTCGCGGGAGCGCAGCCGCTGAACACCTTCAAGGATAAAATTGAAAGCCACTACGCTTAAGAGCACGCCAATAATCAGAGCTGCAATTAGTTCGGCCCTGCCATGACCGAATGGGTGTTCTTTATCGGCTGGTTTAGCTGAAATTTTAATCCCAATCACCACTACAATTGAGGTTAGTGAATCGGAAAGGGTATGCCAGGCATCTGCAATAATTGCGATGGATCCGGTTGCAATTCCAGCCCAGAATTTCAGTATAAACAAACCACTATTGACCGCAATCGAGAGCCATCCTGCATTTATTGCCTGTTTGTTGTTATTCATTTTATCAGAAATTATTAATCAGCGCCTTAGTCCCGATTTTGAATTTTTCGTTTTTTAATAATTGCTTCTGCAACCAGCAAATCAAAAGGGGTCGTTATTTTGATGTTTTCGCGGTTTCCATCAAAAAGAAATATTTTGAACCCCTTGTACTCAAGCAAACCCGCGTCATCCGTAAAGTTCAACGAATCTGGCGAATTGTATGCTTCGCGCAGGATTGAAAGCTTAAAACATTGAGGGGTTTGAACGCTTCGGATGATTTGGCGGTTAAAAGAACGGTTGGTAGCGTTTTCAATAATTCTGACCGAGTCGGTGATTTCGCATACAGGAACGGCTGTACCATTTGCCGAAGCCAGTGCAAATGCTTTTTCTATAATGTCAGAATCAACGAAAGGCCTTACGCCATCATGAATGGCAACAATTGCTTCAGGATCGCCAATAGCCTCAAGTCCTTTTTTCACCGATTCTCCCCGGCATTTTCCACCGGCTACTACTTTGTGTGGGATATTGAAATTAAAGGATTTACATAATTCACGCCAGTAAGAGATGTGAACTTTGGGAAGAATAAGGATAATATTTACCGGAAATGAGATGTTTGAAAACGCTTCAATCGTATAAAATAACAGGGGTTTTTCAACTATAGTAAGAAATTGCTTGGGGAACGCGGTTCCCATGCGTGAGCCTGATCCGCCAGCTACTATAAGTACATATCTGTTCACCCGATTTGTTTTTACAAACCTAATCATAAAATCGTTTGCCCTGCCCTTTCAAACGACAGATTGACATTATTGTATTGCTGTTTTTTACCATTGCAAAAAAAAATCCCTGACAGGCAGGGATTTCAATTATTCTGGGAATGAATAGCTATAAAATCAACATAGCATCACCATAGGAGAAGAAACGATATTTTTCGTTTATCGCTTCTTTATAGGCTTTCATTAAAAAATCAAAGTCGGCGAAAGCAGAAGTCATCATCAGCATGGGCGATAATGGCAGGTGAAAATTGGTAATCATACTGGTTGGAATACTGAATTCGTAAGGAGGGAAGATAAATTTATTCGACCAGCCTTTGTAAGGTTTCAACATTCCGGAAATAGCAACGGAAGTTTCCACAGCTTTCATGGTTGTAGTACCAACCACACAAACCTGTTTGCGGTTTTCTTTGGCTTTGTTCACTATGCGTGCTGCCTCTTCTTCAATAATCAACTCTTCGGAGTCCATTTTGTGTTTGGTCAGGTCTTCAACGTCAATAGCCCTGAAATTTCCAACCCCGGCATGAAGGGTAACCGAAGCAAATGAAGTGCCTTTCAGTTCGAGGCGTTTCATCATTTCGCGGCTGAAATGAAGTCCGGCAGTAGGTGCTGCAACAGCGCCTTCTTTATTGGCGTAAATTGTCTGATACCAGTCTTTATCCTCGGGCATTATTTCGCGCATAGCCTGTAATTCTTCAGGTAAAGGCGTTTTACCAAGGCTCTCAATGGTTTTTTTAAACTGATCATAAGGGCCATCGAAAAGGAAACGCAAGGTACGTCCACGTGAGGTAGTATTGTCAATAACCTCAGCTACCAGTGAATCGTCGTCGCCAAAATAGAGTTTGTTTCCAATCCGTATTTTGCGGGCCGGATCAACAAGAACGTCCCACAAACGAGCTTCAGCATTAAGTTCACGAAGCAGGAAAACAGTGATTTTTGCCCCGGTTTTTTCCTTTTCACCGGTTAGCAAAGCGGGAAATACTTTAGTATCATTTAATACAAAAACATCGCCATCTCCGAAAATGTCAAGGATATCATTAAACATTTTATGCTCAATGGTTTTGGTTTTTCGATCTAAAACCATAAGTCTTGATTCACCTCGGTTGGGGGCTGGCTGCATCGCAATCAGTTCGTTAGGCAGATGATAGCGAAATTGAGAAAGTTTCATCCCGGAAGAGTTATAAGGTTTGTTTAGTTTACAGGTATAAAAAATGCTTTTATTTCATTAATTATCCGAATAAACTATTGTAAGTTTGCAGAGTTAAAAACGAGCGAATTGCGATCATCTAATGTTTTAATAATCAGATGGTTTAACAAAACCGTTTGTTTTTAGGGGGTGCAAAAATAATACAATTTTGACTAAAAATCAAGGTTTTAGGCAGGTATTTTGTTAATTATATACATATTTACCTGTAAGTGAGAAAAAAGCAATATCTTTGCCACCCTCAAATCCGAATTTCTAACCCCTTAAAGCACAATTAAAATGGCCACAGTGGTTAACATTTTCTCGGGAAGAGCCACCCGTTACCTGGCAGAAAAGATAGCAGCAAGCTATGGGAAGAAACTTGGGGATGTATTAATCACCGATTTTTCTGACGGTGAGTTTCAGCCCTCGTTTGAGGAAAATGTTCGTGGAAATGACATTTTTATTGTACAATCTACCTTTGCACCTACCGACAATCTTTTTGAACTTTTATTAATGATCGATGCAGCCAAGCGGGCTTCGGCTAGGCATATTATTGCTGTTATCCCTTACTTTGGTTTTGCAAGGCAGGACCGAAAAGATAAACCAAGGGTTTCCATCGCTGCAAAACTGGTTGCCAATTTATTGACTGCCGCAGGGGTTCAGCGGATAATTACGATTGATCTACATGCCGACCAGATTCAGGGGTTTTTTGATGTGCCGGTTGATCATCTCTATTCGTCTTCAATTTTTGTTCCTTACATCAAGCAGTTGCAATTGCCCAATCTTACGATGGCTTCGCCTGATACAGGTGGCACACGCCGGGCAGCGGCTTACGCTAAGATTTTAAATACCTCATTTGTAATCTGCTACAAACAGCGTTTGAAAGCAAATCAGGTTGATACTATGGCACTTATTGGTGATGTAACCGGCAAGGATGTAATTCTGGTTGATGATATTATTGATACTGCCGGCACCATCTGCAAGGCTGCACAACTGATGATTGATAACGGGGCTGCCAGTGTGCGTGCGTTTTGTACCCATCCGCTTTTATCGGGCGATGCAGTTGAGAAAATTGAAAAATCGCCGTTTACCGAAGTTATTGTCACCGATACCATTCCTGTAAAAGTGCAGAGTTCAAAAATTAAAGTTCTGAGTACTGCTTCGCTGTTATCAGATGTTATTGGTAAGGTGCACAATTACGAGTCAATTTCGACTCTTTTTAAATTTGAATAAACCCTTTTTGGGATATTTTTTAATAACAACTAAATTTTTAAACAATGAAAACAGTATCTATGAGCGGTTCCCTTCGCGGGAACGTAGGGAAAAAAGATGCGAAAGCCCAGCGCAACGCGGGTAAAGTTCCCTGTGTAATTTATGGTGGCAAAGAGCAGATCCACTTTTCTGCTGACGAAACGGCTTTTAAACCAATTTTATACACTCCGGCATCCCACCTGATTAAGGTATCAATAGATGGTAAGGAGTATCTTACCATTCTGCAGGATCTTCAGTCTCACCCGGTTAGCGACCGTATTCTTCATGCCGATTTCCTGGAACTTAACCCTGAAAAACCGGTTATTATTCCCATTCCTATTCGCTTAACCGGTGTATCACCCGGAGTACTTCTTGGAGGTAAACTGGTTAAAAAATTCCGTAAACTGAAAGCTAAAGCGCTTATTCAGAACCTGCCCGACGAAATTGAAATCAGCATCAAAAAACTGGAAATCAATCAGTCGATAAAAGTTGCTGATATCAAAGTAAAAGATGTAGAACTCCTCGATATTCCAAGCGCAATAGTGGTAAGTGTAGTATCAACCCGTAATGTTGAAACCACAGCTACCCCCGAGGCCGAAAAGTAATATTGAAATAATTGAAGTAACCGGAGAGCTGCATTTGGCAACTTTCCGGTTATTTTTTGCCTGATATCCGGGCAATTTGTGTTTATTTGAATAATTAAAACCAGTTTTTCAGAAAGATTAATTATTGTGAAATTCCTGATTGTTTGCCTTGGTAACATTGGCGAAGAGTATGCAAATACCCGCCACAACATTGGTTTTATTATCGGCGATGCACTTGCTGCTGATCTGGGAGCAAAATTTTCAACAGATCGTTACGCTTCGCGGGCTGAGGCCCGCTTTCGCGGGAAAACCATCGTCATTATCAAACCCACAACTTATATGAATCTCAGTGGCAAAGCATACAGGTATTGGCTTACCCAGGAGAATGTAAGCATCGAAAATTCGCTGGTTGTGGTTGATGACCTCGACCTTGACACCGGAATGCTGCGTATGAAAACCAAAGGCAGCGGAGGCAGCCACAACGGACTGAACAATATAATTGAGGTGCTGGGCCGGAATGATTTCCCAAGGCTGAGGGTTGGAATTGGAAGCGATTTTGCCAAAGGTTTCCAGGTTGATTATGTGCTTGGCAGATTTAGCCGCGATGAGGAAAAAATCTTCATAGAAAAGATACCAAATGCAATTGAAATGATTAAGAGTTTTATAATCGCCGGCCCGACCGATTCAATGAACCGTTACAACAACAAGTAAAATCTCCCATTTTCATAAAAGTAAACGGCTGGAGATGCTCAATCTAATGCTTCAGCTGCTTTTGTCACAACCAAGCACAAAGTTCAGAGCNNATACAGTATGGGGTTCCGATTGCATCCTGGCGGCGGTAGCGTTTCCCGATTGAATCTTTTTCCTCGTACTGGCAGTTATATCCGAATTTCAGTTGGTTCATGATTTCACGCGCCTTTTCGGGAAGGCCATCTTTTGCAACAAGAGGAAGCACAGCTGCTTTAACCGGTGAAAGCACCGGAGGAAGTTTCATCACAACCCTTTCTGAACCATCTTCGAGTTTCTCTTCGGTATAAGCATGGCTGATCATAGCAAGGAAAGTGCGATCGAGACCTATGGAAGTTTCAACAACATAGGGAACATAGCTTTCGTTCAGCTCGGGATCGAAATAGGTGATTTTTTTACCTGAAAATTTCTGATGGGCGCCAAGGTCGAAATCAGTGCGTGAATGAATCCCTTCTAGTTCTTTGAATCCAATGGGAAAGTCAAACTCGATATCGCAGGCGGCATTGGCATAGTGTGCCAGCTTTTCGTGGTCGTGAAAGCGATATTTTTCGGCAGGAATGCCCAGTGAAAGATGCCAGTTGCGGCGCTCTTCCTTCCAGAATTCAAACCACTTTAATTCAGTACCTGGTTTCACAAAAAACTGCATCTCCATTTGCTCAAATTCACGCATTCGGAAAATAAACTGACGGGCAACAATCTCATTGCGAAAAGCTTTACCAATCTGTGCAATACCGAAAGGAATTTTCATCCGTCCGGTTTTCATCACATTGAGAAAGTTTACAAAAATCCCCTGAGCCGTTTCGGGCCGCAGATAGATGGTGTTTGCCTCTTCGCTTACCGACCCCATCTGAGTTGAAAACATCAGGTTAAACTGCCTTACTTCGGTCCAGTTGCGCGAACCAGAAACCGGACAGGCTATTTCAAGGTCTTCAATAAGCTTCTTGATATCGGCAAAATCATTTTTTTCGAGCCCTTTGTAAAGCCGGTCCTTGGCACTGTCAATTTTAGCCTGATACTCCATTACCCTTGGGTTGGTAGCACGGTATTGGGTTTCGTCAAAAGCATCGCCAAAGCGTTTTGCAGCCTTTTCAACTTCCTTTGAAATCTTATCCTCGGTTTTAGCAACAAACTCTTCTACCAGCACATCGGCACGATAGCGTTTTTTCGAGTCTTTGTTGTCAATCATCGGATCGCTAAATGCATCAACGTGGCCCGAGGCCTTCCAGATGGTTGGATGCATAAAAATAGCCGAGTCTATACCCACAATATTTTCGTGGTAACGAACCATGGCTCTCCACCAGTATTCCTTGATGTTGTTCTTAAGCTCCACGCCATTTTGTCCGTAATCATAAACAGCGCTAAGGCCATCGTATATTTCACTGCTCTGAAATACAAACCCATACTCTTTGGCATGGGATATTATTTTTTTGAAAAGTTCTTCGTTATTTGCCATGCGGCAAAGATATGGAATTGATTTTGCATTTTTATGCAGTTTTCTCACCTTGCAACAGGCCTGTAAGGATGTCATTTGTTGCAATAAAAAGAGCAATTACAATCGGTTTTGATTTAGGTTTAGTGTATCCGGACTCAAATTTCATCAGTTAATAAACGGAGAACTTACATCGACTTTAAAAACCGGGAGAATTTGCATATCGCCCCGATTATTATCGAATTTTTAAAAATAGCTGAAAATAAGTCCAAATTTTATTGCTTTTTTAAAAAATGGTTTACTTTTGAGCGAATATACTATAGCAAATGTCGGAAGGATATATTTTCAGGCTTACTGCAAAAACAATTTTCCGTAATATTAAAAACAGGGATGAATATCAATTCTGACCCTTTGCTTATATTTTGAATTACCCTGTTTTAATCATCTAAGAATTTAACAATCATGGAATTACCTTTTGCAGAATCCTATAAAATCAAAATGGTTGAACCTATCCGTCGCAGCACACGCGAACAACGTGAGCAATGGATTAAGGAAGCCAACTACAATCTGTTTAAACTGAGAAGCGAGTACGTTTTTATCGACCTGTTGACTGACTCAGGTACCGGAGCTATGAGCGACCGCCAATGGAGTGAAATGATGCTGGGCGATGAAAGCTACGCCGGTGCATCATCCTATTTTAAAATGAAGGATACCATCCGCGAAATTCTCGGATTTGAATATTTTCTGCCGGCCCACCAGGGCAGGGCAGCCGAAAATGTGCTTTTTTCAGCCCTTGTCAAAGCCGGAGATGTTGTTCCGGGAAATTCGCATTTTGATACCACCAAAGGACACATCGAATTTCGGAAGGCTAAAGCAATAGATTGTACAATTGACGAGGCTTTTGATACAAAAATATATCATCCTTTCAAGGGAAATATTGACCTGAACAAACTGGAAGAGATGTTGCAAAAACATCCAAAGGAAAAGATTCCGTTTATTGTAGTTACCATTACCTGTAACTCATCGGGCGGACAGCCGGTTTCAATGGAAAATCTGAAGTCTGTAAAGCAAATGGCTGAGAAATATGGCATTTTTGTCGTTTTTGATTCTGCCCGCTTTGCCGAGAATGCTTATTTCATTAAAACCCGCGAAGCTGGTTACGAGAACAAAAGCATTCGTGAAATAGTGCTCGAAATGTTCAGCTATTCAGATGCAATGACGATGAGCAGTAAAAAGGATGCAATCGTTAATATGGGTGGGTTTTCAGCTATGCGCAGCAAAGAGTTGTTTGATAAGGCTTCCGTCTTCAGCATAATGTTTGAAGGTTATATTACTTACGGAGGTATGTCGGGTCGCGATATGAACGCACTTGCACAGGGTTTGCGCGAAGGAACCGAATTTGATTACCTCGAAACCCGTATAGGACAAGTAGCATATCTCGGACAACGATTGGTTGATTTTGGTGTGCCAGTTCAGCAGCCATTTGGTGGACATGCCATTTTTGTTGATGCCAAGCGCTTTTTACCACAGATGCCAAAAGAGCAGTTCCAGGCGCAATCACTTGCGGTTGAGCTATACCTCGAAAGTGGGGTAAGAGGGGTTGAGATTGGAGCCATACTGGCCGATCGCGACCCTGAAACCCGCGAAAACCGTTTCCCGGCACTCGAGCTGCTCAGACTTACGATTCCGCGCAGGGTTTATACAAACAACCACATGGATTATGTTGCAACTGCTCTGGCGAATGTTTATGAGCGTCGCAATACTATTTCTACTGGCCTTAAGATTGTGAACGAAGCCCCGATTATGCGCCATTTTACGGTTGATCTTGAGCGTGTTTAACAGGATTTGAAAGAGATTATTTGTTTTAAATAGTTGATCTCTTTATTAATATAAATCATCTTTGTTTTGCAGGTTTACTAAGCGGATTTATCAATTTGTTTAGTAATATCTGGCTTTACCAAAGATAATCGGGAGCAGAAACTTTTTATGGCTGAACAGAAATTTCCTTTTTTTACAGGGGCAATTGTATTGCCTTTGCAGGATGCATTCAGGCGATATAAAAAATTGCTGTATCCTAAAACTCCCGTCGGATACGATAAATTAGACGAAAGGTTTGTTACAAAGCCGGCCTTGTTCAGGTTGATGTTGTTTTCCGCCTTTTGTATGGCCTTTGCTTTTCTTTTCGTAAAAGCCTTATCGGTGCTTATTCTTACAGGATTGCTCAGATTAAATAATATCAATCATATCTACAGCTTGTTTAGTGTTGTCTATTTACCAGGCGACGATTCAAACTGGAGCGATGGCAGTTTACTGCTGGTTTATGGTTTGCCTACTCTGACATTTCTGGCTATTGGAATGTATCTGACCGGATTAGCGGTTAGAATCAGGAAACTAAACTGGATTTTCAGATTATTACTCGGGTGGATTGCATTCAATCTGATTACCTTTTTTATGTCGGAATTGGTGCTGGCTGCTTTCTTTTACAAAGGGCTTGGAATTGCACTTGAATGGCTTATTTCAAACAGAATTTTGAAATATGTGATTATTGTGATTGCCTCTATAGGGCTGATAATTTGGTCGAAGCGCTTTGGGCTGATGTTCCTCAGATGTAGCCCCAGCCGCATATTTATTGATGATACCTCAGTGATGAGAACCTGGTTGTTATGGATTCTGGTGATTCCCTTGTTTTTTGGCCCTGCTATACTTTTAATGATTCTGTTTTTTAGTCTTAAAATCAGTCTGGTCTCTATGTTCGGATCGGCAATGCTTTTGCTTCCAATGGCATTTCGCACCATTGATTATCTGCCTGATGTAAGGATTTATAAATCGAAAAAAATAATTCCGGGTTTTGTATTTACGCTTACACTTTTAGTAGCCCTGGGCGTTTTGGTTCGGCTACTGATCAGATTCGTCTGAGGTTTAATTTAACGATCGAGCCAATCCCTGAAATCCTGCACCCTTTCCCTGGCAACAATAACCTCCTGATCATCCAGTCCTTCTATTCGCAGCTTGAGCCTGCTGTTTGACCAGGCCGTTATGTTGACACAGGCTTCAATAGTTACAATGAACTTTCTGTTTATGCGGAAAAAAACATCCGGGTCGAGCATGGTTTCCAGCTGGTCGAGGGCGAAATCTATACAGTAGCTGCGTTTTTCGCTTGTAAAAAGGTAAGTAGCTTTCTCGAGACTATAAAATGCCCGGATTTCTTCAACAGGAATGGATTTTATTTTTTCGCCCACTTTTACCAGAAAGCGGGATTTGTAACTTTTTGCTGGCCTGGTACCAGCCATAGCAAGAATTTTTTCGAGCATTGGCAGGGGTGAAAACTGTCGGGCTTTTTCAATTGCCTTGATCAGTCGTTCTTCTTCAATAGGCTTAAGCAAATAGTCAATGCCATTGGTGTTGAATGCTTCGATGGCATAATGGTCCCAGGCCGTGGTAAAAATTATCGGACAATCAACTTTTACCTTTTTGTAAATTTCGAAACTCAGGCCATCGGCAAGTTGAATATCTGAGAAGATCAGTCCGACTTCCGGTTTACTGGAAAGGAACTCAACGGCATTGCGCACCGATTCAAGCCTGGCGATTACTTCCATTTCGGGAGCCGCTTTTTTCAGCAATCGTTCAAGGTGGTTTGCCGCCCTGACTTCGTCTTCTATGATAAGGACCTTCATTTTCAGCTCATTTCTATTATAGGAATCCTCACAAGGAAATTTTCATCCGTTGATTTAACCTCTATTTCACGATCGGTGAAAAATCCAAACTGTTGTGAAATATTTTTCAGTCCGGTGTTTTTTGAATCTTCACCTACCAGCTTAGGTTTCCGGGCATTTTCCACTTCAATGTACTGACCATTTTGCTTTATTGATACACGAAGGGGATATTGCTCAGAAACTTCATTGTGTTTCACCGCGTTTTCGACCAGCATTTGAAGTGTCATTGGTACAATGTAGGCCTCGCTGTCGGGCTTCAGGTTTACATCCAGACTTAGCTTATCGCCAAACCGTGTTTTCAGCAGAAAGGTGTAGGATTCCATAAATTCAACCTCTTCGTTCAGGCTGACCAGTTCTTTGTCGCGGCTGTCGAGCACATACCGGAATAGCTCGCTCATTTGCCGGATAAATTTTACAGCCTGCGCCTGATCTTCGTAAACCAGATCACTCAACACATTAAAACTGTTGAAAAGGAAATGAGGGTTTATTTGGTTTCGCAAGGATTCATATTTATAAGCCATCATTTCAGATTTCAGTCTTGCTTCGTTCAATACTGATGTTCGCCAAGCCCTGAAGAAGCCGATTGATGTAAAAACCAGTGATATAAACAGCGAAATCAGGAAAGTGTAAATGATTGATTTTTTAATAAAATGCCAGGCATCGGCAGGTGATATCCCATTTATCAGATACATCATAACAAACTGAACAATAACAAAGGCGCATACCGACCAAATCAGTAAGCTGATGATCTCTACGAATGTTCTTGCAACAGGCCTGTCAATCCAGCGCAGGTGTTTATTAAGCTGATTTCCGATAATCATTGGGCCTAACCATTGAGTAATGCAGATGGAAAACGACCATACAAATCCAAGCAGGAACTTTTGAGGGGTGTCAAAGACATTTCCAAAAAAGACCAAAAGGATAACGAGTGCAAGCAATACATTACCTATAATGTAATGCCAGAGCTTTATGCTTTTAAAGGGTCTGTTGTAGATTTTCATTGGTAATCTTGTAGACTAATCAATGTCAGTGTAAAGTTAGTTATTATACGGCAGTTGGCAGTGTCTGATGGAACCTTAGTTGCAGGAATTAACAATCTCGATTACCTGCTGTTTTCCCCAGTTGGGATGAAGCGGAGATTTCGGTTTGAAGTTGTCCCAATCTGCAAGCAATGCTTTTGCCTGTTCGCAAAATGCTTTTACATCCTTGCCATAAAATCGGGCTGCGCCCATATCGTTTTGAATCTTAATCATTCTGGCGCGTGGGTTAGTTGGATCTATACCAAGAGCCTGGCCAACTGCCTGACCTGAGCGCATCCCGAATTCCTGCCCACGCTCCATCGGGTTAACCACAAGCCTTCCTGAAAAGAACATTGCTTGTAGCGCATAAACATCAGCTTCGGCTGGGGCGAGTTCAATCATCCGGGTGATTGATTTTTCAGCAGCATCAAGGTAAGCATCTTTTTTTGTAGCATCTGAAGGTTCCATAAAGCTCATAATTATGTAACACTGAGCGTGATAATAAAATGGCAACCACTCTTCTTTTTCTGCTTTGGCAATCATATTGAATTTATTGCCCAATGCCTGAAAGTCTTCAATCGAGCGACAGGTAGCGTATTGCGCGAGGCTTTCTCCCATTGCCTGGTAGTATTCTTCTTTCTGTGAAAAACCGGTTAGCGAAACCAGTGCTAAAATCAAGGTTAAAAGGTTTGTTTTCATGTTATTTGGTTTTGGTAAGTTTTGATGGTTTAAATTATTTCATGCGAAGACCTGTCTGCTTGCGCCTGTCTGCTTGCGCCTGCAGGCAGGCATGCAGGCTGGCGCGAGAACGCAAATTGTTTTTTATTTTTCGTTTAATCTTGTTTTAGAAGTAAAAAACCAATACTCAAAATCTGCAATCCGCAATCTCTCGTTATCGCTCCACACTCACGAGACAAGCGCAATTCTATTGAATTTTATCCAGTTGATTCTGATCTCCTTTTTTGGTTAAGGTTATAAAGCAGCCCAGGATAAAAAACCTGCCCGAACCCGGAATTATTGTAGTGCTGCGATAGATGCCTGAATCGTCGGGTGTTTCAGCGTATCGCCTTCCAAATTCCTGTTTAAAACCAGGCACATTGTTAACTGCTCCATAAAAAATGATATTTGGCCTGTACAGGAAGCTCCAGCTAATGTCAAGTGTCTGATAGGCTAAGGTGTGCTCGCCATTGAATTCAGTGCTGTTGGGATTGTTATAAACTCTGGGCGATGAGTATTTGTAGTTTACTCCGGCATACGAACGGATTTTGCCAAACCAATGCTTGTAAACTATCGCCAAATTGTGCTTGCTGGCAAATGTTGGGGTGGCCATTCCGGGATAATTCCTGTAATCGCGCTTGGTGTCGAGGTAGGAATAGGAAATCCAGTAGTCGCCGTATTTAATGGTTTTTTTATCACGGATAAAGAGGTCGAAGCCTTTGGCATATCCACTTCCGGAGTTGTCATAGGTTTGAGGAAGGTAAAATTCACCTTCGTTCTGTTTGGCCAGGTTGCGGTAGTCCTTGTAATAAAGCTCAGCGCGCAATGTCCTCCCTTTGAGTGAAGACTGATAGCTGAAGGTGTAATGGTCGGCCCTTTCATAATCAAGATTGTTGGTGTAAATCAGGTAGTCATCAGAAGGGTTTTGGTAAAACCAACCATAAGCCATCGAAAACTGACTGGTTTCGTTCAGTTTCCATGCTGCCGTGAGGCGAGGTGTGAAGTTTGTCCGGTTAAGGTAATCTGAATGTTCAACTCTTGCCCCAATACGGGTTACAAATTGCTTAGAAGCATACATTTCGGCTTCGGTAAATGCGGCGAGGGTATTGTTGTTGTAACTGTTTATAAAAGTATCGGCAGGGGTTTGATAGGTTTGTTCTTTCAAACGCTTAAACCATTCAACACCTGACCTGATGGTCACTTTGCTGCTTATTTCCTGCGAAACAACCTGTTTAATGTGAAATCCTTTCAGTTGTTTATCAAAACGGGTTGTATCAAATGAAACATTATCCTCATCCCTTGTAAAACTGGCTGAAGTTGTCATGGTGCGCTTTTCCCCGAATTTGGTTATCCACGAAGTATTCACAAAGAAATTGTTATTGTCCAGTTTGTAGTCAATCATTTTATCCTGATCCAGATCAAGCTGACCGATGATAAAGTTACCGGCATCGAAACTGCTGTAAACCTTTAACATTCCTGTTTTTCCTGTTTTTTGCCTGATACTTATAGCTCCGGAAGCCGATTCGGGAGCATGTTCCCATTCGTAGTTCTGTGGAACCAGGTTCATATATGGGCCAAGATTGGCATACCCAAGCGTGGCAGTAACGGCCCCGTTCTTCCAGCGTTTTGTGCCGGCAATTTCGGGCCCTATGGTCATAAATGAGAGGTCTAACTGGTCTTCAACCGGCATATCGTTGGTGTTGAGCAGCAGCACACTTGATAGTGCCTGCCCGTATTCTGCCGAATAGCCGCCTGTGCTGAATATGGTTCCCTTGAACATAAACGGGTTGAACCGTCCGCGGGTAGAGGTATTGGGAGCTGTTGAATTATACGGCGTATGAACCAGTGCTCCATCAATATAGGTTTGTGATTCTTCGCTATCGCCACCTTTCACAAACAAGCGGCCCGATTCACCATTGGTGGTGGTTCCCGGCAATGTTTGTAAAGCGCCAAAAACATCGCCCATTGCTCCGGCAGTGGTAATCATATCGAGAGAGCTTAAGGTATTTGCCTGTTTTTTGTCACCGGCTTCAAAGGTGCCGGCGGTAATGGTAACGGCATCCAGTTTATTAAAAGCCTCTTTCAGTGAAATATCAATTTGGATGGGTTTCCCGTTAAGGACGATCTCCTTTTCATAAGTCTCAAACCCCATAAATTCAACAACCAGGGTAAAATTTCCGGTTTTTGATGTTTTGAAACTGAACCGGCCTTCGGTATCACTCGAAGTGCCATCATAAGTACCTTTTAGATAGATGTTAGCCCCTGGCAGAGTGCCATCTTTCTGTGCCTTAACCGTTCCGTTGATAATGGTCTGCGCGGTTATTCCAAAACTCAGTATAGTAAAAAGTAAGCTTAAATATATTTTCATGGTTTTGCTTTTAATGATGCAAATATGGATTGATAATGTACAGATAAAAAATATTACTTGCTGAATTGTCGGATAATGGCGATAGACTGTAGTCGCACTGATAAAAAAGCAATATAAGGGTGGGGTAAACTGTAAATATCTGATCCTGTGAATTCCTAACCTTGTATGAAATATTATTTATCTCTTCGGAACTGAAGACGATTTTCAGGTTTCATCTTCTCGCAGGCATATTGAAAAATCAATCTTGGTGCAGTATTTTTCCATTTTAGCAGAAAAGCTTCAGTTTCCGCGGGTTTTATCTTCCATGCTTCACGTAGAAACCAGCCCATGCCCTGGTGTACTTCGCGTTCGGGGTCATTCATCAATGGTTCAAGCAGGTTGAACAACACATTGAAGTTTTTCTCAGTTTTCAATAACTTGATAAAAGTAACCGGAACACACCTCCGCTGAAACTTAAAGGGTGAAGAAATCCAGCCTGAAAAATCCTCTTTTGCTACAAGCCCGATATTCATCAGGTTTGGTAAAAACTGCATCCCGAGATGATCGGCATGAGCCCAATTCTTTATGCCGATGGCAAACCAGCCTTCAAGCTTTTTAAAATCTGCTTTGCCGAATTCATTTGTTAAGTGCTCCATCATAATAATGGCAAAGGATGTTTCTTCATACTTTCCGCTTTTCATAAGCAGGGGAGCGGTATCGAAAACCAGATCCAACGTAAGTTCGGCTGAATTTTTGAGTTCAGCCTTTTTTGCTTCCATCTGAGCCTGGCTAAGTCCCCAGGCATCATAAACTCCAGCTTTAAAGTATCGGGAATACTTTTTTACGATTTCTTCACTGGCATTGCTCTTGCAGTAATCTACAATATCGTGGAAGAGTTTTTCGGATGTCATAGCAAGATTTTTTAATGATTAAACAATCTTAGAAAATTGAAAGTTAATACTTCAGGAGGTAGTTTTGAATACTGAAGTTTCAACATGCTGTTTTATTTTACGAAATCCGGCTCGCCACAATGCCACAATAAAGATTAAAAAAGCGATGATTGCCAGGCCCGCCATAAAATGATTTTCTTCAGCAATACCGCTGGCATAGAAGAGCAAAAAATCGTAAATTCCATGGGCGATTACCGGATATAAAACACTTTTCAATAAATAGCCTGAACTTTTGGCAGGTTTAAACCGGGCAAGCGAAAAATAATAACCCATTATCACACCGTCAAGTGCATGGCCAGGCACTGCAAAAATTCCACGCATTATTCCAACTCCCGCTCCGTATTCAGTTACATAGAGCACATTTTCGAAACAGGCAAAGCCCAATGCCACAAACACCGCGTAAACAATGCCATCAAAGTTCTCGTTGAAATTCCGGTTATTCCAGATAATAAAATAGAGAAAGGCAAATTTTAAAATCTCTTCGGGTATCGCAGCTCCGGCAAAAGCCCTGAAAAAAGCCATTCCATGCACACTGTAAAATTCCGGGAAAAAACTGTGCAACGGGCTTAAGAAAAGTATGGTAGCCAATGCAGAAAATAGCCCTCCAACAAAGGCTTTCAGCAACAGCCCGATCGGCTCTTTTTCATATTTATCCCTGAAATAGATATAAAGCAGAATAACAATTACCGGAAATACAGAGATAAAAACCAGCAGCATAGCAGGACAGTATTTACCTGTAAAAGTAAGAAAATGAAATTGCGTTTAAACTTATTGTCCCGATAATTCAGCCGGAATGGTAAAAGTGAAGGTGGTGCCTTTGCCTATTTCACTTTCAACGCTGATTTTTCCGCCAAGTTTTTCAACAAATTCTCGGCAGAGAATCAGTCCCAGACCGGTTCCGTTTTTAGCCCTGCTTCCTTCAGGTTGAAACGACTCCTCTTTATTGAACAATTGAGCTAATCTATCTGGGGCTATGCCATTACCGCTGTCTTTCACACTTATAGTGGCCATACTTCCACTTAACGAAGCATCAACAATTATTTCCCCTTTAGATTTATTGAACTTTACCGCGTTTCCAATAAGGTTCCCGAGGATTATTCGCAACAAGGTTTTATCTGTTTTTAGTGATATCCCCGATTTGATGTTATTGTGAATTGAAATTTTATTCTCAAGTGCTCCTGCGGATGCAGTATTAGATACATTGGTTACCAATTCTTTCAGATCAAAAACTTCCGGGCTGATCTCAATGGTTCCCCTTTGTGATTTTGACCAGAAAAGCAAATTATCGAGCAGTTGAAAAGTGTTATGTGCCGATTGGTGAATGTTGTTGGCATAAAACTTCAGCATCTCTTTGTCTGCAGTTTCTACTTCATCGTTGAGCATTTCACTCAGGTTCAGCAGTGCCGAAAAAGGGTTGCGGATATCATGTGAGATTATTGAAAACAGTTTATCCTTGGTTGCGTTGGATGCATGAAGTAGTTCTGATTGCTTTTGAATTTCCTCATGTTGTAATGTAAGTTCTTTATTGGCTGAACGAAGTTTTTTTCGTGCCCTTGTAACCTGTATTGCCAGAAATAAAGCAATCAGAAAAGCAACAACAATAATTATTGTAATTATTTTATTGTTCCGGATAATCTTTTGCTGAACCAGATTTTCCTGCCTTAACCTTCTATTGTCATCTTCAATGGTTTTAACTTCATACCTGGATTGAATTTCTTCCAGAAGGTTTAACTTTTCTCTCTCCTGTATGGTGTCCCGAATATTCAAATATGCTTCAAGATGCATCAGTGCTTCCGCCGGTGCATTTATTTCCTTTTTGATCTGGTAAAGATTGTACCTGATCTCACCAAGCCCGGTTATATCATTCAACGAATCACTTATTTTAAAAGCTTTTTCAGCCAATTCAGTAGCAAGTGGCATATTTTTCAGCTTCCTTTGTTGAATTGACATCCCGTTTAACGCAAGTGCCGCGTGCCAGGGGTTATATATCGAAGTATAAACATCATAGGCTTCCTTATAATATGAATATGACTGGTTATATATCTTCTGGATTTCATAAATCTGTGCCAGTTGCATCAGATTATTTGCGAGGAAATCAGAATATCCGGCTTGCCGGTTTATCGCGATAGCCCTGTTAAATTCTTTTATTGCATTGTCCATTTCGCCTTTATCCTGATAAAAAAGCCCCAGGCCATGAATGGAGGCAGCTTCAATATGCTGATTATTTACAGCGCGTGCAGCATCAATGCTGATATTAAACATCTCAATTGCTTTATCAGGCTTGTTCAGGTTTTGATAAATATCGGCCAGATTGTTTGCTGTTCGGGCTATACCGCCGGTATTGTTTAACTTTTTCTCAAGATCATAAACCTGAAGGTATAAGCTCAGGGCTTCGGCGGAATTGCCCATTCTCCTGTAGATCATGCCCAGATTATTCAAATTGCCGGCTATCTCAATTGAATCCTTCAATTTCCTGAAAACTTCAAGTGCCTGGTTCTGATAATCAATTGATTTTTTGAAATGCTTTAAATCCCTGTTAATGATGGCAAGGAGATTTAAAATCTTCCCTTTTTGATAGAAATCTTTCGTTTTCTGAATATTTTCCAGCGATATTTCAGCAAAAGGAAGAGCCCCTTTGATATTGCCTTTGATTATTTCAGTAGCGGCCAAATTTCGGTTCGACAATGCAATACCTTTGATATAAGATGATGATTGGGCTAATTTAAGTGCTTCCTGAGAATGTAGGATTGATTGGTCAGGATTGGTGTATTTTATCTCCCAACCCAGATTGATAAGAATATCTGCTCTTTTTAATCCGGTTGACACTTTTAGTAAATTTTCCAGACTATCAACCGTATTAGCATTCTGAGCAAATTGGCTTGAAGCACAAAAAATCAGCAAAAAACTAAGATACAAGCACTTGCGCATATTAACCCATTTTATAAACAAATGTAAGTGGAAAAATATTTTACATCTCGTTTAATTTGACGAATTGCATTCGTAAGATATAATTGCTGTCAAATTTACAAGAATAAATTTTTTGCATCTGGTAATATGTTGTAAAGTAGCAAGATAAGAAAAACAGGTTTTTCTGGCCAGAATCTAAATGATACCGTACATCAGGTACTTTTCAAATTTGATTTGCTTTTTTGGATTAAGTGAAGATAGAACCTGATTATTTTAGTTTCCATAAACTTTTGTACTTTTCTGAAAAAATGAATTATTGGTCTAAAGACAATCTTCCCAATTCAATATTTGAGACCAACCAACCGTAACAGACTGAAATGAATCGACAACCAAAGGATTTTGACTACTTTTGTGTGAATCCTGGCATGCAATGAAAAACAAAAGTCATCTTTATGGTATTCTCTTTTGCATGGCCCTGCAATGGGCAATGGCCAGCCCTGGTTGTTTTGCAAGTAGTAACCCCGATAGCCTAAAATCAATTCTGCATGAAAAAATTTCGGATACGACCGATATTAAGACTTATTTCTTGATAAGTGAAACATTTTCGACTGCCTATAAATATGATTCTGCATTATTTTATCTGAATAAAGCGTCAGAATTATCACAAAAACTCGGTTTTACCCAATACGAATACAGTCTGTATGAAAAGTATAGTAAACTGTTCACGCAAAGTGGTAATTATAGCCTCGCTCTGCAGTACCAGTTTAAAATGCTAAAGCTGTTGGATGACCAAACGCTTGTTAAATATGACACGCTGGAATTAGAAAAGAAATATGCTTCTTTATATACTGATCTTGGAACAACCTATTTTCATAACGAAAATCCTTCAAAATGTTTGGCGTATTATCAGAAAGCCAATAATCTGGTTAAATCCCTTTCCAAACGGTATCCCACTCATTCACTTGATAATGAATTGCTTATATTGCAAATAAATATTGGCGCAGCTTACATAGGGATACTGGAATATGATAAAGCCCTGAGGTATTTTAAAGAAGCTCTTGAAATGAACCGCAAAGTAAAGAATCAAAAGTATAATGGAGTTATATTCAACAATATGGGTATTATTTATAAAGAAAATAATGCCTGTGACGATGCTTTCCCCTATTATAAAAATGCTTTAGCCATAAGGGATGAGCTTAAGGATACCTCGGGAATGGCTCAGGTATTGAATAACCTCGGCAACTGTTATATTTTAAAAGGAGAATATGGGAAAGCCATAACTAGTTTTAAAACCGCCATTGAGTATAGCCGCAGATCAAAAAGTATAAAATCAGAAATGTATGCAGCGAGTTCACTTTCGCAGGCTTATGAAGATTTAAAAAATTATGCCGATGCGCTGACGATGCATAAATTATACAAACAATTACACGACAGTATCATCAATAGCGAAGAAATCAGGAAGACGGCAAGTTTAGAACTGCAATACATATACGAGAAGCAGATAAAGGAAAAGGAGTTGGAAAAGGAAATTCTGCTTGCCAGAAAGGAGCGTAAGTCGCTGATATATTTAATTATAGCAGGTGTTTTCCTTTTCTCATTTCTGATTGTAATATTGCTTAACCGGAACCAGCGGATCAAGATAAAACAGGCTAAGCTGGTTCAGAAGCATCTTGAGTTAGAGCAACAAAATCTGATGCTAGAAAGGCAAAATCTAAAACTGGACCTTGAATTAAGAAACAAAGAACTGGCTACGCATGTAATGTATCTGTTAAATAAAAATGAATTTATTGCATCGATTACCGAGAAACTCTTAACCATAAAGCCCCTCCTCCTGCCGGAGAATAAAGCATGGGTGCAGGAAATTATCCGTGAAATGAAGTCAAACATTGACAATACAGTCTGGAATGAATTTGAAGTACGGTTTCAGCAGGTACATGAAGATTTTTATATAAAACTTGGCGAATCATATCCCAACCTTACCCCCAATGAAACAAAACTGTGTGCATTTATGCGCTTGAACATGACCACTAAGGATATCTCTGCCATTACTTTCCAATCGGTAAAAAGTATTCAGGTAGCCCGTGCCCGCCTACGCAAGAAAATGGGTATCACCCGCGACGATAATCTGGTTACTGTTTTGCAACAGCTTTANNTTTATTATCAAATACATAGCGTCTTTGTAGCATTATTGTTACCCCTGTTGATTGTGTTGTAGCTTTTTTGTTAACCCTAATAATTAGGGATTTGCATCTTGCTGAGCTTTTTTTGCAGCATCAATTTCCAGATGATATGGCTGCAAATGAAAAAAATAATCCTGATCAAACAGAAAAAGAATTGAAACATCTGATTGAGAAAGCTCACAGCGAGAACTCAGCTCTGAACAAAATATTAAAATTGTTCAGCAATCCGGATGATCACACTTCAATTCCAAAACCTTTGAAAGATGTTAAAAAGAAACCGAACAATGAAGAACAGAATCAATAATAATTAAACACCAAGAACAAAAATCATGAAAAAAGTTACGCTCAAATTAGCCCTGATATCATTGATTGTTATTGGGTTAGTCTTACCGGGCCTGAGTCAGGTTTCACCGGTGGGTACAACATCTCATCCGGTGCAGGGCGCACAGCCTCGCAATGGGTCAGCCCTTTATGACCAAATGAACCCTATTGGTTTCAATTCAATGAACAGTCAGTTCTTTACCGACCCTGGCAATGCATCCATGACCTGTATAGCGGCAGATGATTTTATTGTCCCGTCAGGAGATACCTGGGGGGTACGCTATATTGACATTATAGGAGCATACTTCAATTATATGGGTGCATCTGTCGATGCATTGAATATCCGTTTCTATAACAACAACAGCGGAGTTCCCGGAGTTGAGTTAAGTTCTTTCCTCAATTACACCGATTTTAATGAAGTATTGGTGGATGCAACAACCAACACCTTTAAATATGAGATTATGCTGCCCGCAGTACAGAATTTTACTTCAGGGCACTACTGGATTTCAGTTCAAGCCATTTCCGATAATACCATCACAGGTCAATGGGGTTGGTACACCCATGCCGGAATTACAATTGATCAGGAATTTATGTGGAAAAACCCGGCTGATGGCAGCGGATGGGGTTACACAGATTGGACCGCAGCTTCAATGCTGATTTGGTCAGATTTTAATCTTGCGTTTGCGCTTTATGGCGAAGGAGCCGATAATGATTTATCGATGCAAAGCGTTGATAACCCGATTAGTGCACCAGGTCTTACTGCTACTGAGATCATTAGTGTTACAATCAAAAACGAAGGCACAGCTACTGAAACAGGCTTTAATGTCAGTTATTCAATCAATGGGGGTCCCATGGTTGTTGAAAATGTTGGTCCACTCTCCCTGGGCCCTAATGCCAGGGCATCATATACTTTTACTACCCCGGCTAATCTATCTGCATCAGGGCCTTATTCCATTGTTGCATCTGTAAACATGGCAGGCGACCCTCAGCCAGCAAATAATCAGGCTGAAAAAACTATTTACAACCTGGGAACAGTTTATGAAATGCCGGCCACAGGCACCCAAACGATTACCAGTTGTGGTGCAACTTTTACCGATTCGGGCGGAATTGACGGCAACTTCGGTATTGATGATAATGCGGTTACTACCATTATGCCCTCTAATCCAGGCGATAGAGTTCGTCTTACTTTTCTTGAATTCAACGCAAGTTGGGGCGGTTTCGAAATCTATAATGGCAGCACGACCGATGCCCCGCTTATTGGCAACTTTTTTGGGACTAATAGTCCAGGTGAAATTACTGCCCTAAACCCCGATGGGTCGCTCACCATCCATTTTATAGGGCCGGGTTGGGAAGAAACTGCAGGATGGGTCGCCTATATTTCTTGTGTAACTCCTGTTGCAAATGATTTTGCTATTCTAAATCTTAACAGTAGTTTGTTCACCATTTTCGAGAACAATACAACGATATTTTCTACCAAAATTCAGAATTATGGTACCCTTGCCCAAGACAAAACAGTTACCTTCAAGGCCAACGATGTAGTAATTGGCACCCTTCAAACCGGGATGCTTGCTTCAACGGATACAGTTAGGCTTGAAATGCCCTGGACACCAACAATTGCTGGGGATTATCTTATTGAAGTATCTATTCCTGACGATCAGGGCGCTGGTCCTGACAACTCTCTGACAATCAATCCATATGTTTATCCTTATGATGCTTTTTTCGAGGATTTTGAAAGTGAAAATTTTCCGCCAGAGGGGTGGATTACTGGTGATTTCTGGGCGCAAAGTACTTATAACAGCTATAATGGAAATAACTCAGCACAGGTATTTATCCCTGCCGGATACAACGATACATTGCAAACACGCAGGATAGAAGTAGGTCCTGATGGAGCTGTATCATTCTTTGCAGTATCTAGCTTGTGGTGGCCAGGTGATTTAATTATTCTGTGGAAAGAAGAAGGAACTTCAGAATGGGTTACCGTTTCTTCTCCAGCACTTAATTCGATGCAGTTCACCAATTATATTGCAGATTTATCAGCTTTCGAAGGGCAGGTGGGCCGATTGGGATTTTATGCCTGGGTATCATCCCCGTTTGCTTTTAGTGGACAGATTACCCTTGATTTTATCCTGGGTCAGAATGTTTCCGTCTATTTTGATGATTATGATTTAAAAGCAGTTGACCTTACAGGCAATAAACTCTACCGACTGGGCGAATCCTCCGATTTTCAGTTTACAATCAAAAACACCGGACTCGAAACAGTTCAGGGCAGCGATTACAGAGTAAAATTAATGAGGGGGATTGTAAATCCGCTGGAAGTATTCTCTATTTCCGGAAGTGATATTCAACCCGACCAGTTGCAGACATTTGATTTAAGCTATACTTTCGGCTTTTTGGGCGAATATGAAATTTATGCTGAAATTGAGTACACCAACGATCAATTCCCATCAAACAACCTGAGTAAAACCCTGATGCTATCTGGATTACCTGCACAGTCTCAAATAATTCAGGTTGGCGAAAGTGATTTCATTAGCGAGTTGCCCATAGATATGAATTTTAACAATTCTCTTTCGGAGTCTATCTACAATCGAAATCAGTTCGAATCAGATGGAGGGGTGATTTTTGGAATGACATTCGATTACAAATTTAAAACAGCAGAACCAAACACTGCGGTTAGGGTTTGGATGAGTATGACCTCACGCGATGCCCTGGATGATGTGTGGATTCCTGCAAGTGAAATGAACCTGGTGTACGACGGTACAATCAACTTCATTACAGGTGAACAGGTCATCTACATCCCTTTCCAGGTGCCGTTTAATTATAGTGATACCACTATGAACATTGCCGTAATGGTTGAGAGGTTGGGCGATCATACCAATGACCTTCAGATGTTTGCTGCATCCAGCACCTCTGCCTCTACATCAAAATTAATTCAATCCTATACCAATCCACCCGATCCATATGACCCGCCTTTGGCAGGCCAAATCGGATGGAATCCTTTTGTCCGGTTTATTTTTAACGATAACTTAGGTACGGTTTCCGGTAATGTGAGTGACCCCGAGGGTTTACCTGTTGAGGGAGCGAACGTTACTATTGATCCGCTGAAAATTACTGTTTTAACTGATGCATCAGGGAATTATGAGATGCCTTACGTTCCGGCAGGGAATTATCCAGCGACCTCAAGCAAATATACCTACCAGGCAGTTACTCAGGATCTAGTTGTAACTTATGGAGAAAACACCGACTTGGACTTTGTAATGGGTCAACTGGCACTGGTTACTGTAAGTGGTTATATTACCGGCAACGATACAGGTGAAGCAGTAGAAAACGCACTGATATCCCTTTCAGGATTTGCAAGCTATACGACCTCTTCCGGTGCAACTGGTGATTTTATGATCGAAAATGTATATAGTCAGAGTACCTATAGCCTTATGATTGAGGCAGATGGATACGAAACCTATATTATGTACCTGCAAACTGAACTTGAAAATATCGACCTTGGCGAAATAGTTCTTGCCGAAGCACTAATTGTGCCTTTCCAGATTCTGACTTCACCTGGTATTTCAGGAATGGATGTAAACTGGCAACATCCTTCTACTGCAGCAGATCATGTGTTGGTGTATGATGATGGTGCGTATGAAAATGGTTGGGCCGGTGAAACCGGTGAAGAGGTCTGGATCGGAAACCTGATTCAGTTTGATGAACCGGCAACCATAACCGGGTTTGACCTTTATTGGGCAAAATATAATGTATTTTCTACCTTTCAATCAATGCGCCTTGATATTTTTGATGCAAACAACAACATGATTGTAAGCAGCGACTGGTTTGATTCAGGGGATGATGAATGGATTCATGTGCCTGTGCCAAATATTACTTTGCAGGGTGATCATTACGCCATGGTTTACTGGAATGCTACCCCGGATCAATCAACCTATCTTGGCTGGGATTCAACCAATATTGTTAATGAACTGGCACGCTACAAATATCCGGGTGGCGATATTGCCCCATTCTCCAATATTGTTGGCATCAAAGGTAATATGCTCATTCGTCCCAATGTGATGACAAGCGAAGTAATGGTTTCTTCATCCAGAGCTCTTACCGGCTATAATATAAGCCGTGGAAAACTTGATAACATCGCCAATGCAGCAAACTGGCCAGCTCTAAATGCCGAGATGTTCAGCGAAAATCATTTTACAGATGCTACTTGGCCACCCAGCGAAAACGGAATGTATGTTTATGCTGTTAAAGCATATTTTACCACTGGTGAATCCGAATTTTCATTCTCCACTGTAATTAATTATCTGGGTGTGAATACTCAAATTAGTAGCATGGAAAATGCAACTATTTATCCAAATCCAGCCAGTGATCGTGTTTATATTACAGATTGCCGCGATTCAGATATTCTCATTTTTGCAATGGACGGAAGGTTAATTTCACAAACTCGTTCTGTCAACTTCAACACTGCAATTGATGTAAGCCAACTGGCTTCCGGATCTTATTTGCTGTTAATAAAAAATGCAACGGGAATAAAGCAGCATAAATTGCAGGTTAAGTAAGTCCCTGCATGGGAAGGTGAAATCGGGAAACCGATTTTCTAGTTAAAAAACCAGGTCCGGGCCATTTGCCTGAGGCCTGGTTTTTATTTGCTGAAAATTTATGGAATGACTTTTAAAACAGCTGGAAAAATTATTATCGTTAGTACTATTAACAAATATGTGATTTTCAATGTATATTTGCAGTAATACTCCGCTTATGAAAAAGGTTAAATTTTTTTCCAACCTATACCACTGCTTTGGCCGTGGCCTTTACGAATGCTGGATTTGTTAGGTTTTCCTGTCATTCCGTTATTTCCCTTTCGGGGAAATGTTACCTGATTTCACACAAATTCTCATTCACACGGCATTGCCATGGAAGGCTATGTTTTCGATATACGCCATTATTCGGTTCACGACGGCCCGGGCATCCGCACAGCGGTTTTTATGAAAGGTTGCCCGCTACATTGTCACTGGTGCCACAATCCCGAAAGCCAGGAGATGATGCCCGTAGAGGTTGTCAAATCAAAAAGTATTGGTGAGAAGCTGATTCAAATGCCTGAAATCATCGGTAAAAAGATGTCTCCTGAACAGGTTGTTCAAGAAGTTTTAAAAAGCCGGGTTTTCTTTGAAGAGTCAGGGGGCGGTGTAACTTTTACTGGTGGCGAGCCATTGATGCAGCCTGATTTCCTTTTAGATACCATTAAGTTGATGAAGCAGTACAACGTGCACGTTGCACTTGATACCTGTGGATATGCTCAACCAGCGCATTATAACGAAGTTATTTCAGCAGTTGATCTGGTTCTTTTCGATCTTAAGCATACCGACTCCGAATGGCATCGTGAAAATACAGGTGTTGCGCTGGAGCCGGTGTTGCGAAATCTGAAATCAAAAGCACAGGCTGAAAAGCCAATCGTTATCCGGGTGCCTTTAATCCCCGGATTTAATATGTTTGAACCCGTTTATTCTGAAATGGCTGATATTTTGAATGAATTGCCCGGCCTTCAACAGATTGATTTACTGCCCTATCATCACATTGCCTCCCACAAATATACCCGATTGGGATTGGAAAACAAGATGAAAGGTGTGAAAGAGCCTGATAAGGAAGAAGTAGATTTGGCTTTTGATTTTTTCAAGGCGAAAGGGTTAAAAGTAACGATTGGAGGATGATTTAATGACAGGCAAGCATCTGTTGACACGCGCCAGCGAATAGGATAAATTAGCATAACCTGACAAGTATGATGCCTGAAGCCGCAGGCCGACTTGTTAGACCTAATCAAGAAAATAATATAACCATGAATCCACGTATAACAAAACTTCGTGAAGCCAGCCTCGCCACCATTCCCCGAATATCTGGTGAGCGAGCCAGACTTATTACCACATTTTATAAACTGCCCGCAATAGCCGGTTTGCCCATTCCCGTTCAACGGGGCAAAGCTTTGCTCTATCTGATGCAAAACAAAGCCTTACATATCGGTGAAAATGAATTGATTGTGGGCGAACGTGGCCCAGCCCCCAAGGAGGTGCCAACTTATCCGGAAGTGTGCGTTCATTCATTGCAGGATCTTGAAATCCTCGACAGCCGCACGAAAGTTTCGTATAAGGTTGATGAAGAAACCCGGCAGCTTTATCAGGACGAAATCATTCCCTTCTGGTCTGGCTGCAGTGTACGCGATCGTATGTTCAGGGCGCTGCACGAATCCTGGAAAGAGGCATACAGCGCAGGTGTCTTTACTGAATTTATGGAACAGCGGGCACCCGGGCATACGGTTGCTGGCGAGAAGGTGTTCCGGAAAGGAATGCTTGATTTGATTCAGGAGATTGACGATTCAATTTCCAGGCTGGATTATCACCATGATCCGGAAGCATTGTCAAAATCGGAGGAACTGGAAGGAATGCGCTATGCCTGCGAGGCAATGATGGTTTATGCAACACGGCATGCCGATGCGCTGGAGCAGCTTTTGCTGAATGAATCCGATCCGCAAAGGCGCGATGAATTGCTTGATTTGGCCGCCATCTGCCGGAAGGTGCCAGCCCATGCGCCGGAAACCTTTCATGAAGCCCTGCAGCATTACTGGTTCATTCATATTGGGGTAATTACCGAGCTAAACCCTTGGGATTCTTTCAATCCCGGAAGGCTTGATCAGCATTTGTTGCCATTTTACCGAAAAGAAATTGCAGAAGGATCGCTGACCAAAGAGCGAGCAACGGAGCTTTTGCAGGCTTTCTGGATTAAATTCAACAACCACCCGGCACCGCCCAAAGTGGGTGTTACAGCTCAGGAGAGCAATACCTATACAGATTTTTGCCTGATAAATGTTGGTGGTGTTAAGTCCGATGGATCGGATGCAGTGAATGAACTCAGTTACCTGATTCTGGATGTGATCGAGGAGATGCGCCTGTTACAGCCAAGCTCTATGGTGCAACTGAGTAAGAAGAACCCCGATCAGTTGATTCACCGGGCTGCAAAAATCGTGAAAACCGGTTTTGGCCAACCTTCCATTTTTAATACCGATGCCATTGTACAGGAGCTTATCCGGCAAGGCAAAACACCCGAAGATGCACGCAGGGGTGGTGCTTCCGGATGTGTTGAAGCCGGGGCTTTTGGGACGGAAGCCTATATCCTGACCGGCTACTTCAATTTGCCAAAAATACTTGAACTGACCCTAAACAATGGGGTTGATCCACTTACCGGTAAACAGTTGGGCCCGAAAACCGGCAATTTGATGGAATTCAATGATTTTGAAGAGTTGATGTCTGCTTACCGGAAGATGCTGAAACATTTTATTGATATTAAAATCGGTGGAAGCAACATCATCGAGAAAATTTGGGCCAGCCGCATGCCGGCACCATTTCTTTCTACTATTATTGACGATTGTATTGCCAATGGCCGCGACTACAATGCCGGAGGCGCACGCTACAATACCAGTTACATTCAAGGTGTTGGCCTGGGAACCATGACCGATTGCCTGACCTCGCTGAAATACAATGTATTTGATAATCAGCGCTTTACTATGAAGCAAATGCTCGAAATGATCAATGCTGATTTTGAGGGCTTTGACCAGGAACTGGCCGAACTGATTTATGACACCCCAAAATATGGCAACGACGATGACTTCGCTGATCAGCATGTGACTGAAGTTTTCGAAGCATTTTTCAATGTAGTAGATGGCCGGAAAAGTCCGCGGGGTGCAACTTACCGTGTAGAAATGCTGCCTACCACCTGTCATGTTTATTTTGGAAGTAAAATCAAGGCATTGCCCGATGGCCGAAAGGCCGGTAAGCCGGTTTCGGAGGGCATTTCACCCGTTCAGGGTGCTGATCGCAGAGGACCGACTGCTGTAATTAAATCAGCCGCTAAGTTTGACCATATCAAAACCGGTGGCACCTTGCTGAATCAGAAGTTTTCCCCCTCGTTTTTCAAAGATGAGGAAGCCATCCGAAAAATCGGGCAATTAGTAAGGGCCTATTTCCGCATGGACGGGCATCATATTCAGTTCAACGTGGTATCGGCAGAAACACTCAGAAAGGCGCAGGTTCATCCTGAAAAATACAGCAACCTGATTGTCAGGGTGGCCGGTTACAGCGATTATTTTAACGATCTTACAACTGAATTGCAGGAAGAAATTATCTGCCGTACTGAGCAGGAAAGTGACTAAAATTAACAAATTCAAAAACATGAAAAAATTAAAACTCATTTTATTAATTGCCATTCTGGCATTTGGTTTCACTAATCAGACCAGAGCCTGTACCATCATTGCTGTTGGTAAAAAGGCCAGTAAAGACGGATCGGTAATCGTGTCTCACACCGATTGTGGCGACAATTCGCGATTTAAAGTAATGCATGGCCGTAAATTTCCGAAAGGGTCAATGGCTCCGGTTTATTGGGGTTTGCAGGATGTCAGGCAACCGCTCGATAGTATGGGCAAGATCATTGGCTATATACCGCAGGTGGAACAGACTTACACTTATATCCGGTCAGCATATTCGCATATAAATGAATATCAGTTGGCCATCGGCGAAAGCACGATGAGCCAGCGCGAAGAACTGAAAATTGTGCGAGAGGAAAGCAAACAGATAATAACCATTGAGCAGGCTCAGATATTTGCATTGGAGCGTTGCAAAACAGCCCGTGAAGCATTGGAACTTATAACCCATTTGCTGGATACATACGGATTTTTGCCTTCCTGTGTTGATGAGTCGGAGTGCCTTGCTATTGCCGATCCCAATGAAGTATGGATTCTCGAAGTTTTCAGTGTTGGGCCGGGCTGGGTTCCCGGAAACGGCAAACCGGGTGCTATTTGGGCTGCTCAGCGCCTGCCTGACGATAATGCTACACTTATCGCCAACTGGAGTATTATCAAAGAAATCAATCTGAAGGATAAAGATAATTTCAGGGCTTCATCAAACTATAAAAGTGTGGCAATTGAGCGCGGATGGTACAATCCGGATTCGGGAAAGCCTTTTATCTGGCAGGATGCATATGCTCCGATACCACGCGAATGGGCAACATCAAGATTGTGGATGTTCTACAGCAAATATGCTCCTGAAATAAAGGATATGCCCGACAGGAACCTCAAATCTCCTTTCGATACCCAAAATCCATATATTCAATATGTTGAACCACTAAGCCTGTATCCTTTTTCGTGTAAGCCGGTTGAAAAAATCAGTGTTCAGGATGTAATGGCAATGCAGCGCTACACATTTGAAGGTACGATTTACGATATGTCGAAACACCCGGCTTACTTTGTGCCGGATGGGAAAGGCGGAATGAAGTACAGCAACATGGCGACTCCGTTTCCAACCCGCAATATGCGTGAGCTTTTAGGAATTACATGGAGGCGCAATGTTGCCCGGGGTGGTTACGGTATGGTTGCTCAGCTCAGGTCGTGGTTGCCGGATGAAATCGGAGGTATTTACTGGGTTTACCTCGATAATCAGGCTGTTGGCCCTTACCTGCCTATATATTGTGGTATTCAGCAGATTCCTGATTCTTATGCTACCTTTGATCCTGATCAGTTTGATGATGCGAGTGCCAAGTGGACTTACGACGAAGTGGATAATCTGCTCTATCTGAACTGGCAGGAGGGTTTTAAGCTGGTAAAAGCGGAGCAATCTGCACTGGAATCGGCTTTTTTCGATGAGATTCAAAAGGAGGAAGCTGAATTGCAGAGTTTACTCAAATCTAACCATAATCAGGCTCTGAAACAGATTTCAGAAAAAGTTGCAAACAGGGCTCAACAAAATGTAGATGCATACCGTAAACTACGTAAAACCCTGATAACCAAGTTTACAAACAACAGACAGGGGATAAATTTTCAATAAAGGGTCAAATTAAGCACTTCCGGGCAAGTTTAGTCCGGAAGTGTTTTTTGTAATTATTTGAAAAGATTGCCGTAGATTTACCCAAAACTACAGCACAATGAACAAGGAAGATAGAATCCCTCTTTTCGTTTATTTACTTGCATTAATACTGGTTTTTACCGGAATAGGCGGACTATACGGAGGGTATTCCTTTATAACGGCACCCGATGGCAGCAAACTTCAAATGGACACCGATATTCTGAGCAACAGCCCTTTCAATACGTTTATGTTTCCGGGTATTATATTGCTGATATTCAATGGAATATTACCGATACTTGTTGTATGGGGTTTGTTCGTTAAACCGCCCTGGCAATGGCCCGAAATTTTCAGCCTTTATCACAAACAACACTGGTGCTGGACTTTCGCACTTTATTATGGCCTGATTCTGATTATCTGGATAAATGTTCAGATTATGCTGCTGGGCTATTCTTCCCTCTTGCAGCCTATATTCGCCCTCACAGGGGTTTTCATCGTTATACTTACATTAATACCTTCGGTAACAAAGTATTATAAGAAGTACAACTAAAGCATTGCCTCCATTATTAAAAGAAACTTTTTCAAATTACCCTTTCAAACTAACCTGCTCTAAAGTTAAAAAATCGAGCAGAATTACGTTCTTATCTTCGAGTTTTATAAGCCCGTCTTTTTCAAAGGATTTCAGCAACTTCACGGTACTTTCGGTTGACAGTCCTGCAAAGTCGGCTATGTCTTTCCTGCTGAGGTAAGGGAAAACATCATCATCAACCTGTTCGTTCCACAAATAAAGTAATGCACCGGCAAGGCGGCCATTCATCTGTTTATACATCAAATCATGAACCGAAGTATAAAGCTTGCTGTTTTGGGCACAGTAACGATTTATGATATTGAAAGCAAATTCACCATTGCTTTTTATAAGATTGGTAACAGCCTCTTTCTCAATAAGACAGGCAGTAGTCTCGCGCAGTGACACTACCGAATAATCGTAGATATGGTTGTTAAAAGCAACAGATAGCCCGATAAATTCTCCACCTTTTATCAGCCTAAGATTGAAATTGCGTGAGGCGTCCCCTTCAACATACTGCTTGGCAAGGCCATCCATCACAAACAATACACTGCTGGCAAATGCGCCCTGCTTGGTAAGGTTTTCGCCTTTGCGGAAAACTACACGGGTTTTGCTATCACGTGCAAGGGCTATCTCTTCAGGTAATAGGTTTCTAAAACAGGGGGCATCCAGGTTACCGAAAGAACAATCGTCAGGAGGGATAAAGGTTTTCATGTGAAACTGGATTTGCTTAAATGCAAATATACTGTTTCAGTTTAGACATAATTATCCTCAATCAACTTATTCTTCCAGATATTTCAATTGGATAGAAATGGCTTTAAACTAAACGCTTGCTTTTTGTTGAAAATTATTGTTTGAAGATTTTTTCCGAAAACTCACCGTTAGGGGTGTTGATGGTTAAGAGATAAACAGCAGTTGGTAAAGATGAAATGTCTAACCGCATTTTATTTCCTGAAATTACCTCATGCAACACTATCCGACCATCCAAACCTTGTATAATCAATTCTGCATTTAGAATTTCCCCTGAATCAATGGTGAGAAAACCGCTTGTCGGATTTGGGAAAATTTTCACAGCGATGGGAGATGAAACAGTGTAAATTCCAAGCGTTCCACTTCCACTATCAGGCATTGCGGCTTCTGCCTGTACAACACTTTTTGATGTTGTTTCCTGCAGAATTGCCAAAGTATAAATCCGGTTGTAATTCCAGATGCTGCTGGCTTTGGCTGAAAACTCATAAACAAGCGAATCGCCAGTGCTTGCCGGTAAATTAACGGTCATACCTGTAGTGCTGCTTAATGACTGCCTGAAAACATCGTAATGTTCAGCTTCCCCGTTGCCACCATTGTAAAAAAGAGTGTCTTCTGCCAGGGCAACATACAAAGATAAGCTGCCGAGTGAATGACTGGCTTCTGTTTTTATTACGACACGTGCTCTTATTGAATCAACCCCATTTTTCACCTGATCAATCCGGATACTTGCCGGGCTGGTTAATGTCTGATATGGATTGAAAATTACGCTGCTGGCATAATTTGCAGAAGTAGGAATTACATCCCCGTTAATTACCAATCGGGGGGTGCCCCCATAAACGCCGTAATAATTTGTTCTTTCATCGTTGGCAGTGGCATTTTGCTGATAGAGCAGGCAACTGCTGTAAGGCGCGCTGGGATGCACGGCCAGGTGCAGTGCGCCGGGCTGGTTCCTCAGATTAGAGTAAAATCCCGGGTTTCTCGAAGCGCAGATACTGCATTTTGTATTGGTAAAATGCTCAACCACTATTTTTTTTGGAACCTGAGAAAAGGACAACTGACTGATTAGTAATATTCCTACTCCAGCAAAGAGACGTATTTTTTTCATTTTTCGGTTTTTAAAGTGAGAATCTATAAACTTAACACCAAATAGTCGTATCAGTTCAGGTTTCCTGACATTTTATCGTTGATATATATTACCTGACATCATTAAAATAGCTGACAGCTCAATCACGTAAAGGCATTCATTCCTAGTATGATTAAAAGTGTATTCCTCGCTTTTTTACTTTCGGATTCGTCTCTGATTTCATTTCAATTCCTATTAAAGCAATTTCACATAGGAATATTGCTGCTTCACACATTTCTTCTATCTGCTGCCAAATGCTCCTTCTATTTTTGCCTCGTGAAACATTTAATAAACTCAAAATCAAAAAGAAATGAAAACTAAAGTATTTGTTACAGTTGTTGTTCTCTTGTCAGTTTTTTCCAGTGTCATGGCCCAGAACGGGGACAAAAGATTTGGATTTGAACTTGCAGGCGGAGCTTCGTTTGCCACCAGTAAACTGAGTGATGCCAGTTTGAACACCGGGGGTGGGATTGAAGGTGTTTTCCATTATCGTTTTATGCCTCATACAGGTATTTATGCCGGGTGGGGATGGAACCGGTTTTCATCCGACAATTCATTTGCCGGAAGAAATGTTGACTTCGAAGAAACTGGTTATGTGTTTGGTCTGCAATTCAAACATCCGATCGGGAATTCCCCTGTTTCTTATTATGTAAGAGGGGCTGGTTTGTACAACCATATTGAGATTGAAAACGAAGAAGGAGACCTGATTAAAGACAGCGGACATGGTATGGGATGGCAGGTTGCCGGAGGCATTGATGTAAACCTGGGCCATAACTGGAGTTTTACGCCTGGCGTAAAATTTAATGCGCTGAACAGGGATATTGAAATGGAAGGAACCTCCAGAGAGATGAAATTAAACTACTTGTCATTTAGGGTGGGATTTCTAAAGAAATTTTAGCATTCTTATTTTCAAAACTGTATTTAAGAAGCAAACTAAGAAAAGTGAATACTGCGAATAAAAAACAATACGGCTTTCCCTTGAACAGAAGAAACTTAAAACCCCTGGCCCTTACATTTGCTTTGAGCGGAGTATGGGATACAATTGCAGGGGTTTTATACCTGTTCTTTATAGGAACAGGCCGTATAATTGACAATCCGCCAACCGACCCCTTTTATGCTGTCTTCCTGGGCTCATTCTTTTTTTGTTTTGCTTTTTTGCAGTTTATATCGGCATTCAACATTAAGCGTTATGCTTTTAATGTTGGATGCCTTATTATTGGCAGGGTCTTTTATGTCGTTTTGTTGTATGCTTATATGGTCTTTTCCTCTGATTTTCCGTCAACTTTCTGGTTTACCGGAATTATTGACAGCATTTTTACAATCTTGTACCTGATTTTTGCACTGTATGGTGGTCTCACAATCAGGGATTTATTTGTTCCTGCTGTTGAACAGCAAGCCGAAACCATTAATTATGAATAAGTTATACAATCCATGTTACTACGCGTATAGATTTCATTTTGAAGAAAAATAGTATTATCCGATAAGATTATAGTTCTTCCTCAACAAATAAGTTAAGCAAACTCAATCCGCTACTTGTGGCAGTCGAAGGAGGAATCCTTGGCCACCTTTTTTATTGAGTGTAATTTTGCATTATCAAAACTAAAGAACTATGAAGCAAACTTTAAATACCTCCTGGAACGGCAATATGCAGTTCGACGCCTTAGTTGGCGATCATCATGTTATTATGGATGCTAACCCTGAAGTGGGTGGCGGCAATGCAGGCCCGAGGCCCAAAGCGCTTATGCTTGCCTCATTGGCCGGCTGTACCGGAATGGATGTTATCTCAATCCTTAAAAAGATGCGCATTGAACCTAAATCGTTCAACATCCGCATTGAAGCCGAAATGACTGAAGAACACCCGAAGCATTACAGTGGAATGCATGTTATTTACGAATTTGCAGGTGAAGGACTCGACATGGAGAAATTGACAAAAGCGGTGGACCTTTCACAGGATCGTTATTGTGGCGTTTCAACCGTTTATAAAAAAGCCATGCCGCTGACTTACGAAATTAAAATATTGGAATAAAAGTTTTGAAAGTTTGAGGAACAATTATTCTATAAACCAAACACAGTAAAAAACTAAAACTAAAACTAAAAATCAAATACCATGTTGTACACCAACCTACATCACTTAATGACTGCTGCTGATCATCAGAAGCTAATCAACGAAAACGAAAATGTAATGATCTGCTGTGGCCGTATGGGCCCAATGTGTATTCCGGTTTACGGAATTATGGAAGATCTCGAAAGTGAATATACCCATGTTAAATTTGCCGATATGGAATTTGACAACCCGGAAGCTTACGTAATTCGTGATGCTCCTGAAACACGCGGCTTTATGGGAATTCCTTTCACCATGTATTACAAAAACGGGAAACTGGTAAAAGCAACTTCAAGCATACAGAGCATGAGCCAGGTAAAATCAATTCTCGATAAAGAATTTGCTCAGGTAACTGTAGGGTAAAATAGAATAATAGGATGTTGGAATGATGGGAACTGCACAGACTCGAATTTATTAAAATCTTGCCCATCATTCCATTTTTCCTCTCTTGTAAAACCCCAAAATTAAAGTAACTTAAAATGACCAACTCATCTCACTTTGATGCCATTGTTGTTGGCGCTGGCCCGGCAGGCCTTACCGCCGGCATCTATCTTTCCCGGGCACGTTTCCGCACACTGATTATCAGCGATGGAGTTCCGGGTGGACAGATGATCCTTACACATGAGATTGCCAATTATCCGGGCGTTGAAAGTATTTCTGGCTACCAGTTGTCGAACATCATGAAAAAGCAGGCCAAAAATTTTGGTTGCGAAATATTGGGGAATACCGAAGTTAGTTCCTTGAATCTTGATGATGAACGGAAAGAAGTTGTTTTGTCAGACGGGAGAGCCTTTACATCAGATGCTGTTATTCTTACTCCCGGTGGGCGTTCACGAACGCTGAATGTACCCGGGGAGGCAAAATTCAAGGGTCGGGGCATTTCCTATTGCGCTACCTGCGATGGAGACTTTTTTACCGATAAGGAAATTGTGGTAGTTGGTGGTGGTAATTCTGCCCTCGAAGAAGCGGTTTCGCTTACAAAATATGCATCAAAAGTTACTATAGTTCATCAATTCGATCATTTTCAGGCATTTGACTATGCTGTTGAAGAGGCTAAATCCAATCCAAAGATTAACTTCATCATGGAGTCATCCATTGTCCAGTTTTATGGTGAGGATAAACTCGAAAGTGTTGATATTAAAAACCTGAATACGGGCGAAATCAACAACTTTAAAACGGATGGCGTGTTTATATTTATTGGTTATGTTGCCAATACCGAATTTCTGAAAGAGAAGGTCAAACTGAACCAATGGAACGAAATTGTGGTTGACAGCGATATGTCTACCAGCATACCCGGCGTATTTGCAGCAGGCGACTCCATTGTAAAGCGATACCGGCAGGTTACCACTGCTGTAGGCGATGGAACGGTAGCCGCTCTTGCCGCATCAAATTACATTCATCAATTGAAAACCAGAAATTTACACGAATCTTTAACCCATTAATAATGTCAATTACACTCATCATCATATCAGCACTGCTCACAGTATTTATTATTTACATGATCTATTCCTTTCGCAGGATGAAGAACATGGCGGCGGTGCCCGAAAGCGAAAAAATACTGACCCTGACGGATAAAAACTTCCAGAATCAGACCAAGAAAGGACTGGTAATGGTTGATTTTTGGGCGGAGTGGTGCATGCCTTGTAAAGTAATGGGCCCGGTTTTAAATGAATTGGCCGAAGACCAAAACTTTAAAGCGACTGTGGCAAAACTGAATGTTGATCATTATCAGCCGGTTTCGCGCCAGTTTGGCGTTCGGGGCATCCCGACCCTCATCCTGTTTAAAGACGGAAAAGAAGTTGACCGGTTTACCGGGGTTAAACCCAAAGATTTCCTGATCAAACAGGTCAGTAAACATGCAGTTTAAATTACTAACCTAAAACCTTAAAAATGAAAAGTCGAATTTATATGGCAATAGTCCTGCTCTTTACAGGATATTTCGCCCTGGCACAAAATCAAAATATGGAAACAAAAGGAGTAATGATTGAAAACGAGAGTAAGCTCGGTTTTACCATGACGGTTGATCAGCTTTCTGAAGCAATTGCAGCAAAAGGATGGAAGATTACTGCCACCCACGACCTGCAGGAAACCATGAAAAAGAACGGAAAATCGGTTCTTCCGGTCAAAGTAATAGAGTTGTGTAATCCAGGGCATGCATTCAAGATTCTTGGCAATGACAAATACCGCGATGTATCACCAATGCTGCCTTGCAGAATATCTGTTTATGATAAAGCCGACGGCAAAACCTATATTTCTAGGATGAATGCCCCCGCTTTTGCCAGCATGATTGGCGGTGACGCTGAGAAAACCATTCTTGAGGCATTTTACGATACCGAAGAAATCCTGAAAGAATTTCTGAAATAGGATTCAGGTCATTTATAGGCTAATCCACAAATATAAGCACAAACGCCTGTTATATTCTGGCGTTTGTGCTTTTTTGGTGTAAATGAATTCTTTAAGGGGTAATAGTACCAACAAACATCGAAGAATTGTTGTCGAGCAGAGTCATATCAGCGGTGTCAACAAATCCATCGCCATTGGCATCACTGTTCAGATATCCTGTAACAAAACCTGCCGCATCATTATCCACCGGGGTCATATCAGCTGAATCAACCTGTCCGTCCTGGTTTATATCACCTCCATAAATCACGAATTTGCCTGCAATAGGTTTCAGGTTGGCTCCGTAAGCACTCGTGGCAGCATCGGTAAAGTTATAGCTGATGGTTGCTTCGCTAAAAGAAACCGGGTTGTTGTTCCAGGTTTCAATACTGTTACGGTGTTTAATCACTATAAAATAGCTCGATCCAAAGGTAGCCGGAATGCTGAGTTGTGCAATTCCATCGGTACTGACACCAACCGTAAATGGCCCGGCGGCAAGTGCGTAGGGCGCTGTAGCATTATGAAGCTCAACCCTTATCTCATCAGCGATATTACCTGCAAATTGGTTACCCGATTCATTCTGGGCCTTATTCAATCCGGTACCGTTAAACAAGCCTTCAATAAATAGCGTGAGATTCAGTGTTTTTTCCAATGAAGCTTCCTGAGTAAGGGTAGCCACAACCGGATCAATTATTCCATTCACACTTATTGTAATGCTTGCCTCGCGCAGAAAAGCCGTTGTATTTTCATCATAAATGGCAGTAAGTGTACCATTTCCGTTTCCGGATGGGGTTACTGTGCACCAGGTTTGGTCGCATATAGCGGTCCAGTTCGAATTTGATGTTATCGAAAAGTTTGCTGATCCAGCATTAGCAGAAACAGTCTGCTCCGATGGGGAAACTAAAAGTGATAAAGGTGTACCAGTAACGCTTACATCATCAATACAAACGCCATAGCCATATTTTGCATTGCCTTCAAAACCAATGTAATAATCATTGGTTGGATTTGGAAGTGCAAGGTTTTCTAAAGTCCACGCTGTAATATTGTTGGTATATGTCATCAGAAGTTGCCAGCTTCCTGAAGCAGAAGTTTTATAGTAAACACTCAATTGATCCTGATCGGGTGACCATAAAGCCTGTGTATGCCAGAATTGCAATGTAGGATTCAATATCCCGCCAAGGTTAAGCGGTGGTGAAATAAGAATGGTTTTATTGTCTCCTGTTGAAGCATCTTTCAGGCAGGCGTTGTATATCCCTCCGTGAGCTCCGGCCGGATGGCTGTTACCGCTACCGGAGATAAAAGCCCAGTCAAT
>DINP01000033.1:4694-15180 GCA_002426025.1 Bacteroidales bacterium UBA5537 | reverse complement strand
CCACCCGAAATGGCTGAAGTCATTGTTACAGAACTTACTGCAGTTGTATTTACTGAAGGCAACTCATTTGATGTTCCGGTAATTGAAACCGCGTCAATATACCAGTAATCATACTGGTAAAGATTACCCGTTATGGTAAACGCTATATAGGTGGTTGTGCTGTTAAGATTATTGCTTATAGTAGTGTTTACAACAGTTGCGGGAATATTTGACGATGTTCCTGCAACCGACCATGTCTCATCGGTCCAGGTAACTGCATCAGTTGACGATTGTATTTTAAGGCTGACACCAGTTCCATAAGCATCAAGCATGTGCCTAAACGATAGATTGAGTTGGGCGTAGCCTGTTGTGATGAGGGGTGGAGTAACCAGTCGGGTAGTAGCCGGGTTAATGTTCTGATAGCTTGATTTCATTTCATAAGCTGATCCACCCGCATTTGATGTATTTGAAACAGTCCAGTTGGGATTGGCTCCTGAGCCGCTTGCCTGCACCGACCAGCAATTGGGCATTGTCGAAGTATTGAAATTCTCTGTAAACGGAAGTGCAGTTGAACCACAGGAGGTGTTAAACTGAATATTGTCACCATAAACTGTGCCTTCTGCATTTGTAGCATAGGCTCTTACATAGTAAGTGCTATTTGCCGATAATCCGGTAATCGTGCTAACAAATGAGCCTGTTCCTGAACCGTTGGTTGTGTGATTACCTGTTACAAACGGGTTTATTGTTGTTCCCCAGCAAACACCACGGGCAGTTATCGGGGAGCTGCCTTCGCAAATTACTTCTCCTCCTGATAAGGCTCCTGTTGCATTAATTGAAGATACTGCCGTGGTAGTTACCCCGGCACCGGGAACAAGCTGAATATTAAGCGGTGAAGAAGTATAATCAGCTATTGTTAAACCGGGTATTGTTTGGGTGATATAACAGGGTGCTGATACTTCCATGGTATAGGTGCCGGATTTTACGGGCCTGTAGTAGTCTCCGTTTAGAGCCGTTGAATAAACTTCAGTATTCAATGCATCATGATTAACAAGCAACACCTTTGCTTCAACCGGTTCCCCTGTTACCTGATCGGTAATTAAACCTTTAAATCCATAAGTTGCCTGGTGGAGATACAGCAGCATTGAACGGTAATTGTAATTCCAGAAGTTTGGAAGTTGAGTTGCCGGGACCAGCTTTGTGTTTGAAATCTCAAGTGTAAATTCACGGCAATGATGAAAATAATTCATATAATCCTGCCTTCCGCCTGCTACCTCGTACCAATCGTATCCGTTTGTGATTCCATTGTTCAGGTCATCCATATAGCCAGATGGGCTGTTTGCCTGACAAATATCTGCATACTCGCGGCTAACCATAATCCACCAGTCATCATCTGCAGACCGGGTTACCCAGGTATCCCAGGGGTAGTTTGCTACTTCAATGCCACCATGAAAATTGGCAGCCATCACAAAATCGTGCTGTCCCGCGAAATTCATAAATGCAATAGTTTCAGGCTGCCATGCATTTCCATCGGGATGCTCGCCATCCTCCGGATCGGGATAATTGCGGTTAAGATCGACACCATTAATGTTATACCTTCTGGCTCCACTAACCGAACTGTTCCCTCCATAGTAAGTACCGTCGGGATTGGCCAGGGGATTAATATAAATCTCCATATTGTTAACCAGATCTGTAGCCTCCTGATCGGTGCCATAATTCTGAAGCAGGTATTCAATCAATTGAAGCATCAGCACGTAGCCGGTAGTTTCATCACCATGAATGGATGATGTATAAAGGAACTCCGGTTCTGCTTCGTTGGTCGCAACATTGTCAGAAATTTTGGCAACCAGTATTTTGCGACCACTCGGAAGGGTGGTAATTGTTTCAATCTGACAAAGCGATGGGTACATTGCCTGAAAATCGTACATAAGGCTGACATATGCATCGTAAGTGGGATAAAAATTCCAAACGGTACGGCTGCCTTTAATCAGATTTATTTTATCGCGCATCACAACACCGGGTCCATCGCCAGGATGCGGTAAAATATTTATTTTGTAACCCATTGCCGAAAACCTATCAAACTGTTGTTTGTTGGCATAAGCCCAAACAGTATCGTTTCGGAAATTGTCAATTGAAATCTGATGTGAAATTGATTTTAACTCATCCTTTGATCTAACTGGAAACGAAAAATAAACCTCATCTCTCTTTGAAAAAGGATCACTGTCGCCCTGGCTGAATGCAGATAGGAATAAAAACATTAAAGCGATCAGTAACCATGTTGTCCTGATTTTCATAGTTTTGAAATTACGATAAGTAAAAAACTGTTCCCCGACAAACAGCTACAAGCAGCCGATCCGATTGAGTTTCGCGCGATCAGACGCAGAAATCATTCAGGATCGGAAATTCCCTTTTTTAGTCTTCCGGTAAATAAAATGACGGTAGTAAGTGCAGCTAATGAGTATGATATAGTGTATCAAATGTAAAAATATTTTTACATTTGATACACTTTTTTAAAAATATTATTTTCCGAGCTAGGTATAAGGATCCGTTTAATGAAAGTCCTGAGTTTGATTCCTAATAATCGAGCGTTAAAATCCTACCTTTTGTAAAATTGAAAAATGCCTCTTTTTCAGCCAGTTTAACACCCGGCATCAGATCGGATTCAGATTTTCCGGCTGCTTTCAGGCAGGCTGGGCAGGCAAAAACAGTTATCCCTTTATCAAGCAGAATTTTCAACGATTCTTTCGATGTTGGAAATGTAGGATAGCTGATATCATTAGCATCATTCAATACCACTTCGATGCCTTTGATGTCGAAATAAACGAGTACATCTTTGTCTTCAGCCATCATAACAGCCTGTTTAAGAGCCATAACAACTTTGTGAGGATCATCAATTCCACTTGAAATATGGTAGAAAACACCATCGCGTGGAGCGACCAACGTTGAATCGTTCACAATTTTTACTTCTTTCTCAATGGTTTGTTTGCAGGAAGAAGCTACAAAAGCCAGGGCAATCAGCCCGAATAATAATTTTTTCATATTGCCTATTTTAAAGAATATACTGCTAAGGTATAGATACCATAGGATAAATGCAAATAAACCCGATATAAAATTTGGNNAGCCTGATTTTCCCGGCAAGTTTTTTTAAATACCTGAAATGATAAAAGGTCAACAATCCCGCCAAAGGCCACGATAGCAAAATAAGCATTACAATCAGCGAGTTTCCTGTTAAAAGCGTAAGAATAACAAACAGGAACATGTACCATATAATGTAAAGAGGCAGACTTAGACCAAAATTTACTGAACTTATAAACTGAGCATCTTTCATCTTGCGTGAAATCAATACAGGTATTTTATACGGAAGATAATTTACCACCATCCCGTAAAGGTGAAGCGGCAATACCGCTATGAATAAAACAACAGAAATTAGTAAAAACCAGATTGAAGGTGTTTTTATTTCGAAAAGAGTACTTTTTAACTTGTTTTTATCAAGCAACTGCTGATAATCCTGTATTTCTTTCTGCAATCCGGACAGATTAATCTTGTTTTCTTCTGATGCGGTATGGATTCGGTCTATAATCTTTTGGGAAGCTTCAAAGCGGTTTACCCGATTGTCAGGCAGTTTATTTTCTTCTAGATAGGAAGGCAACAGCACTTCAGTAAGTGATTGAATACTATGGTAGAATTCCTTGTTTTCAACATGAATAATAACCTTCTTAATGGCTATTGCCAGATCATCGCGAAGCTGGGCCAGGGCTTTCTGCGCATTTTCATTATAAAGGTCGAAGTAATCCGATACCCTGATAGGTTTGCCATAATTAACCAGCAAGTGTGTTCCTGCATTCTGATAGTTAGTGTAATCGAGGCCCACAGGTACTATTTGGATATTTAGCTTAAAGTTGCTGCTTTCTGCCGCCTGAAAAGCAATCCGGCAGATGCCTTTTTTAAGTTGCTGCAATCTTTTAATGGAGGTGTGTGTGCCTTCGGGCAAAATAGCCAAAGGTGTTCCCGATTGCAGAACCTTCACAGTCATGTCGAATGTATCGGCATTGTTTCCCATTGATTCTAATCCATCGCGGATGCGGTAAACCGGAAGAATTTTCAGAAAATAGAGTAATCGTGCAATGCGAGCTTTCTTAAAAATATCGGCCCTTGCCAGAAAAACGACTGGTCTGTTGGCTGCAAAAAGCATAGCCAGCGCATCCATAAGGGCATTCTGATGATTGGCTGCAAAAATTACAGGAACATCCGTGGGTATATTTTCCTTTCCGATAACTGTAAAACGCCGGTAAAATATCCTGAAATAGAACCGAACCAATTCAAACAGCAGGCGATAGCGAAGGGAAGATTTTTCGACGTGCAGGTTTCGCATAGGATTAATTATCAGCCAGTTTATGTTCAGGGCGCAACAACGACCATAATGATGCAAGGCCGAGACCGGAAATAATGTGCCAGATACCCCACCAGGCTGCAATAAAAGCCATGCCTCCCATATTCAGTTCAGGTGGAAATATTTTAGGATTAAACAACAATACAAGTCCAAGTCCCGAATTTTGTATGCCTGTTTCGATGCTGATGGTGCGGCGATCGCGGCGGTTAAGGCCAAATGCCCGCGCATACCAGTATCCGGTTGTTAATGCCATCGTATTGTGAATCAGCACGATAATCATTATCCAGTTAATGTATTTAATAAAGTACTGGTAATTATTCCTGAAAGCTAGGATAACAAAAGCGGCAAATATAAGGATGGAAATCTGTTGAATTGGATTTTGAATTTTGGCGGTTATTTTCGGCAATTTCTGTGAAAAAAAGATACCNNCCGAGTGCAGTTAAGCTAACCGAGAGTTCCACATTGGCTTTTGCAACACTCGATATAAAGTTAGAGATATTTCCGCCGGGGCAGGAGGCAACCAGTAACATGCCAAACGCCACAGATGGCGTAATAAATCCACTGAGCAGCCAAACTGCAACGAAGGTAACAGCTGGTAAAATCAGGAATTGACTGCTAAATCCAACAATAACAGATCGGGGATTTTGAAAAATCAGTTTAAAATTTTCCCATTTAATACCTAGTGCAACACCAAACATAATAAACCCTATGGTAATGTTCAGCACATGCAGGCTACCCTGGCTAAAGTTCAGCCGGATAGAATCTAGTAGTAGCAGGTCATCGTGCATAATGGGTTCTAAAATAAGAAAAATCAGTTGTGAAAATTGTAGCTTATTTTTCAGTTACGATGGTGATTTTGTGTTCCTCAAAAAGAACAATATCACCTTCACGAAGTTTTTTCCGTTTCTGTAATTCTGTTGCGCCATTTACTTTAACTAGCCCATCTGTAATACACTGGTTGGCTTCACCACCCGTTTCTACCAGGCCTAGCAGTTTGAGCAATTGATTCAACTGAATAAATTCGTGACCTTCAAGTATAAATTCCTTCATTGGGCTATAATTAGTTGACAAAGATAAGTTTTAGTATTAATACGAAGCTTTGTTTGCTGTTTATCGCTGGTTGATTTTACTTGCAACCTGCTCAATTCCGTTATCGTAGGCCAACAATCCCCCGACTTTCCCTAAATTTGCAGTTTTAATTCAATTTCCGGTTATGGAAGATACCTTTTCCCCAACAAAGTACAAGTTACAATCACTGGCCACAGGCAATATTTTTGAAGACAGCGGATGGATGCTCGATGCTCCGGGAGAAGATATGCCAGCACTGATCAGGACAATTTACGATTCAAAACAGATACATCTAAGAGATAAATCCCTTGGTTTTTATCAGTTTGCCGATTGGCTGCCAATCAGCCGGATGTTAAAGGGTTCTTCTGCGCCAGTAACCTATAAAAGTGAAGGTTTGGCCCGGGTACTTGGGTTAAGCAATCTGTGGATTACCTTCAGTGGTTACTGGCCTGAAAAAGGTGCCAATATGACTACCTGTTCCTTTAAAGAAACGGAAGCCTATTCTGTTTGTGGACGTCTTAATCCCGGACAGAAAAAGGTATTAGTAGTAGCCTCGGCCGGAAATACTGCCAGGGCTTTTGCAAAGGTTTGTTCCGATAATCATATTCCTTTGCTGCTTTGTGTTCCGCACGATTACATCAATGCTTTGTGGTTTGATGCACCATTGAACGATTGCGTTAAACTTGCCGTAACTGCCTATGGCAGCGATTATTTTGATGCCATTCACCTTTCGAATCTGGCAACACAGTGCGAAGGCTACCTGGCCGAAGGCGGCGCAAAAAATGTGGCCCGACGCGATGGAATGGGCACAACCACCCTTTCGGCTGTTACTACTATTGGTCGGATTCCTGAGTATTATTTTCAGGCTGTCGGTAGTGGAACCGGTGCTATTGCAGCCTGGGAAGCAAACCTGCGCTTGATAGAAGATGGGCGTTTTGGTTCCAATAAAATGAAACTGATGGTTTCACAGAATTCGCCCTTCCTCCCGATTTATGAAGCCTGGAAAGCCGGTTCAAGGGCCATGCTCCCCTATGATGATATTCTGGCTCGCGAGCACGTTACCGAAATAGAAGCAAAAGTGCTTTCAAACCGCAAACCACCCTACCCAATAATTGGAGGCTTGTATGATGCCATGTGCGATGCCGGTGGCGATGTGCTGAAAGCAACCAACCTCGAAGCTAGAGGGGCCAAGGAGATTTTTCTCGAAACAGAAGGGGTGGATATTTATGCTGCATCAGCGGTAGCAACTGCCTCACTTTATAACGCAGTTCACGAAGGTTTAGTTGAAAAAGATGCACTGATAATGCTGAATATTACCGGTGGTGGTGAAGAGCTTTTTAAAAGCAAACATAGCCTGCATTACCTTGAACCAACGCTTAAATTTGGCGTTACTCCGACGCTTGATCAGGTTCAGAAAGCACTAACCGGACTGGTCTGGTAAACCATCAGACCCAAAGCTGGGAATAAAGCCATTTTCTTCATTTTCTGACATCCTTCATGCTGGTTCAGACTTTACTTACCTTTGTGCCATGATAGCCATTGATAACACAATTAACTCCGACGACCTGGCTAAGGTTTGTTTTGTTTGCGACCTTGCGGCCTGTAAAGGCGCCTGTTGTATCGAAGGTGACGCCGGTGCCCCACTCGACGAAAGCGAGATTTCAGAACTGGAAGATGCCCTGGATTACGTTAAGCCGTTTATGCGGATGGAGGGCATAGAAGCTGTTGAAAAGCTTGGCGTGTTTGATTACGATGTGCATGGCCACTATGTAACACCATTGATTAATGGTGCAGAGTGCGCCTTTGTTGTTTTCGACGATGAAGGTATCGCCGGTTGTGCCATTGAAAAAGCATGGGAGGCGGGTAAATCAAAATTCAGGAAGCCGGTTTCATGCCATCTTTATCCGGTAAGNNCCTGTTTATGTGTTTCTGAAAGATTCCCTTATCAGAAAATATGGCGAAGCATGGTATCAACAGTTGTGTGCTGAAATTGAGCGAAAGAAAAAGAGATAGCGTTGCATAAGAATTTCAATAAAAAAGGGACCTGATTAAGAGGTCCCTTTTCAGTTTAAAAAGCTTTTCAATTAGGCGATAGGATCGATAATCTTGGCGCCTGCCATGGTTTCCAGTTCTTTGTCGATGTGGAACATACCGGCTTTGTCCTCGCCAACCAGGTTCATTTTGTCGAGGATTCCGTGAACAGTACTTTCCTCTTCAATCTGCTCATTGATATACCATTGCAGGAAATTTCCGGTGGTATAGTCTTTTTCTTTCAACGAAACTTCGTAAAGTTTATTGATAGAATCGGTAATAAACTCTTCGTGGCTTAATACATGTTTGAATACATCGAGCAGGGATTTGTACTTTGAAGCAGGAATTTCAAGCGCTTCAAGTACTGAATATCCACCCCTGTCGTTGAGGTATTTGATAAATTTCAGCATGTGCATACGCTCTTCATCCGATTGTTTAAAAAGGAAATCAGCAGCACCGCGGTATCCTTTGGTTTCGCACCATGAGGCCATTGCCATGTAAATCCTTGAAGAATGCTCTTCGTTTTTGATCTGAACATTAATGGCGTCTTCTACTTTTTTTGAGATCATAATACAATGTTTTTATGTGAGATTAACGAAGTTGCGTATTGCAAAGTTACACACTTTATCTGTTTTTCAAGGCTTCGGCTCCACTAACTATTTCGAGAATCTCTTTGGTAATGGCAGCCTGTCTGGCTTTATTGTAAGTCAGTTTTAGATCTTTCAACAATTCTGTAGCATTGTCGGTAGCCTGCGACATGGCTGTCATGCGGGCTCCCAGTTCCGAAGCATAGGAATCGAGCAGTGCTTTATAAAACTGCGTTTTCAATATCTGGGGAACCAGTTCTTCGAGAATTTCTTCTTTCGAAGGATCAAAGATGAACTCCGAAACTGTAGCTTTTACTTTTTCATCGGCGGCAACCGGTTCAACAGGAAGAAATTGCTCGGTTATTAACCTCTGAACAACGGCATTTCTGAATTGATGATATACAAACTGGATTTTGTCGAACTGTCCGTCAGCATAAAATTTCATTGCCTTTTCAGCGATAACGGATGCATTGTCAAAATTCAGGTTATCATACAGATCATCATGTGATTCAAGAATCCTGAAACCTTGTTTTTTAAAATATTCCGATGCCTTCCGGCCGATAGTGATGAGCGCAAAGTCGTCGGATTTGGCGGCATTTCCATAGTCAGCAGCAATTGTGTTAACCTGTTTGATTATGTTGGTATTGAAAGCACCACAAAGGCCACGGTTTGATGAAAATACAATCAACAGCAACCTATTCCCTTTGCGCTGTAAACTGTAATTGCCCGAATCAGCACTATCGGCACCAGAACTCAGTTCCTGAAGCATTTGTTTTTGCTTTTGTGCAAACGGCCGCAATTGTAGAATACCAGTCTGGGCTTTGCGCAATTTTGAAGCAGCCACCATTTTCATGGCACTTGTAATCTGCTGAGTTGACTTTACAGATGCAATTCTTGTTCTGACTTCCTTCAGGTTGGGCATTTCCGAATAGTTGATTCGTTATATTTCGTATTTCTTAATCAGGTCTTTGGCTACCTTTTCCAGTTCCTGCTCAATTTCAGGTGTATAATTACCCTTACGCAACAATTCCAGAACATCAGGCTTGGTTTCTTCTAAAGTATGCAGGAATTCCACTTCAAAATCGTGCACGCTCTTGACCGGAATTTTCTGAAGCAAACCCTTTGCACCACAGTAAATAATGGCTACCTGTTGTTCAACAGGCATTGGACTGTATTGCGGTTGTTTCAGAATTTCAACATTGCGCGATCCTTTATCTAGAACCGATTTGGTTACAGCGTCGAGATCAGATCCGAATTTAGAGAACGCTTCCAGTTCGCGGTACTGCGCCTGGTCGAGCTTCAGCGTTCCGGCAACCTTTTTCATTGACTTGATCTGTGCATTTCCACCCACGCGCGAAACGGAGATACCTACGTTAATAGCCGGACGGATTCCAGAGTTGAAAAGGTTGGTTTCAAGGAATATCTGTCCGTCGGTAATTGAAATTACGTTGGTAGGAATATATGCCGAAACGTCACCTGCCTGTGTTTCAATAATCGGCAAAGCTGTCAGTGAACCACCACCTTTTACCACTGGTTTCAGCGATTCAGGCAGGTCGTTCATGTTGGCCGCGATTTCGTCTGAAGCAATTATCTTGGCTGCTCTTTCGAGCAAGCGTGAGTGCAGGTAAAAAACATCACCTGGGTAAGCTTCACGTCCAGGCGGGCGCCTGAGTAACAGCGACACTTCGCGGTAAGCAACGGCCTGTTTTGAAAGATCGTCGTAAATAATCAGTGCGGGCCTTCCTGTATCGCGGAAGTATTCACCGATAGCTGCTCCGGTAAACGGGGCGTAAAACTGCATGGCAGCAGGGTCGCTGGCAGTAGCAACAACCACAATGGTATATTGTAAAGCCCCTTTTTCCTCAAGTGTCTGAACGATACCGGCTACTGTACTCCCTTTTTGTCCAATCGCAACATAAATACAGAAAACGGGTTCGCCTTTATCGTAAAACTCTTTCTGGTTGATAATGGTATCAATGGCAATAGCTGATTTTCCAGTCTGACGGTCGCCAATGATCAACTCGCGTTGACCGCGGCCAATGGGAATCATAGAGTCAATAGCCTTAATACCTGTTTGCATAGGCTCATTTACCGGCTGCCTGAAAATTACTCCGGGAGCTTTGCGCTCAAGAGGTGATTCAAACACTTTTCCGGTTATGGGTCCTTTGCCATCAATGGGTTCGCCGATGGTGTTGATTACTCTTCCGAGCATGCCTTCGCTTACCGGAACCGATGCAATCAGCCGGGTGCGGCGCACAAGATCACCTTCATTAATACCTGTTGCTTCCCCAAGCAACACAATACCAACATTATCTTCTTCAAGGTTAAGAACAATTCCCTTAACCCCGGTCGTTGTAAATTCAACCAATTCACCGGCCTGAACATTATTGAGGCCATATACCCTGGCAATACCATCACCAACCTGTAGTACACT
>DINP01000033.1:0-4456 GCA_002426025.1 Bacteroidales bacterium UBA5537 | reverse complement strand
CTTTTCAGCAAAGCCATCAAATCGCGGTTTTGTTCACAAACAGCAACCAATGTTGCCATATCGGAACTTGCCTGCTCAAGAACATTATTTTCCTGTGAAAGGCCAAAAAGCGCAGTGGCATACCGAATGTTAATTCTTGGATTGTCCATAAATCCTAATTGAGGGTAATGTCGTTGATTGACTGCTGTACAATAGCTTTGTCTTTTGCAGGGTCAGAAAGCTCCTGGCCCAGTACTTTTTCAGCAATCTCTATGGATAGATTGGCAATCTGATTTTTAAGCTCGGTCATGGCAGCCATTTTCTCGAACTCAATTCGCTCTTTAGCGCTTTCGATAATACGATTGGCCTCTTCGTTTGCTTTTACCTTTGCAGTTTCAATAAGCGTTTCACGAACCTTGCGGGCATCGCGCATCAGGGCATCGCGTTCGTCTTTGGCTTCGCGCAGCAATTGCTCGTTGCTGAAACGCAGTTCCTGCATCTCTTTGCGTGCCTTGTCGGCTTCGTGCAAAGCCACTTCAATGGCTTCTTCCCTTTCATAAAGTGCCCGCATTACAGGTGGCCAGACAAACTTGCCCAATATAAATAACAGCAGGCCGAAGGCAAGTGTCATCCAAAATATGAGTCCGATTCCGGGACTTACTAATTCCATATTGTTANNGGCTGACGTGCCATTGATTCAAGGGCGCCACGGCCAATGTTTCCAATGCCAATTCCGGCACCAATTGATGCGATACCTGCACCAAGTGCGGCACCCATTTTTGCAACCGGAGTAAGATCAGCAGCTACCTGCAGAAGTGTTAATAAAAGTGACATAATTGATTGATTTTAGGGTTATCTGATTAAAAAATTAGTGTGCTGATTCGTGTGCATGTTCGTGCTCCTCGGTTGCCATTCCGAAATACAATGCCGAAAGCATGGTAAAGACGTAAGCCTGAATAAACGCTACCAGCAATTCAAGCAAACTGATAAAGACCGAGAATAAGATGGATACCGGCGAAACGGCGTATCCGAGCAATGGGCTCATGTTGGCGAAAATAAAGATAAGGCTTACAAACCCAAGTACGATAATATGTCCTGCTGTCATGTTGGCAAAGAGACGAACCATCAATACAAATGGTTTGATAAAAACGCCCATAAGTTCAATTAGTGGAAGCAGGGGAAACGGAAACTTTAGCCACCAGGGCACTCCGGGAGGATTGAATATATGCAGCCAGTATGAACGGTTGGCAATAACTGTGGTAATTAAAAAGGTAAAAACCGCCAGAACCATAGTAACGGCAATGTTTCCGGTTACATTGGCCCCACCCGGAAAAAATGGGAATATCCCGATAAGGTTGCTGAAGAAAATGAAGAAAAACAAAGTAAGCAGGAAAGGCATAAATTTTTTGTAATGCTTGCCAATTGAAGGCTCGGCAATATCGTCGCGCACGAAAAGAATCAGTGGTTCGAGCAAAGATTGTAAGCCTTTGGGGGCGTGGCCGGCATTGCGTTTATACGATTTTGCAACCTGAAAAAATATCAAAAGCAATACAATGAGGTTGAAAAAAATACCAACTACAGTTTTGGTGATGGATAAATCTATTGGCCTCGAAGCAGTTTTATCGGTTTCCATGGTGCCGGGAACTACCTTCACAATTTTTCCCTTGCCTGCTTTGCGGTCAGTTTCAATCTTGTACCCTTTGTAAGACTGTGTTTCGTGATGAAACTTTGCTGAACTGAAAACGATCAGTTTGCCTTCATCTATAAGAATAATCGGCAGTGGAATGGTAAAGTGAGTGTGACCGAAAGTCGCGATATGCCAGTCGTGGCTATCAACAATATGGTCAATAATCATATTGCCTGCATTGAATTCCTCTTCCTGATGGCTGGTGGTTTCATGCTGTGTCTGTAAGGGTTCATCGTGAGAAGGAGTTGATGAAATGGCCCCAAGACTTACTGACAGGAAAAAAAGTGATAATAAAAATGTCCTCATGCTTTATCCGGATCCGCTGCTTAATTACGCTTAACTGCTTTTAAAGGATGCAATTATAGTGATTTTTGCCCTTTAAATCTACATCGGCACAAAATTATATATTCCTGAAAATATACATGCTATACTGATGTATTACCGGGGCACCCCTTTAAACAAGCTTTTGCGGGAATTGTTTGATAAAAAGATGAATTTTGTACTTCCAAAACCTTTTTTGGTTTTTTTATTTTCGGGTAATTCGACCAGTTTTTCACAAATCGTACCTTTGCATGGTAAAAAGCAATAGCATTACAATCAATGTCCTAATACTATGAATTCAACCGCCCGCACCGACGAATTTTATATGAAGCAAGCCCTGCACGAGGCACAAAAGGCAGCTTCGCGCGACGAGGTTCCTGTTGGGGCGGTTATTGTAAGCCAGGGGCAGATAATTGCCAGGGGGCACAACCTTACCGAAACCCTGAATGATGCTACTGCTCATGCCGAAATGCAGGCATTCACGGCTGCAGCCAATCACATTGGCGGCAAATACCTGAAAGAGTGCACCCTCTATGTTACCCTTGAACCTTGCCCTATGTGTGCAGCGGCATCTCTTTGGGTGCAGCTTGGCGAAATTGTGTTTGGTGCATCCGATCCTAAGCGCGGTTATTCAACCATTGGCAATGGTCTGCTTCATCCAAAAACAAAAGTGAGGGGAGGGATTTTGGCCGAAGAATGCGGCTTGCTGATGTCGGACTTTTTCAGGAAAAAGAGATAAGCCAACCAAAAGCACATCTTTTAGAAAGGGCAATTCATTTTAACAGTACTTCACACTATTTAACAGTGTCTTAACAATAGAGGCATTCTGCCAAACATACCTTTGTGTGTCCTCATTAACGGACATAACGGATACCTTAACAATTAATTATTTTAAACCAATGAAAAAGCTTCTGATTCTTGCTACTGCATTTGTTTTTGCAGCAAGCACAACGGTTCTGGTAGCTCAGAATCCGACCGGACAAAATCAGCCAAAGAAAAAAACAACGGCTGTTAAGAATGAGGCGCAAAAACCTTTAGTTAAGAGTGATTCAAAGACAGTGGCAATGAATACCAAGACCAGCCCTGCCACACAACCAAAAGAAAAGGCTAAAAAGCCTAAAAGTAAGAACCCGACGACGAAAGCCATAAAAAAGACACCATCGCCCGAAGAATCAACTGCACCGGTTCAAAAGCAGGCAAAACCGGCCAAAGAACAAAAACCCGTTTCACCCGCTAAGAAATAAACCAGATTGTTTAATTTAAAAAGCAGAGGCTGCCTCATTCGGGCAGCCTCTGCTTTTTAATATCATGTATGTTTTATGGTTTTCCGGCAAACGGAAATTAACTACACCGCTGCCAGCAATTCTGCCAGTTTCATCCGCAGCTCTTCGCCACGCAGGTCTTTGGCAATTATTTTACCTTCTCTGTCGAGTAGTACGTTGGCCGGAATTGACATAATACCATAAAGTTTACCTGCAGCATTGTTCCAGTATTGCAGGTCCGAAACATGGTTCCANNGTCGAAGCCTTTATCTTTAAATTCGTTGTAAGCCGCCACCACGTTCGGGTTTTCCCTGCGACAGGGTCCGCACCACGATGCCCAGAAATCAACCAAAACCACCTTTCCACGCAGTTGCGACAAAGTAAATGGATTGCCCATCTGATCGTTCATCGTAAAATCAGGGGCAACCTTACCCGGTGCAACATTCTGCAGTACAGTAATACGATCAGTCAGCATAGTTGAAAACGATGATTCCTTAACCTTTCCGCTAAAATTATCGGCTATTGCTTCAAGCTCATCCAGGTTAAACTGGTAGGCATGGCGCATGGCCACATAAGGTGCAACAAACGAAGTGGCATTTTCTTTAATATAGGTCAGGATATCCTGTTTCTGTTTAGCTTCAAATGCATCAACCGAAGCCTCCATCTCTTTCATTTTAACCGAATCGCCGCTACGGCTGGCTTCGTTGTAGGCAGAGTATATACTGATCTCCTCCGATCGCAGATCATCCTGCTTTTTCAGGTAAACACGATAAGCCTCATCCGATTTTGATCCGCTAACACTGGGCGACATCAGGCTATCAATATGAAATGAAATCGTAATATCGGCTGCTTCGTTAAAGAAACCGACGAAACGCGATTGGTCAATACCAATATAATACATATCGGGCGAGTCAATCTCACCCTTAAACGTAAACTTTCCATTTTTAACAGCGGTGGTATCAATTACATCAAACTGTCCATCCTTGCTTTTCTGCAGGTAAACATTGCCCGTAAAATCGCCAAGTATTTCACCCTTAATAACAAATTCATTTGCTTTGCGTCCGGTGCATGAGGCCATCACCACCACAGCCATCATCCAATACAGTAGTTTTTTCATAGTCTTTAGTTTAAAATTCAGATGCCAAAAATAGTCAAATACTAAAACGCTTACAGAATTTAAGTTTTATTTGCTGATGGTTGTTTTAAT
>DINP01000053.1 GCA_002426025.1 Bacteroidales bacterium UBA5537 | reverse complement strand
ACACAGTTTAATGAGCACCCTCTTAGGGGGGCAATTTAAACCAATCAAAAAAGGCACACGATTTGCCGTATGCCTTTTTAAAACCTGCTGTACTGGCTACATTTTCTTGTCAACGTATTCAGTGAGTTTGCCGAGCATATTTACGTAGCTACCAAATTCATTATCGTACCAGCCGAAAATTTTGGCATGGCAGACCGGGATCATTATATCCTGACTCAGGTCAATTCCAAAATTCTTCAACAGTGATGGATTCAGTGCCATAAATCCGGTACGGGTATGGGTTTCAACTCCTTCAATTACAACAGAAGCCATGCGGCCAATAATATCGGCACTCACATTTTGTTCTTTGCTGAACTCCAGTAGTCCTTTAAGCGGACCATTGGATGCATCTTCATACACCTGGTTCAGAAATTCGCGGGTAATAACCGGATCGCCAATATCATTCAGTGGTGAATGGAAAGTTATATTCAGGATGATAAGACTGGCAGTATTGGTTGGTATCCGAACAGAATCGGCCATAAAGCCAACTTTCTGAACATCGGGAATAATCTTTTCCAAAGCCTTGGCAGCTCCGGTTGAGGTTATGATGATGTTGTTGAAAACAGAGCGGCTTTTGCGCAAATCGGAACTTCCGGTTGAAGGCACTGAGTCAAGTATGCTTTGCGTGCTGGTAGAAGCATGAATGGTTGACATCGAGGCCGTGAGGATGTTTGAAGTTTCCGGCGTATCGAGCAGGGGCTTCATCATGTGCGAAAGGCCGGTTGTGGTGCAGCTTGCAGCCGATATAATATGATGTTTGTTAACATCAAGTTCAAGATGATTGATGCCATAAACAACAATATTCGAATCACCCGGCATTTTTTGTGTTGAATCTTTAATTTTGAAAGGGGCGCTGGCAATAACCTTTTCAGCTCCCGATTCTAAATGACCACGAATACTTCCTTTGGCACTATCGGAAGGAAGCGTTGGATCGAGAAATGCGCCGGTGCAATCAACAACAAGCCTTACATTGTGTTCAGCCCATTTTATATCGCGCGGATTGCGGGCTGTAGTAAGAAACTGCACGGGAATACCATCAAATTCTACAAGGTTCTTTTCAGAGTCGAGTATCTTAACCTCGAATTTCTTCCCTGAATATCCATAAAGGAACTTCGACAATGAACCATAAGTAGAGTCGTTCATAATGTTGTGAATAAGTGAATCGAGGTTTTTTCCAACGCCCCGGCCAACATTTACAACGATTCCACCAAAATTCTTATTGATCAGATGGTTCCATAAAGTAAGCTTTCCTATCCTTCCTGCGCCATTTATACCGAGCAGGTTTTTTCCATTCGGTTTTTCCATTATATATCGGTTTTTAGTTATCTGAAATTATGCTGCAAGATACAAATTACATTATTTCGGCGAGTTTAACGGGGTAATTTCCTTCGTAAATATTTCCCAGATTTCCATCAATGGCAATCAAATCGCCACTTTTAAGCGTACGCCCGTTGATAATACAGAGCTTATCTGTTTCATTAACAACTAGTTCAGTGCAGTTTACAACACATGTTTTATCAAGTCTGACCGCAGTAACAGCTGCATGTGATGTTGCTCCACCGCGGGCGGTAACCAGACCGTCGCAGGCGAAAATCATCCCGATATCATCGGGAACCGTATCGGGCCTGACCAGAATCTTGAATTCTTTCCTACCTGAATACGTTTTAAGATCATCCATATCAAAGGCAAGTATCCCATTCATCACGCCCTTACCTAAACCTATGCCACGCCCCAGCAAGTTCATATCGCTTACTTTGCAATCAAACACATAACTGAGATCGGGTTTCCTGATTTCCTGATCGCGGGTTTGCAGGATATATAAATCATCAGGATTTTCGCTCTCGAAGGTAAATTCTATCTCCTGATGGCTGAAACCATGCGTTTCGGTAAGTGCTTCTGAAACTTCGAGCAACCTGGAATAAATTCCCGGAACAGCGCTCTGAAGCGAATAACCTTTGTCGCCATACATAGTTTTCCGCTGTCGTTCAGCTACAGGCCATGGATTAACCAAACCGGCTACAATATCCTCACCCTGACTGCAGAAAGTAAAATCGCCATAAAGATTCACCCCCGGTTTTTCAAGGTCGGGGGCATGAGTAAACAATACGCCTGTGCCAGAATTCCGATGTAGATTACCCAGTACCATTTTCTGTATAATAACTGCCGTGCCCCATTCATCGGCAATCTGCAGGTAATCGCGGTAAACCTGCGCCCTTTCGCTAGACCACGATTGCAAAACGTTAAATATCACCTGCTTCAATTGCTCGTAAGGTTCTTCTTTAAATTTGATATTGTGGCTTAATAAAATAGATTTATAAGTCAAAGCCATTTCACGCATCTGAGCCGGAGAGAAGTCAATTTTCTGATTGATACTGTACCGCTTTTTGAAATCAATCATCACCATATCAAATTCGTCGCGCGAAACTCCATAAGCCATTCCCCAGCTTTGCAGAAAACGACGATAGCAATCCCACGAAGTCCAGCCAAAGTTTGGCTGTTTGCTCAGGGCTTCAACTATGTCATCGTTCAGTCCTACGTTCAGATAAGTATTCATAGCTCCTGGCATTGAAATTGCTGTGCCCGACCTGACTGAAAGCAGCAAGGGATTATTAGGATTGCCGAACTGCTGTCCGGTAAACTTTTCAAGGCCTGACAACTGCCTCTTTATCATCTGGTCAAGCTCTTTTTCAATAAACGGATTCATCAGGATGGCTTCACGTCGCCTGAAAATCTCGGTTGTAAGCACAAATCCCGGTGGAATCGGAAACCCAAGCAGAAACAGCTTTTTTAAAAAATAAGCTTTGGACCCCAGAAAAACCTGGTTATCCATTTCAGGCGTCTCTTTATAGAGCGACGACATCACCATATCAGTATTGTAAGACATAATACTGCGGATGGTTTCCTCGGGATAGGTATCAACCATCTGCCTGAAAGAGCTGAGAATCCGGGAGATAAAGGCATCGAGTTGCTGAACCATAAAAGCCGAAGAGAGCATTTCGCGGTAGAATTCTTCTGATTTCTTTACCAGAAACTGCTTTCCTTTCAAGTCGTCACCTGTTGTTTCATCTGGAAACAGTTGAGGGATAACAATTCTGAGCTGACGGTCATAGATCCGGAGAAAGTACTTGCTGATAATTTCGCGCACGCTGCCCGACATAAACTGCAGTATATTGATATACTGCCCCACAGAAAAACTAGCAGAACTCAGGCTGAAACGAAACATTTTAAGGTTTGAATCAAATCCCTGGTCGCTAACCCCATCCAGTTCAAGTCCTTCGCGGAACAGTTCGAGCACCATGTAGATGCGGCGCAGTGTTTTAGCAGTTATATAATCGAGGTTAATGCTGCTTACAAGCTGCTCCATTAAACCAGCAGCCACTTTTTCGAGCCTGAAAGCCAGACCAAGAGCTTCAAACTTGGGTTCACGATACTTGCCATACATACTCGGGATACCAATAGCTATATGCCTTTTGTGGTAGATATCTTCCCAGCCTTCGGTTTTCTCTTCGCTCATAATGATGGTGTTGAGCGAACGCATAAAGTGAAAAACCTGCCTGAGTGAGCGATCGGGTACATTGCGGTCGAGCATGCCAAGCAGCCCTTCTATATCGGAATGGCTGAAAAAGTTAAACTTGTGGAGCAAAACACCAAGATTCACCGTATTAAACGAGTACTTTTCGCGCAATAGTTCAATTAGCCTGAAGATATAGAATAGCCTCTGCTTGTCGAGTGTATTTTTTGACGGCAGGTTTTCGAGTTGCTTTTTAATTTTATCGGAAGGCAGGCCCATCAAGGTATCGGGCATACAATTATTGAGTTCACAAAGGCTTTTCATCAAAATATTGATACCTGAAAACCACATGGAATCAGGTGTTAGGAAAAGCTTAACATCTTCAGGTAGCTTTTTTTCGAGCGCGGTAGTATTCCCATCATACCAGTATCGTATAATTTTAGCTGTCAGGTCAATATGGGTATTGTTGCTTTCGGTATGAACCTGCTTTCGCAGAAAATGAATCAGCCGGTCGTTACGGTGCGAAAGTTCATCAACTGCAGTTGTTACTTCACGCAGTTCGCCCTCGGCACCAATTTCATTAAAATAGACCGGGAACAACCTCGATAACTGCTTGATCTGTTTGAAAATAGGTTTGATATCTGAATTCAGAAGGGCCGTTACATCGCGCTGAAACAGATCGGTGTCGGAAATAAACACCCCACCCAACCTTAGATGAATAATAAGTGCTGAAAGCAGATCTCGGAAAGTGTGGGGCGAATACTCAATGAGTTCCATCCACACCCTGATATTTTTGATATGATTCTCATTAACAGCCAGTTGCCAATCTTTGGAAACATACATTATCCCCGGCGCAATAAACCCGTGGCGGATCAGCAGCTTTTCGAAATGAGAAATATGATATTGATTATCGGTGCGGAAAATTTCCTTGCCCAGGGTGAGAATACAGTCGAGAACCGTTCCCGGATTGCTGACTTTCAAATCATTAAACAATTTAAAGATATTGTCGAGAAATCCGAAGACTTCATCTGACGACAATTCATTCTTAATATTCCTGAGGAGGTTGTTAAAATCACGTAGAAGCAGCTCTTTCTGGTTTTGCATTCCTTCCAGATGCAAAAGATAGAGCAGGTAGTAGAACTTTTCGTGAAAACGGTCAAAGCCATGGTGCAACTGACGAATATGCAAAGAGATATCATTAAAACCCGGCACTTTCAACAGGGCATCCCAATCGCTGGCATGCTTGGCTTCATCAATAATGCTGTTGAACCATTTTTTGCCAATGCTCGAAAACTTGCTGCGGCTTCCGGCACTCAGCATTTTACGCTTTTCATCCAACCATTCATCAACCCTGGTAGTGTCGCTCCAATAGGTAGCCGTTGCTATCAGCACCTGCTTAGCCAGTTTAATGGCTTCCTTATTGGCATCATCGGGCCATTTCGCCCGTGAAAACACCCTGAGCATATAAGTAGAATTGCGGGTAATGGCCGTGGGATGTTTTATCAGGGCCTTGGTTAATACCTGAAGCGAATTACACAAAGATTTCTGATTATCCTGCGATGATTCGAGTAGTTTCTCGACAAACTCAAGCATAGTATGGACTGCTTCATCGCCGATATTTTCGTTCAGATTTCGTTCAAGTACACCTGAAAATAATCTAATGATGGTTTCCCAGGCAAATTCCGCCTGATCAAGTTTTTCGTAGAACCAGAAATCGCCCAGGCTGATATTGCGCAACTGTCCGATGACAAAGTTGCTGTTTGAAAAAGGATGATTGTACTCGTTAAGGCACTCTGAAGCACGGGTGTGTATGCTGTAATAATCCGCCGACAATTCTCTGAATTTCAGGTGCTCGTCGGGAATATTGATAATATCGGTACGGGTTTCGGCCAGGTTGGCGGCCAAAGCATCGGATTTTAAAGTATTCTGTTTGCTCATTAAAACTGTATTTTGGTGCTAATATAGCAATTATCAGCC